>JACKBL010000004.1:314547-629095 GCA_020634515.1 Ardenticatenales bacterium | reverse complement strand
GGCGAGGGGGATCATCCCCTTGTCCAGAGGCGCAATACCCCCTGCCAAGGCACGAAACATCATGTCATTCTGCCGCACGATCCGCGAACTCTACGGCGCGCATGGTGAGGCCTGGCTGGCCGACCTGCCCGCGCTCCTGGCCCGCTGCGCCCGCCGCTGGTCGCTGGAGATCGCCCCGCCGTTCCCCAACCTCTCTTACAACTACGTTGCCCCCGCCCGCCGCGCCGATGGCGTGGAACTCGTCCTCAAAGCCGGCCCACCCAATCCGGAAATGTTCACGGAGATCGCCGCCCTGCGCTGCTACGGCGGGCGCGGCATCGTGCGCCTGCTAGATGCGGACACCGACTGGGGGGTGCTGTTGTTGGAGCGACTGCGCCCCGGCACGCCACTGACCGGGGTGACGGACGACGAGGCCGCCACGCGCATTGCCGCCGACGTGATGCGGCAGTTGTGGCAGCCGCCGCTCCCTGACCATACTTTTCCCACCACGATGAAGTGGGGCGCGGGGTTGGCGCGTTTACGAAACACCTTTGCCGGCGGCCCCGGTCCTTTCCCCGCCGACCTGGTGGCCTTCGCCGAATCCTGGTACGCGGAAATGGCCGTCGCTGCTGACCTGCCTGTTCTCCTGCATGGCGATTTGCATCATGACAACATCTTGCGGGCGCGGCGGCAGCCGTGGCTGGCGCTGGACCCCAAAGGCGTGGTCGGCGAGCCGGCTTACGAGGTGGGCGCGCTGCTGCGGAATCCGTTGCCGCGGCTGTTGGCCTATCCACAGCCCCGGCGCGTGCTGGCGCGGCGCGTGGACTTGCTGGCGGAGTTTTTCGGTTTTTCGCGGGAAAAAATCGTGGGGTGGGGCGTGGCGCAGGCGGTGCTGTCCGCCTGGTGGAGCTATGAAGACCACGGCCACGGCTGGGAATCCGCCGTGGCCGTGGCCCAGCTACTGCGTGATGTGTCGGTGCGGCACACTTGAAGAGTGCGCCGCACCTGCCTCGGGGGATTAGTAGGTGATGCTGTCCACAATCACCAGCGTGCCGGAGGAAGCCGGGTTCTTGCTGCTGAGGATGGTGATCGTTACTGTGTGGCTGCCGGGACCCAGACCGGTGAACGCTTCCTGCTGCTGCACCTGCCAGGCGGCGTTGTACAGGTCGCGTGTGGACACATCCACGCCATCGACGCTGATCTTGGCTTTGCCGCACATGGGGCAATGAACGGTGGTCCAGGTGAAGCTATCGCCGTTGACGACGAACGTGGCCGTGCTGCCGGGTGACGTGGACATGCGCAGGCCGCCGTTGCTGGCCCAGGGAGCGGACAGGCCGCTCCAGCCTTTGACGATGACGCTGAGCGAGCTGTCGTCAATCGTTTGTCCATTCACGACGAAGCCATCCACCCGCGCCTCGTAGCCGCTGGAACTGGGGTTTTTCTGCCCGGCGGCGATGATGACGATGGTGTGCTGCGCCATGCTCAAGTCGCTGAATGTTTCCGTTTCATAGGCGGGGGCGGCGGCGTAGAGGTCCAGGGCGCCGACGACAGCGCCATCGACCATCACGTACGCTTTGCCCTGGTTGGGTCCGCGATAGGTGAGCAGGCTGAACGCATTGGTGACGCCGGTTTTGTACACCAGCCACTCGTTTGCCGTTTGCGAAGCACGATAGCCGCCGCCGTAGGCGTTGGCGTCGTTGCCGCCGTACCAGTCGCCGTATTGGATGTTGTAGCTGCTGTCGTCGTAGATGTTCGGGGGCGGCGCAACGTAATCTATCTCGAAACCGATAATCTGGTTTGTGTTTACGTCGCTAACGAAGAGGCGGGCGTGCGTGCTGTCCCAGGCGGCGGCCATCATTTGCGAGTCAGCGAGTGTTGCTTCTTCGACGATTGCCAGTGTGAGGGTGTCTACGACTTGAATTGTGCCGGCACTTTTGTTGGTGACGAAGAGGTAGCGGTAGTCGGCGCTTTGCGCGATCTGGCGTGGCTCATCGTCGAGGGGGATTTCCAGTAGCACGGTATCCGTCGTCAGGTCCACGACCATGAGGGCATCGCGCCAGGTTTCCGCCAGGAAGGCGTAATGGCTGTCGGCGCTGAAGCCTACGTCGATGGTGTAGGAGCTGCCCGTGGGGATGGCTGTCCAGGTTCCGTCGCTGTTTTGCCGCCAGAGCGTGTCGTTGGTGGTTAAGTAGAGCGTGCCGTTGGGCGCGTAGGCGGGACGACCGGCGCGGGAGACGAGGCCCAGAGGTGTTGTTACCTGACCGGTTGTCAGGTCGATCTCGTTGAAGATGTGGCTGTTGTAGCCGCTGGTGTACGCGGTGAGACCATCAGGGCTGATGACGACTTCCTCGTTGCCCGCGACGTTGGCGATGGTGCGCAGCACTTGTCCGCCGGCGACGTCGATTTCCACCAGGGTGTTGCCGGAGTTGTGGACGACGTAGAGGCGGCTGCCGTCGCTGTTGAAGGCGAGGCCGCGCGGCCCGGAACTGCCGGTGGCGATGCTGTCCATCACCGGCTGCATGGTTTGCGGATCGAGCAGGCTGATGCTGTTTTGGAAGCGATTGGAAACGGCGAGCAGGGAGCCATCCGGGGAGATGGCCAGACCGCGACTGCCGTTGCTGGAGAAGGGTGTATCCAGTTGGCTCAGCGTGCCGGGATCGTGCGTGGCGGCTGTGACGAAGGTGGTGTCCTGGTCCACGCCCAGCGGGTTGCCCGCCAGGTCGGCTAGAGATTGATCCAGATGCAGTGTGTGCAGCGTCCCCGTCTGCATCAGTGTGCCCGGAGCAAAAGATGCGGTGCGGTTATCCAGGCTGAGTGCGAGGTTGCCGTCGATGGCGGTGTCATTGGCTTCGAGCCAGACGGTGCTGTTGTTGACGGAGATGCGGTCGAGTGCCTCGGAGAAACTGGCGCGGATGGGGGCATAGACGGGAATGTCTATGGCATTGGCCGGGGGCACGACGCCGGTGCGCGTAGGCGGCGTATGGTCGTTGGGGTCGCCGAGCGCGTAGACGGTGAGTTCCGTGGCGATGCCGCCGGCCACGGCGAAGATGGTGTTGTTGTTGGGGCTGACTTCCAGGTCCTGGACAAAGGTGCCGTTGATGATGGGGGTGGGCATGGTGGCCACCACCTGCAAGGTTGCCATATCCATGACGGATATAGCCTGGGTGCCGCGGTTTACCAGGTAGAGGAAGGTGCCGGCGGGGTTGAGGGCAAGATGATCGGGGTCGTCGGGGAGAAGGATGTCGCCGCGGTCTTGTCCTATGATCAGGTCAATGTAGCGTAGGGATTGGTTGCTGGTGGATGGGGCGAGGGCGGCGCGTCCGTCGGGGGTGAGGACGACTTCGCCAACTGTGCCGTAGGGAATGTAAATGCTTTTGACGTTGCTGCCGGAGGCGATGTCAAAGATGTTGAAGGCGAAGCTGGAGCCGTAGTAGAGGGTGGTGTCGTCGGGGCTGATGGCGGGGGGGGAGGGGGTGCGCCCGAGGTTGAATGAGTTGATGATGGTTCCGTAGGTGGGGCTGCCGACGACGATGTCCACTTCGTGGATGTAACCGGCTCCGCCAATATCGCTGACGTAGAGGCGCGTGCCGGCATGATTGACGAGCAGACGATCCGGGTTCAGGAAACCGGACACCGACTGTACCACGCCGTCATTGATGTCCAGGAATTTGAGGGTCTTGTTGCCTGGGTTGAGGACATAGGCGGTCTGGTCATCCGGGGCGTAGACGACGTCGCGGGGATCTGTTCCCGGGCCAATGTCGTAATTGTCCAGAACCTGCCAGGTGGCAATGTCGTAGCGGGTGATGATGTTGTCGTAGTCGGTGGCGAGGAGGAGTTCCGTGCCGGCATGATTCACTGCCATCCGCTTCGGATCATGATTCGTCGGCAGCGCCGCCAACTGGCTATGGTGCTGCGGCGTTGACGCCGTGGCAATCGTGAACGAATAATTCAGCGGCGTCAGGCTGTTGCCGGCCAGATCATGAATTTCGTTGCGCAAGCTTACTTCATACGTCTCCCCTGTCGTAAACGCCGTCCAGGGGAACCAGTTCAACTCCAGACCGTCGGCGCTGACGTAGACGCGACCATCCACAAAGAAGCCGTTGCCATCCGTCACCGTCAGGCTGTTGTCCGTGATGCTGCTTGGGGCAATGGCTTCCGTAAAGCGCACGGTTACCGGCGCGAACGCATTGATGCTGTCACCGCCAGGGAGCAGTTCCGCCGTTTCTGGGGGTGTCTCGTCTGTGCCATATGCCACGGTAAACGAACTCACAAAAGGCGCGGCCAATTCCAACCCAGTGGTGAACTCCTTGATGTCTTGTACAGCGGTGGAGATCGTCAACTGGTAATCCCCTGTGGACAGATTGCTATCCGGGCGGAAGAAGAGGTCGTCGTTGTTGTTCCATTCCCATGTGCCGGAAACGGTATCGCCGCCGATCTTTTGCAGAACGAAGGAGGAGCTATCTACGGTGGCCCGGTCGATGGGGGCGCTGAAATGGACGGCGACGCCTGTGTTACGCTTGATGTTGGTTGCGCCATTTGCCGGCAACACGCTCACGACACGTGGCGGCCCCATCGCTACCCCACGCGGCAAATAAGCAAAACCCGCCCCCACATCTATCCATGTAGCGACTTCATACAACTCACTGCCGTTGAGCAGTGTCGTGTGATCATAAGAGTTGTTCACTTCCTGTAGACGCGGCGCAAACAGCGGATTCGTGTCTGTATCCCCTGTCAGCAGTTGGAAGAGGAAACTGAAGCGCGCATCTCCATTGCTGACATACTGTGTTGGTGTGCGCTCCGGTACAAGGATGGTTAGCGCCTCAAAGGTCGCCCGATTTCCTTGTAAGTTCAGGTTTCCGTCCGGGTTCCCCCCCGTATGGCAGGCCGCGCATTTTTGCTGGAAGATGGGCAGCACCTGGTCCACGAAGCTGTATATTTCACCCCGCTGCCGCAAATCCTGCGCGGGCGGGATTACGTCAATTGGACGCTCGACATACGGGAAAGCACCCACATGGCAGCCATCACAGGAACGGGACTCTCCCGGTTGCACCCAGCTCCAGACACGCTCGTGTGCCATCGCTGCGCCATTCAGATCGATCAGGTCCCAGGCAACCGTCGTGCCGGCAAGCACCTGAAATGCCGTCGTGCCCGTTTCATTAGCCGTCGCCACGCCCACCACACGCACGGGATCAAAAAACGTTGACCCGACCAGCATGTCTTCCATTTCATTGTGGCGTGGCAAACTCTGCTTGATACGCAGCCCCTGAATCTGGTTCAGGTCCATGTGATAAGGATAGTCGGGATCGCCGCCCGCGTCTTCATAGTTGGCCTGGCGGTAATCGCCGCGCAGACTGATGTCGCGCACGACAATTGTCCCCCAGTTCAGACTGGGATTGGTGTGGCTGGTGTAAGCAGGGGGCAAATTGCGCACGCGCACGGGAATAGGGGAGACTTCGTTCGTGTTCGGGTCATCGTAGAGAACGGTGTGATTCGTAGCCGTGATAGCGCGCACAATGCGGACATGGGTGATCGTGGGCGTGGCGTCCGTGGCTATGTTGATGGTGTGCTGGCCTGCCGGCAGATCAATATCGACCCGATAGCTGTATGGTGCGCCAAAGGTGAGAGAGCCATCTAGCTTTCGCTCAATATCCTGTGAGCCGCCATCGTAAACGATGCCGTCAACCGATACCCAGGCGCGATCCGGCGGATTCGCCCCATTGTCCTCGGCTACCCCACTCACTTCCAGGTAGATGCGTCCGGCATTCGCCAGATTGATGTTGTAGGTGCGAAAAGCGGGATCGACGTCTGGACCAGGCGCCGTAGAAACAGTGGTGTCATCTACCAACACGTATTCGGGCGTCAACTGCATCGTGTACAGGCCGAATCCGTTGTGCAGCGGGTCGGTGCTGGGGGTGTAGCCGTAGATGAGTTTGCTATCTGTGAGGGGGTAGGGCGTGCGGTACAGCCCATCGGGACCGATCATCAGCGGGAAGGGAAGATTTTCCTGGCTGGGGCTGCGCGTATCAAAAATGCCCATCTTGCCCGCCAACGATTCCCGGTTGGTGAAGATGCCCACCATTTCACCGGTAGAAAGTTCGCGACTCTCAAGGGCATTGGCATTTTCGCCGCCCTGCTGGTCGAAGCGGGGAGAAACGCCGCCATAGTTAACGAAACCGTTCGTACCATCCTGATTCATGCGCCAGAGCGAAAACATATTGCGCATAAAATGGAGATGGTCCCAACGGTCGAAGAGAATGCGGCCATCACGGGCAACCTGCGGATTGATGTCGAAGTTGGCGTTGTAGTCTACCTGGTGCAGGTTGCTGCCATCAGCGTGGACGATGTACAACTGCGTGGTGATGGCCTGATCATACGGCTTTGTCTCCCGCTGTTTTAGACGGTCGCTGGCGAAGATGATGCGCCCGTCCGGCAGATATTCCGGGTCCTGGTCATTGACAACCAGATGCGGCGGGTCGAACGTGATCTGATGCAGATTGCTGCCATCCAGGTTCATTTCCCAAATGTGCCAGCTATCCAGGGTGGATTGGCGCATGGAAAACAAAACGCGCTCCCCGTCGTAGGAAACCTCCGGATCGACGACCCCGCCGCCGGAATCCGCCACGTCCGTGAGTTGATACAGCGTGCCATTGGCGGATACTGGAGTGAGCAGATAGAGATCGCCGACAGCGGGCGGGTTGTTGTTAAAGACACGCCCCATGCCCGGAGCCGCGTTGGGCGGGGGAACGGGCGGATTAAACTGTTCTTTGACGAAGACAAGGCCATTGGGGAGGGCAACATTGTCAGGGGACTGGTCTACAGTGAAAGTGACGGTGAAGATGGCATTGGGGTTTTGCAGCAGGTTGCCCTGGGCGTCGGTCAGATTGGCGGTGACGGTGTGCGCGCCATTTGAGAGATTGTTGAAGCGCAGGGTCGTGTAGTTGATCCAGGTAGCCGCCGCCGTGGGCGCAAAGCCGCTGAAAACGGTTCTGTTGCCAAACGCGGCGTTATCGCTGCCATTGTAAAAGGTGAACGGCTTGGGGTTGTCATCCAGGAAGAAGGCCACATGGGGGAAGTCCCAGGGACCGATGAGGAAGTTGCTGACGCTGAAGTTTACTTCAACGTGGGCGGTGTCGATGACTTGCCCCGACGTGGGAGAGACGATGGTGATAACGGGAGAGACTTCGGGCGCGGCATCCTGAGACGCGGCGGATTGCGCCAATCCCAGGCAGGTCGCGGCCAGGACGACAAAGAGGATGGTTCGCAATAAATACCTATGCATTGTTTCAATTCCCGAGAGGTGAAGGGTGACTATTTCAGGATGAAGACGGCTCTGCGTGAATGAAGGATAGTTAAGGCCGTCACGGAATCGATGCCATTCTGGTTGACCTGGGTAAATTGGAGATGGGTTGGTGCATGACCTGGCTGTGGAAGGATGCTGACGATGGTCACTTTCTCTCACCCAGGTGGCCGTTTTTGCAATCAGGTACTCCGGTTTACAGGAGGATTGCTTACGGCAATACAAGAAAGGTACCGTGATCCGCACAGGGATTTTGTAAACTGGGATTCACTATGTAGGGGGAAATGTGTACTACGCCCTGAGAGAGCAGTACCAGCCGGGGGGAGGATGTCAGGAGAGTGGGGCAAATGGGGCGACGCACCGGCGCTTTGCGCAAGTGCGTCGCCCTGTAGCGAGGGTGTATCAGGGATGGCTGTAGCCGTCCATGAGGACGAGCATGCCGGAGGAGGCGGGATTTTTGCTGCTGAGGATGGTCAACGTCACCTGATGAGAACCGCTGCCCAGTCCATTGATGAGTTGACCATACTGGATTTGCCAGGACGGATGGTAGAGGTCAATGGTGGCAAAGACGTTGCCATCCACCGTGACTTCGACCTGGCCGCAGGAGGGGCAGTGGGCGGTGCGCCAGATGAAGGCGTCGCCTTCGACGGCAAAGGTGATGCTGCTGCCGGGGGTGGAGGCGAGGTGCGTGGCGTTGTTGCTGGCCCAGGCGGCGCTGAGACCGCTCCATGATTGGTAGGTGATGCCCAGGTTGGTGTCGTTGATGGTTTGTCCGTTGACTATCAAGCCGTCTATCCGCACTTCCATGCCACTGGAGGCGGGATTGTTCGCGCCGACGGCTACGAGGGCAATGGTGTGTTGGGCGAGATTCAGTTGGGAGAATGTGAACACCTTATGATATTCTGGCGTGGGCGCGTACAGGTCCACGGTGCTGATCAGAACGTTATCTACCTTGACGTTGAGATAGCCTTGGTCCGGCCCGACATAGGTTATCAGGCTGAATTCCGTGACGGCGGGGGTTTTGTAGGTGATCCATTCGCCCGCGGTGGAGGTGGCTCGATAGCCGCCACCGGTGGCGTTCGCGTCGGATACGCCGGTCCAATGGCCGTATTGGACGCCATAAGAGGTGTTGTCCAATATGGTGGGAGGGGGAGTAGCCGTGTTTAGGGAGAAGCCGTAGACGGCGTTGCTGACGATGTCGCTAACGTAGAGGCGTTGTCCGAGGTCGTCCCAGGCAACAGCCGTCATCTGGCTGTTGGGGAGTTCCGTCTCGCGCACGATTTCCAGCGTGAGGGTATCTACGATCTGGATGGTGGCGCTCGTTTTGTTGGTCACGAAGAGATAGCGATGGTCGCCGGATTGGGCCATCTGGCGCGGCTCGTCGCCCAGCGGAACTTCCGTGAGGACGTGGTCTTGCGTCAGGTCGAGTACCTGGAGGGCATCGCGCCATGTTTCCGCGAGGAAGGCGTAGCGCCCGTCGGCGGAGAAGGCGACGTCAACGACATAGCTGCTGTTGGTGGGGATAGGCATCCAGGAGCCGTTGCTATTTTGCCGCCAGAGGGTGTTATTTGTGGGGAGATAGAGCGTGCCATCGGGGGCGTAGGCGGGGCGGCCCGGTCTGTCCACCGCGCCCAGCGGTGATGTGACCTGCTGCGTGGCGAGATTGATGACGTTGAAGGCGCTGTTGTTGAAGCCCGTGGTGTAGGCGTAGGCATTGTCGGAGCTGATGGTGACTTCCTCGTTGGCGAGGACGTTGGGGATGGCGCGCAGGACCTGGCCGGTGGCGACGTTGATTTCTACCAGGGTGTTGCCGGGGTTGGTGACGACGTAGAGGCGGCTGCCGTCGCTGTTAAACGACAGGCCGCGCGGCCCGTCAGAGACGTTAATGGCGACGCGAAGGCTCTGCATGGTGAGGGGGTCGAGCAGGCTGACGGAGTTCTGGAAGCGATTGGCGACGGCCAGCAGGGAGCCATCGGGGGAGACGGCCAGGCCGCGGCTGCCGTTGCTGCTGAAAGTGGCGCTCATTTGGTAGAGCGGACCGGGGTCGAGTGTGGCGGCGGTGGTGAAGCTGCTGCTCTGGCCCTGGCCGAGGGGGTTGCCGGCAAGATCGGTGAGCGTGTTCTCTGCGTAGAGGGTGTGGGTGACGCCGGGGTCCAGCAGCGCGGCGGGGGTGAAGTTGACGTGCTGGTTGTCAAGGCTGATGGTGAGCGTGCCGTTGAGGGGTGTGCCGGCATTTGCGAGCCAGACGCTGCTTTCGTTGATGCTGAGGCGGTCCATTGCTTCGGAGAAACTGGCGCCGATGGGGACGTAGACAGGCACCTCCGTGGCATTGTCGGGCGTCAGATCGGTGATGGTGGGCGGGGTGATGTCGTTCATGTCGCCGGGTTGGTAGACGAGGACCTGGGAGGCGAAACTGCCGGCAACGAAGAAGACGTACTGGCTGTCGGGGCTGACGACGAGGCTTTGGGCGAAGGTGGTGTTATTGCCTTGCGCCGGCATTTGCGTCACGATCTCCAGCGTCCCCAAATCCATCACCGTGATCGCGTTCGGGGTCGTGCGCATCACCATATACAGATAACGGCCATCCGGGCTGAGCGCCATGTGGTCCGGATTATCCGGCAAGGGGATTTCACCCCGATCCTGGCGCGTCGTCAGGTCAATCAGGCGCAGCGCCAGCGTATTGTTGGATGGAGCCAGGGCAAAAGAGCCGTCCGCCGACACCACCACGGGATTCACCGTGCCATAGGGCAGCGCGATGTTGGTGACCACTGCGCCCGTTGCCAGTGACAGGATATTGAACGTCAGCGGCGCGCCGAAGTAGAGATACTGGTCATTGGGGCTGACGACGGGCCGACTGGGCGCGTTGCTGAAAGAGAACGTGCGCAGAACCTGGCCGAAGGTGGGGCTGCCCACGGCCACGTCCATTTCGTGAATGGCATTCGCGCCCGTGTCCGTGACGTAGAGGCGCGTGCCACCGTGGTCCGTGGTCAACCGGATCGGGTTGACAAAGCCGGTGGTGGTGTGCAGGATAGCGCCATCGCCGAGGTTGAGGACTTGTACGCTTTTGTCGCCGGTGTTCAGGACGTAGACCTGGGCATCATTGACGGCGTAGGCCACGTCGTAGGGGTCGAGGGCGACCGGGTAGCGGGCCAGTTCTTGCCAGGTGTTCAGATCGTAGCGGATGAGCTGGTCGGTGAATTTGCTGGCGATGATGATTTCCGTGCCGGCATGATTCACGGCCATGCGCTTCGGATCAGCATCGGTGTTCAAGGCGGCTACCTGGCTGTGGTGTTGTGGCAGCGGTCCGTTGACCGTGTTGAAGCTGAAAGAGGCCGGCGTCAGGCTATTGCCCGCCAGATCGTGCAGCCCGCTGCTCAGCGAGACCGTGTATGTCTGCGCCGGATCGAGCAGCGTCGCGGGCAGGAAACTAACCGACGTGCTGTTTGGGTTGATGTAGAAGTTGCCGGCAACCGTCGCGCCGCTGCCATCAACGATGCTGATGGTGCTGTTGTTGATGCTGAGGCGATCCAGTGCTTCGGAGAAGCTGGCGCTGATGGGGGCGTGGATCGGCACATCCGTGGCGTTTCCGGGGGAGAGGTTGGTGACGGTAGGCGGGGTGATGTCGTCCATGTCGCCGGGTTGGTAGACGAGTACCTGGGAGGCCAGACCGCCGGCCACGAAGAAGATATATTGACTGTCTGGACTGATGACGAGGCTCTGCGGATAGGTGATGCCGTTGCCTTCTGCCGGCAATTCCGCCACAATCTGCATCGTTCCCATGTCCATTACGACAATATCCTGGCTGGTGCGCATCACCATGTACAGGAAGCGTCCATCGGGGCTGAGCGCCATGTGGTCTGGGTTATCCGGCAAGGCGATTTCCCCCTGATCCTGGTGAATGGTGAGGTCAATCAGGCGCAGCGCCAGTGTGTTGCCCGATGGAGCCAGCGCGAATGTTCCGTCCGGCGAAATCACCACGGGACTCACGGTGCCATACGGCAGGGGGATATTCTTCAAAACGTTGCCTGTACTGATGTCCAGGATATTGAAGCCGAGAGGCGTGCCGAAGTAGAGGTGTTGGTCATCCGGGCTGATGGCCGGGCGTGAGGGGGGCTTGCCGAGGGTAAAGGTGCGCACGATCTGGCCGAATGTGGGGCTGCCCGTTTCGACGTCGATTTCTCTGATGGAGCCTTCGCTCAGGTCGTTAACGTAGAGGCGCGTGCCGATGTGGTTCAGGGTCAGGCGCTCCGGGTTGAGGAAGCCGGTGGTGGTGGCGGCGATGGTTCCGTCGCTGAGGTTGACGAACTGCACGCTTTTGTCGCCGGAGTTAAGGACGTAGACCAGGGTGTCGTCGGCGGAGTAGGCCACGTCGTAGGGATCGGGGCCGACCGGGTAACGGCCTAATTCTTCCCAGGTGTCCATGGCGTAGCGGATGAGCAGGTCGTTAAATTTGTTGGCGACGATGATTTCCGTGCCGGCATGATTCACGGCCATGCGTTTCGGATCAGCATCCGTGTTGATGGCGGCCACCTGGCTGTGATGTTGCGACACCGGCCCGGCCGTGCTGAAGCTGTACGCCGTGGGCGACAGACTGTTGCCCGCCACGTCCCGTACGTCGCTGCTGAGTGAGACGGTATATGTCTGCGCCGGGTTGAGCAGTGATGCCGGCAGAAAACTGATAGACATGCCATTCGGACTGATGTGGAAGTTGCCATCAACCGCCACGCCGCCGTCGTTGGTCAGGCTGATCGTGTCGGTGGTGACGGTCAGGCGATCCAGCGTCTCGGAGAACGAGAAGCGAATGGGGGTGATCACGGGATTATCGCTGCTGCCATTTGCCGGCTCCGCGCTGTCAAGAACGGGCGGCGTCACGTCTTCCGGATCGGCCATTTCAAAAACGAGAATGTCCGCGGCCAGCCCACCGGCGACGGCGTATATTTGCTGGTTGTCCGGGCTGACCACCAGGCTCTGGACGAACGCGACGCCAGCTTCGAGTCCGGGCAGGTTGTCCACAATCTGCATGGAGGCTGTGTCCAGGACGGCCATGCCCTGTGTGTTGCGCAGGATGATGTAGATGTAGCGTCCATCCGGGGCGATGGTCAAGTGATCGATGTTGTCGGGCAGGGAGATCGGGCCACGATCCTGCTCAATACGCAGGTCGATCAGGCGCATCGCCAGCGAGTTGCTGGAGGGCGCCAGCGCAAAATCGCCGCTGGGGGCCAGGGCAACGGGAGCCACCGTGCCGTAGGGGAGGTAGATGCTGTTGGTGATGTTGGCGCCGCTCAGGTCGAAGATGTTGAAGGCGAAGGGGGAGCCGAAGTAGAGGGTGGTGTCGTCGTCGCCGATGGCCGGGCGGGAGGGAATGCGCCCGAGGTTGAAGGTGCGCACGACCTGGCCGAATGTGGGGCTGCCGATGACGACGTCAATTTCGTGGATGTAGCCTGTGCCGCCGGTGTCGCTGACGTAGAGGCGAGTGCCGGCATGATTGAGGCGCAGACGGTCAGGATTCAGCATCGGCGTGGTGATCGAGGCGATGATGTCCGTCGTGCTTAAGTTTACGATCTGGATGCTTTTGTTCGTGCTGCCCAACACGTAGGCTTTGGAGCCGTCGCTGGAGTACTGCACGTCGCTGGGGCCGCCGGGAACGGTGTACACGCCAATTTGCTCCCAGGAACCGACGGCGTAGCGGGTGAGCAGGTTGTTGTATTTGTTCGTGACCAGGATTTCCGTGCCGGCATCATTGATGTCCATGCGTTTCGGGTCAACGTCCGTAGACATCTGGGCCACCTGGCCGTGATACTGCGTCTGGGGCGTGGGAACCGTGGTGAAGGCGTAGGAGAGCGGCGCGAGGCTGTTGCCGGCTTGATCGTGTACGCCATCATTCAGGCTTACGGTGAATGTCTCGTTGGTGGTCAGCCAGTTTGCCGGCATAAAGTCCGCACTGCTGCTGTCCAGCGAGACATGAATGGACCCGGCCACGGGCGCGCCGCTGCTGTCCGTGACGGAGAATGTCGTTGTGTTCAGCGTCAGGCGGTCAATCGGTTCGGAGAAGTTAACGCGGATCGGCACATGCACGGCCTGGTCCACACTGTCCGCCGCGGGCGCGTGATCCAGCACGGTGGGCGGTGTCACGTCGTTTGGATCGGCGACGTGGTAGACGAGTACGTTTGAGGCCAGGCCGCCTTCGACGGCGAAGATGAGCTGACTGTCCGGACTGATTGCCAGACCCTGCATATAGGAGGATTCATCCCCTGATGCCGGCAAATCCGCCACCACCTGCCACGTCTTCATGTCCATCACCGCCAACGTCTGCGACTCGCGCATGAGCATGTACAGGAAGCGGCCATCGCCGCTGAGGACCATGTGGTCCGGATCGTCTGGCAGGCGAATCTCGCCCCGGTCTTTATTCTGGTACAGGTCAATGAAGCGCATCGCCTGGCCGCTGGTAGCGGGAGCCAGGGCAAAAGCCCCATCGGGTGACAAAACCACGGGGCTGACTGTGCCATACGGCACGTAGATGCTGGCCGTTTCACTGGCGGAGGCCACGTCGAAGATGTTGAAGGCGAGGGGAGAGCCGTAGTAGATAGTCTTATCGTCGGCGCTGATGGCCGGCCGCGAGGGAACTTTGCCTAAATCGAACGTGCGCAGCAACTGGCCGAATGTGGGGCTGCCGGCAACCACGTCTACTTCATGGATGTAGCCTGTGTTGCCAATGTCGCTGATGTAGAGGCGATTGCCGGCATGGTTCACCAGCAATCGAAACGGCGAAACCAGCCCCGCCTCAATAGTCGCCAGAATCGCGCCGCTGCCCAAATCAAGGATCTGCACGTTATTGGCCGTCGTGTTCAGCACATACGCTTTTGTCCCGTCTTTGGCGTAAGCCACCTCAGAGGGTCCCGCCGCCACGGGGTAATTGGCAATTTGCGCCCAAGTGCCCACGACATAGCGTGTCACTTTGTTGTCATATTTGCCGGTAACCAGGATTTCCGTGCCCGCCTGATTGATCGCCATGCCCTTTGGATCGATGTTCGTTGGAATCTGAGTAATCTGGCTGTGATATTGGGCCGTCGGCTGCGTAGCAATCGTGAAGCTATAGCTCACCGGATTCAGGTCGTTTTCCGCCAGGTCGTAGATGCCGTTGTTCAGATGGACCGTGTACGTTTCTCCTGCCGTGAAGGACGACCAGGGGAAGAATTTTGTCTCTAGCCCGTTGGCGCTGACGTAGATGCGTCCGTCCACGTAGAAGCCCTGGCTATCCGTGACCGTGAGCGTACGCTCATTGACGCTGCCCGGATTGATCGCTTTGTTGAAGCGCACCGTCACCGGCTCGAACGGGTTGGTGTCATTGCCGCTGGGGAGCAAAGCCACGGTCTGCGGCGTGTTGTTGTCGTATCCGCTGACGACGTTGAAGGAACTGGTAAAAGTGCCACCCAATGCCGTACCCGGTCCGCCATCCTGGATGTCCAGAATGGGGCCGCTGATCGTCAGTTGGTAGCTGCCGGAGGAGAGGTTGCCGTTGGGTTGGAAGTAAACGTCCTGGTTTGTGCCCCAGGTCCAGGTTCCATAGGCGATGTTGCCGTTGCTGCGCCGCAGGACGAAGGTGCTGTTGTTGATGGTGGCCCGATCAATCGGGGCGTTGAAATGGACGGAGACGCCTGTGTTTCGCTTGATGCCGTTTGTGCCGTCTGCCGGCAAAACACTGACCACCTCAGGCACACCTTGATGCACACCCTCCGGCAAATAGGCAAAGCCCGCGCCCGTGTCCAGCCAGGTCGCAACCTCATACAATTCGCTGCTGGAGAGCATCGTGGTATGGTTTGCCTGGTTGTTGATCTGGTTCAGGCGGAAGGTGTAAAGCGGCGTGATGTCCGTCTTGCCACTGAGAAGCTGGTAGAGGAAACTGTAGCGGGCATCGCCGGGGAGAATATACTGCTCCGGCATACGACCGGGGACGACAGTCGTGAGGGCGTCAAACGTGGCACGATCCCCCGTCAGGTCCAGGTCGCCATCAGGATTCTGCCCCGTGTGGCAGTTGTCACACCGTTGCTGGAAAATCGGCAATACCTGGTCCACGAAACTGTACACCTCGCCCCGCTCCCGCAAATCCTGCGCGGATGGTATCGGGCCAATAGGACGCGCGTCATAAGGGAATGCGCCCTCGTGGCAACCGCCGCAAGAGCGTGTTTCACCCGGCTGCACCCAACTCCAAACGCGCTCATGGGCAATCGCTCCGCCATCGTCATCAATCAGGTCCCAGGCTGTAGTTACGTTAGCAAGCACCTTGAAAGCCACCGTCCCGGAAGCGTTCGGCGTTGCTACACCGACCACACGCACCGGGTCAAAGAGTGGCGCGCCCACCAGCATATCCTGCGCCTCGCTGCGGCGCGACAGATTCTGCTTGACGCGCAACCCTTGAATCTGGTTCAGGTCCATGTGGTAAGGATAGGAGGGATCGCCATCCGGGTCATCGAAATTCGCCTGGCGGAAGTCGCCGCGCAGGCTGATGTCGCGCACAACCACCGTGCCCCAATTCAGGTCCGTGTTGATCTGGCTGGGATACGTGGGAGGCAGGTTGCGCACGCGCACCGGGATGGGGGAAACCTCATTCGTGGTGGGATCGTCATAGAAAACAGTGTGGTTCGTCGCCGCAATAGCGCGCATGATGCGCACGTGGGTGATGGTGGGCCAGGCGAACGTGGCAATGTTGACGGTGTGCGGACCGGCCGCCAGGTCAATGTCAATACGATAGCTGTAAGGTTTGCCAAAAGTGAGGTCGCCATCCAGCTTCCGCTCAATATCCTGCTCGCCGCCGTCGTAAACGACGCCATCTACCCGCACCCAGGCGCGGTCGGCCAACAGGAAGCCATTGTCGTCGGCGATGCCGCTTACTTCCAGATAAATCCGGCCCGCCTCTTCCAGGTTGATGTTGTAGGTGCGAAAAGAGTTGTTGGTAAAGGGGCCGGGGGCCGTGGAAACGGTCGTGTCGTCCACCAGCACGGACTCGGGCGTTAACTGCATGGTGTACAGGCCAAAACCGTTGTGCAGCGGATCGGTGCTGGGCGTGTAGCTGTAGATGAGCGCGTCGTTCGTGAGCTGGTAGGGCGTGCGGTAAAATCCTGTGGGACCGACCATCAGTGGGAAGGGGAGGTTTTCGTTGTTAAAACTGCGTGCGTCGAAAATGCCCATTTTGCCGGCCATGGATTCCCGGTTGGTGAAGATGCCTACCATCTCCCCTGTCGAGAGTTCGCGGCTTTCGATGGCGTTGGCGTTCTCGCCATTCTGCTGGTCGAAGCGCGGAGAGACGCCGCCGTAATTGACGAAGCCGTTCGTGCCGTCCTGGTTCATGCGCCAGAGTGTGAACAGGTTGCGGATGAAGTTAAGATGATCCCAACGGTCAAAGAGAATGCGGCCATCGGTGGCGACCTGGGGATTGATGCCAAAGTTGGCGTTGTAATCGAGCTGGCGCAGATCGCTGCCGTCGGGATTGACGACATACAACTGCGTGGTGATGGCCTGATCATACGGTTTCATCTCCCGCTGCTGCAGGCGGTCGCTGACGAAGAGGATGCGCCCGTCGGGGAGATATTCTGGGTCCTGATCATTGACCGCCATAAAGGGGGGATCAAACGTGATCTGGCGTAGGTTGGTCCCATCCAGGTTCATTTCCCAGATGTGCCAGGTTTCCATGGACGTTGCGCGCATGGCAAAGACAACGCGCTCGCCATCGTAGGAGACTTCTGGGTCAACGACGCCGCCGCCATTGGCGGCAACGTCTGTGAGTTGGTATAGCGTGCCATCAGGAGTTGCCGGGCTGAGCAGGTAAAGGTCGCCGACGGCGGGCGGCATGTTATTGAAGACGCGGCCCATGCCGGGTGCGGCGTTGGGCGGGGGCGTGGCCGGGTTGAATTGCTCTTTGACGAAGAGCAAAGCGTTGGGCATTTCTACGTTGTCTGGCGTCTGGTCTATGGTGAAAGTGACGGTGAAGCTGGCTTCCGGGTTGGTGAGGAGATTGCCTTGCGCGTCCGCCAGGTGGGCCGTAATGGTATGCGAGCCGTTGGGCAGGGCGTTGAAGCGCAGGGTGTCGTCGTCCAACCAGGTGGCCGCGGGCGTCGGGGCAAAGCCGCTTATGACGGTTTTGTTACCGAATTGGGCGCCATCGCTGCCGTTGAAGAAGTCAAACGGCGTCGGATTGTCGTCGAGGAAGAAGGCGACGTAGGGGGTGTCCCAGGGGCCAACGACGAAGTCGCTGAGGCTAAAGGTGACTTCGACGTGGGCGGTGTTGATGACTTCGCCAGAGGTGGGGGCGGTGATGGTGACGGTGGGGAGGCCATTGATGGCGTCGCTTGTCTGGCCTGGCCGGGCGAGGCCAAAACTGGCGAACAGGATGGTGAAGAAGACGAGGAAGCGAATGAGGTGGGGCTTGTTCATGTTCAGGACCTAGTAGTGAAATGAGTACTTGACAGACTGGAAAATAGGGGCTGTCTACCAAAAGGAGGTTGTTTTTGGTTCGCTACTAAGGTTATTATCTAAGAATATAGATAACGTTTCTTAGTATTCCCATTAAGTCATGAATGGGGAAATGTTTTCCAAATCACTTGTCGGGGCATCTGGTGGGATTCCCCGGGCTCCACTTCAGTCCGGTTTGACTGCATCCCAAACTACTCGAAGGATACTCACTGCACCACTAAGAATATGTAAAACAGATTGCATTTTAGAGGGGGAGATATGTACTAGAACCTGCTTTTGGGATAGGATAGAGGTCCTGGAGAGTTTGGTGGGTGAATGCCGGCATTTTTCCCCAAAACGCTCCCAATTCAGAGTGGCTTATCGCTAACGCAGAAGAAAACGGATGAATGAACGCGAGATGGAACAATGGTTGCAGGAAGCGGATGGGAGGATGCCTGCCGGCATTTTCGCCCGCGCGGGTGGCTCCTTGTTGATGATGATTGGGCTACCCGGTGCCGGCAAATCCCACCTCATCAACCACGTGCAATCCCTCCTCCCCTGCATCGTCGTGCGCAGCGACGACGTGCGCGCCCAACGACTTTCCCACCCCCAATACGCCCAATCGGAAAAAGACGCCATCTACGCGCTCTGCCACGCCCTCATCGCCCGTCGCCTGCGTCGTGGTCAGCGCGTCGTCTTTGACGCCACCAACCACCTGCGCGCCCGCCGCCACGCCCTGCTGGAGGTGGCCGCACAGTGCGGAGCCGCCGTCGCCATCTGCCACGTCAGCGCCAGCGAAGAGGCCACCCGCCAACGGCTGCTGGCGCGCCACAACGGCGCGCGCCGCGCGGAAGACCGCTCCGACGCCGGCTGGCGCGTCTATCAATTATTGCGTGAACAGTTTGAACCGCCGCGGCTCCCCCACCTGGCCCTGGATAGCAGCGCGACCCCATCCCCCGACCTGGCGCGCCGCCTATGCGACTACTGGCTGGCGTGTGAGGGACGAGGACAATAATCCGCGTTTTTCGCGCACGTCCGCGTCCCCCCCTTTTTCTACGTCAGCCGCTCGCGGGCGCGGGCGCTGAGGTAGTCCATGCTCCACACCATGATCACGATAGCCCAGGTAGCCGTGCCCGCTGCCGCGTACTGATTCAGCCCCACCCAGAGGCGGAACTGCTGGCCGATGCCGCCGCCGCCGACGAAGCCGATCACCGTGGACATGCGGATGTTGATGTCCCACTGGTATAGGATGAACGCCAGGAATTTGGGCACGAGTTGGGGCACAATGGCGAAAACAAGCGTTTGCAGCCTGTTTGCGCCCGTGGCCGTGATCGCGTCCACGGGGCCACTGTCGATTTCCTCGATGGTTTCCGAGAACAGCTTGCCCAGGTTGGGGATATTGTTCAGCATCAAGGCCAACACGCCGGCGAAGGGGCCTGCGCCCACCCAAGCGGCGCAGATCAGCACCAGGATCATCGGCTCCACGGAGCGGAAGAGGTTGAAGCCGGTGCGGAACAGGTTGTAGACAGAGCGCCCCAAGGGGCTGCGCCCGGTGATGTTGCGGGCGGCAAAGAAACTGAGGGGGATGGCAAAGACGGAACCGAGTGTGGTCGCCAGCAGGGCCATGAGGAGCGTTACCAGGGCCAGATTGAGGACCGTTTTTAGCGCCTCGCTGGGCTGTGGCCCGCCAATCACTTCCTTCCAGATCACTTCCACCTGGCCCGCTTCCGCCCGCCCCTCGTCGGCGTTCACTTCCATGAGTGGGCTAATGCGGGTTTCCAGACGCAGGCTGCCTGTGCTGTCGGTGGTGCAGCAGTTGGCCTGCACGCGCAAAAAGGCGTCATCGGATAAAGCCCAACGCACGGAGACATCGGTGTTTGCCGGCAATTCATGCGCCGAAATCACCAGCGGATCTCCCACATTGCCGCACGAGCGGGAAAGCGAAACCCGCGCCCCGCTAAAGGCCGAGGGCGCACTCTCCCCCGCGCCGCACGGCACGGGTAGTGGCACGCTCACCTTATGCTCCTCCGTGGGGCGCGTCGCCACGTCCGGGATGGCAAAGGCGCGCAGAAGCCGCAGCCCATCCGGTGCGCCGCGCACCAGTTCCACAGGATCAATTTGCGCCACCTGCCACGACCAGGCAAAAACGAACACGAAAATGGTCACCCCCACCAGGCGCGTGATCAGGCGCCTGGTCGGGCTGGCGCGCCGCGCCACCGGCGTGCCTTCCAGAATGCGCTGCCGCAGCCAACTGGAAACGGCGTCCAGAATCGCCACGACCAGCACAATGGCGATGATGGCCGTGGCCATGGCCGAGAAGCGATTCAGACGAATCCATTGGATGACGAGGAAGCCCAACCCGGCGTCGCTCACCAGGCCGATGACGGTGGACATGCGCACGTTGATGTCCCAGCGGTAGAGGGTGAAGGAGGTGAAGGTGGGCAAAATTTGCGGCAGCACGGCGTAGACGACCACCTGGGGCATGGTTGCGCCCGTGGCCCGCGCCGCTTCGATGGGGCCGGGGTCGATGCTCTCAATGGCTTCCGAGTAGAGTTTGCCCAAAGCAGCGACGGTGTGCAGCCACAAGGCGAGTGTGCCCCCAAATGGCCCCAATCCCACCCACACGGCAAAAATAATGGCCCACATGAGGGTTTCGATGGAGCGAATGACGTTGAGGATGGTGCGGGTGATGGTGTAGATGACGCGGGTGACGGGATTGCCGGACATCAGGTTGCGCGCGGCCAGGAAGCTGACGGGCACGGCGAAGATGACGCCAAGGACGGTGGCCATGAAAGCGAGGGCGATGGTTTCGCCGATCTTGTCGAGGACGAGGCTGAGGGTTTGCGTGGGTTGGAGGGAGCCGTAAGGTTGGTGCTGTTCGGCGCGGATGACGTGGGTTTGGGTTTCGCCGGGGCCGGGTTGGTTGGTGACGGGGACGGCAAGGGGGACGATGACGCGGGTGGTGAAATTGCCGGCACTATCCGTCACAAACGTCGCCTGCTGTCCACTCTCCAACACCCGCTGCGGGTCCCCAATCGGGCTAATCCACCACAACTCCCCGCTAAAATCAGGCAAAAACCCCGACCCGCTGATCTCCACCGTCTCCCCCACGGCGGCGCAGGGCGCGTTGAGCGCCAGGTGCGGCGTCACCGTCGCTTCGCGGGAAGGCGGCGGCAACGGCTCCACACAGGGAACCAGGATCGGCATCTGCCCCACCACGTCGTTGGTGGGGTAGGTCATCAACTCAGGCCGCGTCAGCGCCTTCAGGTAGGGCAGCATCGACGGCCAACCGCTGGCCAGCCGCGCCGGGCGCACCTCCGTCACGCTCACGCCTACCCCATAGACGATCAGCGCCCCTAACAGGAAAGGCGTGCCCAGCCCTGGCTGTTTGCCGCGCGTTAACTGCCACGCATCCCACGCCGTCCACAGCCAGATCGCGGCCAGTGGCGCCAGCAGGGCCGTTGTGCCCTGCCACAAAACAAGGCCGCCCAGCACGGCAACGATCAGGAGTAGGCCCACGCCGCGCTCCCGCTGCCCCAGGGCGATCTGGCCGCTGCCGGGAATAATCAGGGAAAAGGCCCAGTTTTGCCCGTGCGCCTGCCGCGAACCACGTCCGTTATGCTTCGATGATTGCGTCAAGATTCCTCACCTGGCTGCCCCTCGTCCCGTTACCCCATCAAGAAGTCGCCTGCCCGCCAACGGTGACCATTTCCGCCTCTTCCCCGTACACTTCCTTGAACCGTTGCCGCGTCAATTCTGCCGGCACGCCATCAAAAACGAGTTCTCCCGCCTTCAGGCCAATAACGCGGGTGGCGTAGCGGTGTACCAGGTCAAGGAAGTGCAGACTGCAAATGACGGTGATGCCATCCTGACGGTTGAGCAGTTCCAGGTATTGTAAAATCGAATGCGCCAGCACCGGGTCCAGGCTGGCAACCGGCTCGTCCGCCAGCATCAGGCGCGGCTCCTGCATCAGGGCGCGGGCAATCGCCACGCGCTGCTGCTGTCCCCCGGAAAGCTGGTCGGCGCGGTTGTCCGCCTTGTCGGGGATGCCCACGCGCTCCAGCGCCGCCAGCGCCCGTTTGTGGTCCTCGGTAGAAAATTGGTGCAGCAGGCTGAGCCAGGGGTGGGCGTATCCCAGCCGCCCGGAAAGGACGTTGGTGAGGACACTGCTACGCTTGACGAGGTTGAACTGCTGGAAGATCATGCCGATCTGGCGGCGAATGTGGCGCAGTTCTTTGCCATTGGCGGCGGTCACGTCCACGTCATTCCAGAGGACGCGCCCTTCGGTGGGGTCGATGAGGCGGTTGATGCAGCGGAGCAGGGTGGACTTTCCCGACCCGGACAGGCCAATGACAGTGAGGAATTCCCCATCTTGCACCTCAAAACTGACGTCTTTCAGGGCGACGGTGCCGTCGGGAAATACTTTGGTCAGGTTTTCTACACGCAGCAAGGTGAACCTCCGGGGAGCTTTCCGGTGCGAGGCGCGGGAGAATCGCGTCGCGCCGCGGTGGTACGCGCAAAAGAAAAAGGGAGAGAGGTTTTGGGGATGCCTCTCTCCCTTTTGGGGTCAGATTAGTTATTTCGCCAGGTCTTCGATGTTGATGCCTGCTTTGCTCAGGTCGGCGCGGAAAGCATCGTAGAAGCTGTCGTCCGCGGCTTGCAGGGCTTCAATGGAGTAGAGGTTGTTGAGGACTTCTTTGCCTTGATCCGTGTCAGCAATTTCCAGCAGCGCGATCACCACCTGATCCCGGGTGTCCGCCGGGAAATCCTTGATAAAGGAGACGCTGTCGTTGGGGATGTCCGCCGTCGTCGCCAGCACCACCACCTTCTCCTTCACATCCGGCAGGTCCGCTTCCACCGAACTGCGCGCATCCACGAACGTCGCGCCGGCGTCGCAGTCGCCATTGTAAACCTGCGTCACCACGTTGTTGTGGGAGCCGGCTTCAATCGTCTGGCTGAAATCCGTATCCGGATTAATGCCATTCGCTTGCAACAGAATGCGCGGGATGATGTAGCCGGAGGTGGAGTTGGGGTCTACCCAGCACATCACCTTGCCCTTCAGGTCCGCCAGCGAAGCGATGCCGCTGTCCGCGCGCACAATGATCTGGCCTGTGTAGGTGGTGGAGCCAAAACGCTGTGTCACCAGAGCCACATCCACGCCGTACTTCTCATGCGCCAGCACGTAGTTGAAGGTGTTCAGCCAGCCGATGTGCGCCTGTCCCGCGCCCATCGCCTCACGCACCGCCGCAAAATCCGTGCCGACGTTGGCGTTGATTACCAGACCTGTCTTGTCCGCAACCAACTGCGCCAGTTCATTGCCGCTGGCAATAATCTGCTGCGTATCGCCCGAAGGCACAAACGACATAATAATGGGGTTGTCTGCCGTACCCAATTTTTCCTGTCCGCCGCAGCCCACAAGGGCAAACAGCGCCAGACTGAGAAGGGCCAGGACAACGAGGGTCACTTTCTTGTTCATTTACTTCTTCCTCCTTGGTGTGGAAACCAACTGAGCGATTGTTCGCCCACGGGCGAACGTGCGGAAAAGGAGTTTCCGGTCGCCAACCGTGCCTTCAGCAACAGTAAACCTGTGCGACGACCAGCAGCGCGGCTGGCGCACAGCGTCCCGTCTGCGTGTTGTCATCTGCTACATCAACGAAATTTCCACAAGCCCGACGCGGCATGCCCGCGTGGTGGTGGGTATGGATTTGGGGGAACAACGAGTGACGGATTGTTGTTAAAGGACTCCAGGGAAATGGTTCTTGCGCCGTTTTCTCCTGTAGCGCGACCAATTGCGATAATACTGTAACCTCTGTACTCATGCAAGCCGTTTTGTCGATTTGTTTATAGGTCTTGTCAGGGAGGCGGTTACGCCACTCTTTTCTTAAAGGACAAAAGGCAATCTGGCGATTATGGAGGAGGAAGGGCAAGAATGGCGTGCGCGGCCTGGGGGTCGAAGATGGCCAGGCTGCCGCCGCCGATGTGCAGGAGGATGTGGTCGGGACCGATGGGGACGGTCCAGGTGTCGGCGGGGATGGGGGTGCGGCTGCTGCCGGCAAAAAGGCGCAGCAAACCCGCCGTGGAATCGCTCCCGCTTGGCGGCGTGATGGCGTAGAGCGTGAGGCTGCCGCCGCTGCTGGCGGCCAGGTAGGGCTGCCCGGCCACCAGCAGCGGGCGCATCTGACCGGCGTTGACGCCGCGCACGGATGTTTGCCACCGGAGCGAGCCATCCGCCGCCAGGGCGATCAGGCGGCTGTCGTAGGGGTCTGTGTGCGCCACCAACGCGCCGCCGTCCGGTAAGGGGATGATGCCGCCGCGCGCGGGCGTTCCGGCCGGCAAGCTCATCACGCGCACCACATCAGCCGCCGCCGTCACGTCCAGGCGATAAAGCCCGTTGCCGGCATACAACCAGAGTTGCGCCCCCGCTGCCGCCAGGTAGCCGCCCACGTCGCCCACCGCCTGCGGCGTTCCCCCAGGGCGCAGCCGCCACAGTGCGCCATCCTCCCCCGCCGTTGTGAAGTACAATGCCTCTTCCACCATCACCCCATCCAGCACGGCCCGATCTACGTTTTGCCGCCACAGCCGTACGCCGTCTGCATCATAGGCAAATAGATCAGCGCGCTGCGCCAGCAGGACGCCCCCGCCGGGGAGCGGCAGGAGTTGGGGCGCGCCGTTGCCGGCAGGTGGCGCGGTCCACAAAGAGGTGAAGGCCAGGGGACCGTCCGCGGCTGCTTCCAGGCGCACGGCGTCCAGGCGGCCCAGCCGATCGGCGACGTAGAGGATGGATGAATTGGCGGCGGGCAGGGCGTCAACGACGTTTCGCCGGTCGGGCAGCGCGGGTTGGATGCTGCCGTCCGCCAGATTGAGCGATTGTAGCTGGTTGCCGGCAAGCAGGAGGAAGGTGTTTTCGTTTAAGGGGGTGAGGGGGTGAATGCCGGCATCCGCGAAAACCCGCGCCCACGTAACCCCCACCGCGGCCGCTATCCGCTGGTTCCAGATCGTCTGCGAAGGCGGCTTCCAACCCGCCAGCGTCGGGTCTTCCGCCCAGTACCCCGTGAGCGGCGCATAGGGCGACTGCTCCCGTATTTCAAAATGCAAATGGGGCGAGGTGCGCGGCTGACCGATGTTGCCCACCTGCTGCCCGCGCGCGACGCACGTCCCCGGCGCGAGAACCACGCTGTCCGGGTCCAGATGCCCATAGAACGAGAGAATTCGGCTGCCATCCGCAAGCGTGTGCCGCACAATCACCACCCCCTGATCTCGCCCCCAACCCAACGGTTGCGCATACGTCACCAGCCCATGCCCGATGCTGTACACCGGTGTGCCCAGCGTGGTTGTGCTGCTGGGGCCGCGCCAATCCTCGCCGGCATGGTACTTGTCATAGCGACTGCGCCACACGCCGAAATCGCTCCCGCCGCCCCGCACGTGGCTGGCGTCCGGCGGGTCAATAGGGAAATCAAACAGGTCCACGACGCCGCAAGGGGCCAGGTTGGTGGGGGTGGGCGGCTGCTCCTGCGCCGCGCGCGGGTCACCACTGATGGAAGCGGCGACTGCCGTCGGCGTCGGGGTGAAGGTGGGTGTGGGGGTGGGCGTGGGGGTGGCGGTGGCTATTGCCGTGGCTATTGCCGTGGCTGTTGGGGTGCGTGTTGCGGGTGGCGTGAGGGTGGGGGTGGCGGTGGCGCGCGCCGCCAGGGGCGTGGCCGCGCCGCGAGCGCAGCCAGCCGCGATCAGCCAGAAGAGTGTAAGAAATAGAAAAATTCGTGTAGTCACAATAGCGCAGAACTAAAAATGGCAGTGACTATACAGGTCATCTGCCCAGATTGGACCAATTTGCTCTGGTTGAATCTTATTGATGTCTACAAAATTGGTCCAATCTCTCGGAGACGTGAATAGTTACAAATGGCATACAATCAATTCAATTATACTCACGGCGTAACCGCCAAGATTGGTTCATTCTTGGAGAATGAGCCAATCTCTAAGGAACGGAAATTAAACAAGAGAAGTTGTCTCCTTATGTCTTATGTGATCATCATCATGGGCGTTGCCGGCAGCGGCAAGACAACCGTCGGGCAGGCTTTAGCACGGCGATTGCAAATCCCGTTCTACGATGGCGATGATTTTCACCCGCCGCCAAACGTGGACAAAATGCGGCGCGGGCAGCCGCTCACGGACGACGACCGCTGGCCCTGGTTGGACCACCTGCACACCCTCATCGCCGACCACCTGGCGCGTGGGGAGCCGGCGGTTCTGGCCTGTTCCGCACTGAAGCGGACCTACCGCCAACGGTTGCGCGGCGCGTGCACGGATGTCTACCTTGTCTATCTGCGCGGCGACCTGGCCCTGATGCAGCGGCGGCTGGCTGTGCGCCAGGGACACTACATGCCCGCTGCGCTGCTGCCCAGCCAATTTGCCACACTCGAAGAACCGACCGCCGCTGAGGCAGTGATTGTGGATGCGGATCAAGACTACGCCCAACTGATGACGCATCTAGTGGCCGTCTTGCGGCGTCGGGTTCTGTCATGAAATTGAATGGGGGGCGGAGCGCCGGGCCTCTTGCTAGAAGGGGGAGCCATGTATCGCGCGGAACAGTATTCGCCCCACAAAAATGACGGTGTCCACAAAAACCCCGCGCACCCAATAATGAAACAGGGGTTGACATCAATGACGCAATGCGTTATATTACTGGTATAACGCATCGCGTCACGATTTTGATGCGATGCGCCAGAAGTATCTATCCAGCGCATCGCCTTGACACATCACATGACTGTGCCATCATTGAGCGGTAGCAAGAGAGAGAGGAAATAATGGAAACCCCAATCGAACAAGAGCGCGTGAGAAACGCATACGAGACTGTTTACAATACTGCCCGCAAAGCTGTTCTGGCCGGAATTGGGCTTGTTTCCTTGGCCCAGGAAGAATTGGGCGACCTGTTTGAACGCGGTGAAGAGTTTACCAACAAACTGGTAGAACGCGGCACTGACGTGGAGAAGGGCGTCAACAAGGCCATGAAGCAGCAGCGCGATCAGATGAAGAAAACTGTCCACAAGGCTGAAGGGCGTGTGGGCAACTACTCCGAAGACATTCTGGCCCGCTTTAACATTCCTTCCGCCAGCGACATTGAAGACTTGAGCAAGAAAGTTACGTCGCTCAGTCGCAAGGTGGACCGTCTACGCAAGGCGCAGGAAGAAGAAGTCGTCGCCTGAGTGTATTACTGCCATGGGCGTTCTCAAGCTGGCCCGACCTGCCGCTGACTATGAGCGGATTGGTAAGACGGTCAGCCTCTGATTGCCACTACCTCTGGGGGCTTCATTCCGGGCTACAAGCTCCCGTGTGGGATCTCTCCCATCAAAGATGGACGGCTGGGCTACCAGCCGTCCATTTTTTTTATGGGGAAGCCACTGTTCCCTGGTTTGTGAAACAATAGTACATTGTTATAATCACCAGGCAATGACGAGGGACGAGGAACGTGTTCGTAACTCGTCCTTTGCCCTTTGTAACTGGTGGCGTTTTTGAGATGGGCGACAGTCAACGGCAAACGAACGATGTGCTTTTGCCCGCTATCCAGGTTCGTAACGGCTAAGTGGCTGTCCGCAATTAAGTTAGCGGAAATGTGCGGACACCTTGTCAGTAATCGTCCGTAAAAAGTGTGAGGTTATTTTCGGACGGTTACTAAGGGCGCATCCGTACCCGTTGCCGAGCCTTTGGTTTGTTGCCTGAGCCTGCCGAAGGCAATATGAGCTTCGACAAGCTCAGCCTACGAGAGGGTTAGCCATTACGGTCCAAAACCGAGTTTTTTGGTGTTCTCACGGTTTACCCGCGTTTTTCCGCGTTCATCAGCGTCGATTTTTGGAAGCGTGGACGAGTTGGGCACTCGTCCGACATAGGTATTTTCAGAGGAGGCATGATGCAAATTGCTAACCACACTTTCCTCGTTACTGGCGGTAGCTCTGGACTGGGCGCGGCCTGTGTCCGTCGCCTGGTGGCGGCGGGTGGTCGCGTTGTCATTGCGGATTTGAATGAGGCGGATGGGACTGCCCTGGCGGCGGCGTTGGGGGAGGCGGCTTGTTTTGCGCACACGAATGTGACAGAGGAGAACAGCGTGCGGGCGGCGGTGGATTTGGCCGTGGAGAGGTTTGGCGGGCTGCATGGGGTGGTGAATTGTGCCGGCATTGCCATCGCCGCCACCGTCCTCAGCAGTAAACGCGGAACCCATACCCTCGCCGACTTCAACAAAGTCATCGCCATCAACCTCGGCGGCACCTTCAACGTCATCCGCCTTGCCGTTGAACGCATCAGCCAACAAGACCCCGACGACAGCGGCGAGCGCGGCGTGATCATCAACACCGCCTCCGTCGCCGCCTTTGACGGCCAGATCGGGCAAACCGCCTACGCCGCCTCCAAAGGCGGCATTGTCAGCCTCACCCTCCCCCTGGCGCGCGAATTCGCCCGCTACGGTATCCGCGTTATGACCATCGCCCCCGGCATTTTCGACACCGCCATGCTCGCCGGCCTGCCCGAACCCGCCCGCCTCTCCCTGGGGCAGCAAGTTCCCTTCCCCTCCCGCCTGGGGCAGCCCGACGAATACGCCGCTCTGGCGCAGCACATCATCGAAAACCCCATGCTCAACGGCGAAGTCATCCGCCTCGACGGTGCCCTGCGCATGGCTCCCAAGTAGCGGAGCGCGCCCCCTAAACGGCGCGGAAGCTCGATTTCAGGCCAAAAGCCTGCCGATAATTAATGGTTGAACGGTTGAATTGTTGAATGATTAACCGGGTCTCCGAATTCTCTCATTAACGATTCACCCATTCACCCATGCATCAATTCATTGTTTTGCTTGGGAGAACGTTATGACAGATGCCCGCCACCAACTAGCCGCCAACACCATCCGCACCCTGGCTATGGACGCCGTGCAAAAAGCGGGGAACGGCCATCCGGGGATGCCCATGGGCATGGCCGACATAGCCGTGGTCCTGTGGCGACACTTTTTGCGGCACGATCCGGTGCATCCCGATTGGCCGGACCGTGACCGTTTCGTGCTGTCCAATGGGCATGGCTCGGCGCTGCTTTACAGTCTGCTGCACCTGACCGGCTATGAGGCGGTGACGCTGGCGCAACTCCAGAATCTGCGGCAGTGGGGCAGCCTTACGCCGGGGCATCCAGAACACGCGCACACGCCAGGCGTGGAGACGACGACCGGCCCGCTGGGGCAGGGGATCGGCAATGCCGTGGGCATGGCCCTGGCGGAACGATGGCTGGCGCGGCGGTACAATCGCCCCGGCTTCAGCGTCGTGGACCATTACACCTACGTTTTTTGTGGGGATGGGGATTTGATGGAGGGGATTTCGCATGAAGTGGGCGCGCTGGCGGCGCATCTGGGGTTGGGCAAGCTCATCTTCCTCTACGACGATAATGGCATCACCATTGATGGACATACGTCGCTGGCCTGGAGCGAGGATGTGCCCGCCCGCTTTGCCGCTTATGGCTGGCACACGCTGCGCGTGGATGGGCACGACGCGGAGGCGATTGCCGCGGCCATCACCGCCGCGCGCGCGGAGACGGCGCGCCCCAGCCTGATTGCCTGCCGCACGCACATTGGCTTTGGCAGCCCGCACAAGCAGGACAGTAGCGCGGCGCATGGCGAGGCGTTGGGGGAGGAAGAAATCCGCCTGACGAAAGCGGCGTTGGGCTGGCCGGTGGAGGCGAAGTTCCTGGTTCCCGACGAGGTGTACGCCTACATGCGGGAGAATCTGGATGGGGAGGCGGAGCGGGCATGGCGGCAGTTGTTCCGGGATTATGCCGGCATTTACCCGGACCTGGCAGCGGAATTGGAGGCGGCGTGGGCCGGGGAAATGCCGGCATCCTGGCAAACCCACCTCCCCACCTTCACCCCCGCGCAGAAAATGGCGACCCGCGCCAGTGCCGGCAAAGTCCTTGACGCCATCTTCCCCCACATCCCCACCCTCATCGGCGGTTCCGCCGACCTCACCGGCTCCAACAAAACCCTCCCCGGCGGCGTCGCCCACCTCACCCGCGACGACTTCTCCGGGCGATACATCCACTTTGGCATCCGCGAACACGGCATGGGCGGCATCCTCAACGGCATGGCCCTGCACGGCGGCCTCCGTCCCTACGGCGGCACCTTCTTCGTCTTCACCGACTACATGCGCCCCACCATTCGCCTGGCAGCCATGATGCGCCTGCCCGTCATCTACGTCTTCACCCACGACAGCATCGGCCTGGGCGAAGACGGCCCCACGCACCAACCCATCGAACATCTGATGAGCTTGCGCGGGCTGCCCAACCTGATCACCTTCCGCCCCGCCGACGCGCAAGAGGCGATTGTTGGCTGGCGAGTGGCCCTGGAAAACAAAACCGGCCCCACGGCTCTCGTCCTCACGCGCCAGGGCGTGCCCACTCTCGCGCCCGACCCCGTGCTGGGGCCGGATGGCGCGGCGCGTGGCGCGTACATCCTCAGCGACGCCGCCGATGCGCGCGTGATCCTCATTGGCACAGGCTCGGAGGTGCATATTGCTTTGACCGCGCAGCAGCAGTTGGCGGATGCCGGCATTCCCGCGCGCGTCGTCTCCATGCCCTCCTGGGAACTGTTTGCGCGGCAGCCCGCCGCCTACCAGGAGCAGGTGCTGCCCGCGACCATCACGGCGCGGGTGGCCGTGGAAGCCGGAGCCACCTTCGGCTGGGCGAAATACGTAGGCGCGCACGGCGTGGCCATTGGCCTGGACCACTTTGGCGCGTCCGCGCCCTACCAGACCCTCTACGAGCAGTTCGGTCTCACGCCAGAGGCGGTCGCGCGGGCGGCGAAGCAACAATTAGAAAACTAACCTTCCCGGAAGCTTCCCAGCTTCCGGGAAGGTACTCGTTTGTTGAATGTTTATATGACCATTCGATTGGCTCCCTCTATTCTTTCCGCCGACTTCGCGCGGCTGGCGGACCACTGCCGCGAGGCGACGGCGGTGGGGATTGATTGGTTGCACGTGGACGTGATGGACGGCCATTTCGTGCCCAACATCTCCATCGGACCGCTGATTGTGCGCGCGCTGCGCCCGCTGGCGGATGAAACGGGCTGCATCCTGGACGTGCATTTGATGATTAGTGACCCGGATGCGTACATTCCCGCCTTCGCGCAGGCGGGCGCGGACATCCTCACGGTTCACGTGGAGGCGTGCCCCCATCTGCATCGTACGATTCAGCACATCAAGGACCACGGCTGCCGCGCCGGCGTCACGCTGAACCCGGCCACGCCGCTGGTGACGCTGGAGGAGATTTTGCCCGATGTGGACCTGCTTTTGATCATGTCCGTCAATCCCGGTTTTGGCGGACAGGCGTATATTCCCGGCAGCGGCGCGAAAATCCGCCGCGCCCGCCAAATGCTTGACGCGATTCACTCCCGGGCCTGGCTGGAGGTGGATGGGGGGATTAAGCCGGGCAACGCCGCCGAGGTGGTTCGCCAGGGCGCGGATGTGCTGGTGGCGGGCAGCGCGATCTTTGGCGGCTCGCGTGGGGTGGCGGCGAATGTGGCGGCTTTTCGGGAGGCGCTGGCGGGGGTGGAGCAGGGCGGTTAAAGACGGCGCGGATTCGTGTGCAATCCACGCCATCTCCGACAGCCAATCTTCTTGTGCGCGAAAGGGCTAACCCGCTCGTGGGTTGAGCTTATCGTCACCCAGCCTATATCGAAGTTCAATTTGCCTGCGACAGGCTCAGGCAACGGGCCAAGTTGTTACTTTTACGCTTCGATGTCTTTGGCGGGCTGGGTTTGTCGCGCCATCATCCAGTCTAGTTGTTCCTGTTGGGAGACGCGGCTGAGGCTGAGGCCGATGCGCTCGCGGGGGGTGTCGATGCTGATGATGCGGGCGAGGACGATGTCGCCGGGTTGCAGGGAGGTTTCGTGCCCGCCCCGGCTGAAGTCGCCCATTTCGCTGATGTGGACCAGTCCTTCAATGCCGGCATCTACCCGCACAAACGCGCCAAAGTCCACCACACTCGTCACCTGCCCTTCAACCAGATCCCCTTCCGCATGATGCTGCGTAAACGCTTCCCACGGACGTGGCAGCAGCGCCTGCCGATTCAGGCTGACGCGCCCCTGTTTCATATCCACGTCTTCCACTTGCACCTTTAGCGCCTGACCCAGTTCCAACACATCGCGTGGATGGCTTACATGGTCCCAGCTTATCTTGGAAATGTGCAGTAGACCCGTCACGTGGCCCAGGTCGAGGAACGCGCCATATTTCTTCAGATTGACCACTTTGCCCGTGATCATTTGCCCCGCTTCCAGAGACGCCAACTGCTCCATGCGCAGGTCTTTTTGTGCTGCCGTAGCCGATAGTACCAATCGCTCTCGTTGGCGATCTATCTCCAACACTTTCACGTTCAGTGTTTCGCCAACTTTTTCTGACTTGCGCGCGAGCCGCTCTCCCTGATCCTGGATGCGGCGCAGATCGGGGACGTGTGAATTGGGCACGAATCCGCGCAGGCGATTAAATTCGACGACCAGGCCCCCTTTGTTGTAACCCGTGATGGTCAGTTCCACCGTTTGGTCCACGGCGGCGATCTCTTCGATGGCGTCCCAATCTTGCTGCCGCAGCCCTTTTTCGATGGAGACGAGCAGGGCTTCGTCACCGCGTGGGACGTGCGTTACCGTTACGGGCAATTCCGTGCCTTCCGTGAGGTTGTTGAGCAGCGTTTCGGGCAGTTCCTTGATTTCCGAATGGGGGACGATGGCATCCCGCTTGGCCCCCACGTCCAGGTAAACCGCGTCGGCGTCAATACGCAGTACTTCTCCGGTGATGGTCTGGCCGTATTGGAGGCGGCGGCTGGGATATTGTTGCAAGAGTTCGGCAAACGTGATGGGGGTGTCCCGCGGGGAAGGGGGGGTGTGGTTGGTTGTTGTCACTGGTGTATTCATGTAACTCCTTCAAAGGTAGGGCGCGGATGAAACGAAAATCCGCGCAGTCCGTGATTGTCTTCATCTATGTAGAGAAGCGAACGCCACGGCAGCCGCGCGGGTTTGGTCCGTGCGCGGCGCGGGATAATGCTATGCTGAACACCCGTGATGATGGCCTGCCGGCGAAAGGGACTTCCCCGAAGCGCGATGCGCTCACTTCTCTTTGCGCCGGTGGATGAATGCGGCGAATCCGCCGGATGTCTGACATGCCGCTGGTTGGAAAAAGCCAGGTCTGCCAAAGTTGGCTAGACGACCTTTTCGCGGCGATTTAGCTTCGTCTCTACTATTACTATAAGGGATCAGGCCGGTTTTTGCCAGATACAATGGAATGAAGGGGGCGCCGGTCCCCAATGTCGTCACATATGTTGGATGACGATGAGGCGGAGGAGCAGGCCGATGGCGACGGCGATGCAGATGCTGGCGAGGAGTTCAACGATGTAGCGGGGGGAGGGTTGTTCGTGGCGCAGGGCGGGGCCTTCGAGGAGGAGGCGCGGCATGGCGACGAGGGGGACGAGGGGGAATTGGCCGAGGATGACGAAGGTGGTGATCAGGCTGCGTTCGAGGATGGTGGTGTATTTGCGCTGGGTGTTGGCGAAGTCGGGGGTGGGGTCGCTCATGATGGCGGCGACGCAGAGTTCAATGATGACCCATGCCGGCATGGTGATAAACACATACCCCAATATCAACAATAACCACCACTCGTTTTGGAAAGATGCCGGCAAACCCGCCCACGGCTGTCCCATATCAATATACCCCGTCGCGCTCAACACAACGACAATAATTCCCAGGTGAATCGCCTGATCAATAAGAAAGCGCGTCAACGGCGTAAACCGGACGGGTCCTCCCCACTGTCGCTCCTTCAACCACTGCTGCCCCGTGTCCACCACCATATGCGTCAACCCTATGAAAACCGCCCACGGCCACCAACCCGGATCAAACGGCAGGGCAAGCGAGACCGTCACCACCAGCACCACCAGCCCATGCACGAACGCGCCCATCGTGGCCCGGCTCTTCCAAAGCGCCAGCTTGTTCCACTGTAGCACAAAATCTCCGACCAGGTGCGCCAAAAGCATTGCAATGACCATCTCTACTCCAGAAAAAGGGTGAGCGATGTCGGCTCATCCCCGCAAAATCAAGACCAGGTTGAACGGTTAATCGCCTACAAGATAGTACAGATTGCACTGCGGCACTGTGAACCAAGATACATTTTATCAGTGAATCACGCCCCATTTTGCGGCGCACCTCCGGGTGAATTACAATGTTTCCAGGTTGTCAGACGAAGGGAGAATTACGAAGGACGAAACGGTGCTTTTGGCTACTGACCACTGTTCCCGAAGGAGACTTCACCGGCTGTCGCCAACCACCATGAATGAAAATGGTGCGCCATCGTAGCCCGATTTGGAAAATCGGGCGGGCGATTTGGAAAATCGCCCTACATTTTCGAAGGAGAAACGCTATGAGTGACCGCATTATGACCCTGCACCCGGATGGCAAAAAAGGCGTCCGTATTGAGGCCATGAAGTATGAGGAGATTAAGCAGGCGATTCTGGCTTGTTTGCGGGAGAGAGAGACGTTGTTTCGGGATTTGCCGGCATTCGTCGCCGCCCACCTCACCGCCCCCTTTGATGGCTCCATCGGTTGGTACACCACCACCGTCAAACTCGACCTGGAAGCCCGCGGCCTCATCGAGCGCGTCCCCGGCCACTCCCCACAAAAACTACGCCTGGCGCGTCAAAGAGACTGAATCGGCATATCGCACATTGACCGCGTTAGCTCTTGCATGTTTCACGCGCCAGAACGCAGATGAACGCGAATCGAACATCAATCGCAACGACCTGGCCCGTTGCCTGAGCCTGTCGAAGGCCATATCGGCTTCGACAAGCTCAGCCCACGAGAGGGTTAGCAGTTGCCATCCTCCCCGTTCCCGTTTCCCTTCACGGGGGCGCGTCAGCGGCGGTCGGGCGGGGGGCGGTGGGCGCGCAGGTAGGCGCGAGGGTCCACGTAGTCGCGCAGCAGCCGTCCCCGGTCCAGCCCCGGCCAATCCCCCGGCTTGTGCCACAGAATCTCCGTCGGGCTGATGTCGAAATGGAGATGAAACGGCCCGCCCTGCGCATCCTGGCCGATCACGCCCACCTGCTGCCCGCGCTGCACCCGCTGCCCTCGCCGCACCGTCATGCTGGCCAGGTGCGCGCAGCGGGAGTAAACCGCCGCCCCGCCCGCCGCCACCGGATCGTGGCGCACCACCACCACATTCCCCCAGTAGCGCAGCCAGCCGGCAAACGTCACCTCCCCGCTGGCGATGGCGTAGACCGGCTGCCCCCGGTCGCTGTCCCAATGGGGTGTGTTCAGGTTCAGGTCGGCCCCCGTGTGGTAGGCGTAGCTGGCGCGCAGGCGGTAGTAGCTGCCAAACGGATTGGCGTCGATCCAGCCGCCGGGCCAGATGTTCCCGCTGCTTCGCTCCGCCGCCGTGCCCACGGGCGCGTCGAAGCCGTCCGCCAGGCGCAGCCACGCCACATCAGGGGGCGCGGCGGGCCGCCAGCGCACGCTGGAGAAGGCCACCCATCGTTCCCGCTCGCCTGTGTAGTTGGTCAGGTTCACGCGGCCGCTGAGGGGGTTTTGCGCGTCCAGTTCGTAGACGCCGAGCGAAACCCACTCATCATTGAATCGGCTCTGATTGAGCGTGACGACCAGGGGGCCGCTTTCCCCTTGCACCCCATGAATCTGGTAACGTGCCTGGCGCGTGGTTGCTTTCTCACCGGGAACCCAGACGCCGATGTCGTAGAAGCCGTCGGCGGCGATAGGGGGCTGCCATAGCGCCCACACGCTGCTGGGGGTGTCGGCGACGGTGACGGCATATTTGTATGCCATTTCCCGGCGGGTGGATGCGGTGAGGGCCGCCGCCGGGAATTGGGGATAGAGGCCGTCATGGTAGCCGGGTTGATCGACGCCGATCTCTCGCGCCAGGTTGGGCGGGGCAGCGCGGGGGGCGTCCGCGCGGGGGGGCAATGGGTAGGCGGCGATGGCGTCCCACAGTTCCGCGCCGTTGTAGCGCTGGTTGTGCGGATCGCGCAGCGCCAGTTCCCAGCGCCAGAAGGTGAATGCCGGCATTCCCAACACCCGCGCCTGGTCCATGAAACGAACAAGCTGCCGTGGCGAAGCGGACCAAAAATACCGCCTGCCGCGCGCCCCCGTCACCTGCCCGCAAGCCGCGCCCACGGGAATGAGCAACTTTTCCGGGCACAGTTGGTTGTACTTCTGGTCAATCGCCTGTAGCGCGGCCATCGCGTCCCCCTCGCCGCGAGCGACCCAGTATACGTGTGGCATCACGATGTCGCAGGCGTCCAGGAAAGGGGCGAAGGGGAAATCGGGCTGCCGCGCAGGCAAGGGGTGCGGGCTGAAGGCGAGGTGGGCGGCAGGCAGGGGGACCAGTTCTTCGCGCAGCGCGGTTACGTACTGCCGCGCCCGCGCCGCGCCTGCCGCGCCGCTCCACTGATCCGCGCCGTCGTCGGGGATGACCAGCACGAGGCCGGGCATTTGCCATTGGCGGGCGCGTTGGGCCAGGGCGCGCGCCTGGTCTTGGGGGGAGACGGGCGCGCCATAGAGGACGGTCCATCCCCAGACGGTGATGCCGGCACGACGCAGCGCGTCCAGCATCTTCCCCATAACCCGATCCTGGTTTGTGCCTGGCGCGGGAAACGGGCGTCCCCCGTCGGCGATTTTCATGATGACGTGTTGAATGCCGGCATCAACCGCCACCCGCGCCACCTCTCCCACATCACGCCCCCCCATTTGCGCCAGCACCCGCGCCGCATCCTCCACAAAATACCCCTTGCCCGGCAGCGGCAGGTCGTCAACCGCCGCTGTCGCCGGCGACAGCGTTTGTACTGGAACAGTCATGGTACGTTCAGGACGATACATAGCAGCAGATCAGCTCTTAAATAAAAGGAAACGCCCCCGGCTGGGGAACGTGGGGCGCAGACCGGTGGCGATCAGCGTGATCTCCACCGTATCCGTAAGCGAATTGTCCACCGCCGCGCCAAAAATCAGGTAAGCATCGGGGTGCGCCCGCGCGTTGATGACGGCGGCCGCCTGGTTGATTTCCAACAGGCTCACGTCTGGTCCGCCTGTCACGTTAAAGAGAATGCCTTGCGCACCGCGAATGCTTGCGCCCAACAGATCGCCGTTGACGGCCTGGTGGGCCGCCAGCACCGCCCGCTCCGCGCCTTGCCCGCGCCCCGTGGCAATGATGGCCGCCCCGCCTTTGAGCATGATCGTGCGCACGTCGGCGAAATCGACGTTAATCAGGCCGGGCTTGTTGACCAACTCGCTAATGCTCTCGATGCTTTGCCGCCAGATGTGGTGCGCCAGCCGGTACGTTTCATGAAAGGCAATCCCTTCCGGCAAAATCTTCATCAGTCGGTCGTTGGCGATGAGCATGAGGGAATCGACGAGAGGTGTCAGTTGATTGACGCCTCTTTCCGCCGCCTGCGCCCGCGCGTGCCCTTCAAAACGAAAAGGAAGCGTGAGGATACCGAGGATGACGGCTTGATGTTCTTTGGCGATGTGGGCCACGATGTTGGCGGCTCCGGCGGCGGTCTGTCCACCCAGGCCGCCGATGATGAAAACCATATCGGAGCCGAACAGGGCGCTGCGCAGGTTGCGGATGGCGGTCTGGATGGGGTAGGGCTGTGGCGGCGCGCCAACGCGCAGCAGGTCGCCGCCCTCTGCGGCGGCCAGTTTGGGGTCAATGAGGATGCGGATAGGGGCCTGCGATTTGTGCAGGGATTCCGCATCGGTGTCCACGACGATGAAGTCGATACCTTTGATGCCGTGCTTCATTAGTTGTTCGATGGCGGTGATGCCACCACCGCCGACACCGACGACCCGCAAAGCGGCGGTGCGTCGTAGTTTTTCTCTCCTTTGCATGGCGAATCCTGTCGTTATGGGATATTGATATTTAACCGAAATGCAAAAGAAACACAAAAAAATACCCAAAACGGGTATAATTAGCCTAGAGCAATCGCACGATCTGGAGATTGGTCCAATCTGGCTTGGCGGTTACCTTCTGGGAGGTCTTTTGACCCGTGTACTCCTGAGGGTGAATTGTGGCAATTGCATACCAGTTAGGGGTTAGATCGCGTCCGTCATGCAAATACATGGGCGATCTGGTGGAGTGTATTGTCGCGAAGGCCTTCGTTTCTCTGTTGTCGATATAAGTGCGCAACGTTGAAACTCGTATTTCGCGATCAGATTTCACAAAAGAATATAGACAAAACTTGTTCATGTGATTGCCCTATGGATATGATGTGGTAGAATGCTATGCAATTCTCATGGGCAAGATGTGGCTGATAATGTCGCCTGAAAATACAGGAAATAAACCATTCAGTCAAGCCATTTGCCTATAAAATCGCTTCACGGTTGCCTGGCAGTAGGGTGCGGCACACTTCTCCTTTCCGTTTTCACCAAATCAATCGCAACATGGACACATGATGTGCGCATAGTTGCAGCGGGTGGGCTTTGATACAAGCCCCCTGTGCGGGTCTAATTCTTAATGATGATCATAAGAATACTTGGGTACGCTATGATTGGTTCGATTAATATCTAAAGGCACCTGGAGTAAGCAAAGAGAATACAGCGAGTGGGCACCCGTCACGCGCTCGGTCTTTCATCGACCGCTGATCGAGCCAGGCATTGGGGATAATCGTTGCAAATGAGTGAATTGTTCATTCAGCACGCAGGCTGCCGAGGAGCGCAGCCGTTTTTTGCTATCTCCTTGTATTGTTTCGCAATGGACAACTGATCCGATGTTGACCGCCTGGTTTGTGCCTTCTTTTGCCGGCATCGTCGCCTGTGCCCCCAATGTTCAGACACATCCGTATTCCCACCGGCTTTTCTGTAACCTTTTTCGTGTAGGACTGCTGTTAGGAGGAGTAACCCATGTCCAGAGAGTACATCAAGGTTGGTGATAAGCTTTTTGTGGGGCGGGTGGAGGAACAAAAGCAATTTTGCGGCGCTCTTACTGATTGGGTTCATCTACCTGCCAAAGAATCGTTGCCCTACGTTTGCCTCATCTATGGGGAGGGGGGCATGGGCAAAACGTTGCTCGCCCGGCGATTCCAGGACATTGCCCAGGATGAAGCGCCGTTCGTCGGCGAGTTTCAAGCACTGTGGATTGATTGGGAAGACGAGCGCAAAAAATACCCTGGCTTGCAGGTGGGGCGAGACCAGATCAACGTGGAGACGGTTTTTAAGGTGATCCACGCGGCCGGCGCGCGACAGAAATGGGGCCGCCAGTTCTCCGCCTACCGCAAGGCGATCAAGCAGCGCCAGGACGCGGCGCAGCAGGTAGCGGAAGTGATGACGCGCGGCGATAACTGGGGGGAACTGGACGCGCTGCGCTCGCTCAGTGTGGATGCTCTGGCGAAGATTGTACGCGCGCGCCTGCCCATTATTGGGGATACGGGGGAACAGGTGGTGGAGTCTTTTCTGGATGCCGGCATTCGTCTCGGCGTCGAACAGGCTGTCAAACTACGCACCCTCATCGAAAACCAACTGCGGGCGCAGCTCAAAGGCGACCACTACGACTACTTCCTCAACCCCAACGAACAACTCGCCCTCGCCCTCGCCCGCGGCCTCTACAATGTCGGCAAACGACAAAAACTCCTCATCATCCTCGACAACTACGAAATTATCGACCGTGCCGACATCTGGCTGCGCGCCGTCATCCGTGCCGCCGGTCCCCAGGTCCTGTGGCTCATCTGCACTCGCAGCGACCTGCTGCAAAGCCGACAGTTTGGCAGCGAATACTTCAACGGATACGCCGACGACTGGCCGCGTCACCTCCTCGCCTTCCATATGCGCCCCCTGGCCATCGACGACATCCGCGCCTACTTCCGCGCCAGCGTTCCCGAAAAACCGATCAGCCGCAAAGAAGCAGAAGCCATTAGTTGGGTCACGCGCGGCATTCCCCTGGCCATCCGCGAAGCCGCCGACATCTGGAAAACGGGCGCATCTCTGCATGAAATCGTGGGCGACATCACCGATAACACGCCCGGAACCCAGATTGTGCGCAAACTGACGGACCGCTATTTGCAGCACGTTGTTGCCGAAAGCGACCGCCAGGCTCTCTATGCCCTGGTCCTGGCCCGTGGCAGCGTCGAACTGCTGCGCGCCATGCTGCAAACGGATGAAGACAATCCCCTCGATCTGGAGGCCCTCCTCCGTCGCCTGGAGCGGGATTATCCCTCCGTCCACGCCGACCGCGCCCGTTTGCACGATGACCCCGCCATCTTCTTCCGCGAATTCTTGAAAGTGGACGTGCGCCGCACCAGCCCGATGGTTCGCGGCCTCAATGACCGCGCCATTGCCGCCTTGCAGGCGCACCTGGCACAGTTGGAGACGGACCTGCCGCGATTGGAAGAACGCTGCCAGGATGATACCTGGCTGCAAGCCACGCTGGCCCTCACCGACCACCTGTTTTGGAATAGCTCCGCCGCTGCCTGGCGCTGGCTCATTCCCCGCTACGTCGAAGGCCTGGCCTACAACCCGGACCTGAGCAACAGTCTGCTGCACGTCGCCCAGGCGTGGCGCGGCAGCCTCAAAGAGAGCGAACGCCGCCTGGTGGCCGTCCTGGAAAATGCCGGCAACGACGAGGCCGCCTGGTTGCAGTTGCTCACCCATCTACAAAGCCGTGGTTGGTTGGAAGGAGATGGGGCGGCGAATCGCCTGGCCATTCTGGAACTTTCGCAGGGGGACCAGGCGTATCGACAGGCCCAGTATGCGGCGGCGCTGGCGGCGTACGACCAGGCTGCCGCCCGCCTGCCGGTTCCTGAGCAGTCATTGCGGGCGCGGCTGGCGGATGGCTATGAAGCCGTCGCCCGTCATCTGCTTCTTGGCTCCGCGGCGGCGTCCGCTACTGTACCACCGGCGGCCATCGTTGCCGCCTTGCAGCGAGTGACGACCTGGTTCCCACAACGCCCTCGCGCCTGGTATTTGCTGGGCGTGGCCCAGGCGCGGGCCATGCACCAGGAAGAGGCGATTGTCAGCCTCAACCAGGCGGTGGCGCTCGCCCCGGACCAGCCCGCCGCCTACAATGCGTTGGGCGGTTTGCACCTGGCGCGCCGCGCCTACGCGGAAGCGGAGACGGCTTTCCGGCACACGCTGGCGCTGGCGGAGGACAACGCCGTGGCCTGGAATGGGTTGGGCGAGGTGTATCGCCAACAGGGGCAGGTGGATGAGGCGCGCGCGGCTTATGAGCAGGCGCTGACGTTGGTCCCGGATCTGACGATGGCGCATGTGGGTCTGGGGCAGTTGTATTTGGAGCAGGGGGATTTTGCGGGGGCGATGCCGGCATTTCGCCAGGCGCTGCATCGTAATCCCGCCAATGCCGTGGCCTGGTGCGGCCTGGGAAACGCCTACCACGGACAGGGCGAAGCCAATGCCGCCCTCGTCGCCTACCGCAAGGCGATCCAGTTGGACCCCGCCTTTGCCCTCGCCTACGTTGGCCTGGGCCAGACCTTGCGGACGCAAAACAAAGTCGCGCAGGCCACCGCTGCTTTTCGTCGGGCCATTCATCTGGACGCCCACCTCGCCCAGCCGCGTATTGGCCTGGCCGATATTCACGCCGCCACCGGCCAATGGGCGCAAGCGGTCGCTCAGTACGAACAGGCCGTGGACCTGGACCCGCGCGCGGCGGCGGCGTATCATGGCCTTTCGCTGGCGTACCGCGCCCTGGGGCGCTACGCGGAATCGCTGACGGCTCACGAAAAAGCAGTGGAATTGGCGCCAGACTTTGCCTACTCGCGCGAGAATCTGGGAGATGTGTACCTGGCATTGGGGCGCAACGCGGAAGCGGCCACGGCCTACGCAGCAGCGGCAGCGGCAGGCGAGGCTACGCCGCGTCTGTACACGAATCTGGGGGACACCTGCCTGGCTTTAGGGCGTCGCGGGGAGGCACGCGATGCCTACCAGCACGCCCTGCGGGAGGACCCGCGCAATCTGGCCGCCAATCGCGGCCTGGGGCGGATTTATCTGGCGGAAAAGAACGCGGACAAGGCACTGCGTGCCTATCGACAGGTGCTGGCCGTGGATGGAGATGATGCGCGGGGGCATAAGGGCGTGGGGCGCGCCTACGTTCTTATGAGGCAGTTCACGCGCGCAATCGTTGCTTTTCGCCGGGCGGTTGAGCTGGTTCCGGACAGCGCCGAGGCGCATTATGGTTTGGGGCAGGCGTATCAGTTGGATGGACAAATGCCGGCAGCGCGCACTGCCTACGAAACCGCCATCCGCCTCAATCCCCGCTTCGCACCCGCCTACGTGGGGGTCGGGGGCGTGCTGGTCCAACTGGGGCAAAGCGACAAAGCCATCGCCGCTTACCGGCAAGCCATCAGCCGCGACGCCACCGCGGCTGCCCCGCATGTTGGTCTGGGTCGGCTCTACGCCACTCTGGGGCGTCACGAGGAAGCGGAAGCCGCCTATCGCCAGGCGCTTCTGCTCGATCCCCAACATGTGTCCGCCCATCAAGGGCTGGGCGACGTCTGCCGCGCGCGGCAGCGTCCGCTAGAAGCCCTTGCCGCGTACCAGGCGGCAGGCCAGCTTGCTCCCGATGATGTTGCCCTGATCAACGCTATCGGCGAGATGAACGGCATATTGGGGCGTACGGGCGAAGCATTGGAAGCCTTTCTGCAAGCGCTGGCCTTGCAGCCACAAAACGCCACCGCGCATACCGGTCTGGGAGACGTGTACGCCGCCCTTCGTCGCCCCACGGAAGCGATCAATGCGTATCAACTGGCGGTGAAAGAGGAGCCGACGCACGCGCGCGCCTACGTGGGGTTGGGCCAGGTTTATCGCCGCCTGGGACGCGCCGACGATGCGCGCACCGCCTACCAACAGGCGCTGAACATTGACCCGACGTTGGCGACCGCCTACGATGGCCTGGGTCGTTTGCGCCTGGAGGCCGGGCATTTGCAGGAGGCGGAAGACGCATTCCAGCAAGCCGGCCGCCATGCGCCCGATTGGAGCGATCCGATCAATGGTCTGGGCGCGGTTTATCTGCGCCAAAAACGGTATGCGGAAGCGCAAGATGCTTACCAGCGCGTGCTGCGTCTCGACGAGACCAACGCCGCTGCTTGCAAGGGGCTGGGTGACGTGTATCGCGCCCTGGGCCGCCTGAAGGAGGCGCTGACCGCTTACCAGGAGGCCATTCATTTGGACGCCGCCTATGCCGCGGCCTATACGTGCATGGGAGATGTGCAGCGGAGCATGGGGCATCGGGAGGCGGCGCGCCAGGCGTATGAGACCGCCTTGCAGTGTGATCCCACGGATGCGGTGGCCTGTTTTGGATTGGGAGAAACGCGGCAGGCGTTGGGACAGTTGCCCGCGGCGGCGGAGAGCTACCGTCAGGCGCAAGAACTACGCCCATCCTGGGTGAATCCACCCGCCGCGCTGGGACCGCTTTTGGCCCGATTGGCGCAACCGCGGGAGGCAATCGTCGCTTTTGAGCGTGCCCTGGAAATTGACCCGAACTGGCCGGTCGCGTATCCCGTTTTGGCCGAGCAGTATCGGCAGGTAGGGCGTTTGGGCAATGCGGCGGCGGCGTATCAGCAGGCTATTCGCCGCGATCCGGGGCAGGGAGCGCTGTACGCGGCTTTGGGTGAGGTGTATGCGGCGCTGGCGCAGCAGGAGAAGGCGGAGGGGGCGTTCCGCGAGGCGTTGGCGCGTGGTTTTGGCGAGGCGTCGGTGTTTGTGGGGTTGGGGGATATTTTCCTGGCGCAGGGGGATGCGGAGCAGGCGCTGGGAATGTATACGGCGGCGCTGCAGCGGGATGCCGGCATTACGGCGGCGCATTATGGTCAGGGGCGAGCGCACGCGGCGGCGGGACGGTTGGCGGAGGCGTTGGCGGCCTATGAGGCGGCGTTGGCGTTGGATGGGGAGATGGCGGTGGTTTATGCCGGCATCGGGCACACCTACCACGCCCTGCAACGCCACCAGGAAGCCCTCGCCGCCTATCAAGAAGCCTTGCGCCGCGACCCCACTTCCATCCCCCCGGATGCCCAGGGGGATGTCTACCTGGCTTTGCGGCAGTATGACGAGGCTTCCCGCTGTTACCAGGTGGCCTTGTTGGAAAACGCGCGTCATGTGGGCGCAAATGCCGGCATGGGTCACACCTACCTGGCCACCGGACGGCTTGACGAAGCCCTCGCCCACTTCCGCCAGGCCATCGCCGGCGATGCGCGCCACGCCTCGGCCCACGTTGGTCTGGGCCACGTCCATGCCATCCAGAACGACGCCAAAGCAGCCCTCTCCGCCTACTGGCAGGCATTACAGATCGATTCCGACAACCTGCCCGCGCTCAAGGGCCTGGGCCGCATCGCCGCCGCCCAGGGAGACGTTGCCCGCGCCTTCAAGTCATACCGGCGCGTGGCGGAAATGGCCCCCACGGACGGAGAAGCGCAGCGTGGACTGGGCGATGCCGCCCTATCGCGGGCGGAATATGTGCTCGCCGTAGATGCTTACCAGCAGGCTGTCAACCTCCTGCCACAGCCGGAGGCCCCGTACCTCGGCCTGGCCCAATCGCTGGCTCAACTGGACCGGGTGGAGGAGGCGCACGCCGCCTTCGCCGCCGCCGTTGACCAAAACCCCACGGAACCACGCGCGCACTATGGGCTGGCGGAAACCTTCGCGGCGCTGCGCCAATACACGGACGCCGCCGCGGCCTACCAGCAAGCTATCACGCTGGACCCTGAGTATGGGGCGGCCTACTACGGCCTGGCCAGGGTCTATTTTGTCCTGGGGCAATTCGCGGATGTGGTGACGGTACACCAACAGGCGTGGGCGCTGGGGATGGACCACGCGAATCTGCACTGCGAGTTGGGCTGCGCCTATCACCAACTAAACCGCCACGATGAAGCACTGGCTGCTTATCAGCAGGCAGTGGAAGTGGATCCGAACCACGTTGCTGCCTGGATAGGACTTAGCAGCGCCTACCTTGCCCTGGGGCGCCATGAAGATGCCCTGGCTGCCTGCCAGCGAGGGTTGCGGCTGGACCCGGACTTCGCGCCCGCGTATTGCCAGTTGGGCCATGTGCAGCATTCCCTTGGTCGCAGCTACGATGCGTTGGTTGCTTATGGGCGGGCTGCCGAACGCCAGCCCGACAACGCCGAACCCTACCGGGGCACAGGCCAGGTCTACGCGGCCCTCCGGCGCACCGGTGATGCCATTACCGCCTACCGGCGGGCTATTGACCTGGAGCCGCAGCATGGCCCAACCTATACGATGCTGGGCGCTTTGTACCTGCGGGCCGGGCGGATGGAGGAGTCGCTGGCTGCCTACCAACAGGGGGTAGCTCTGGCTCCGCGAAACCCCACTGTTCATAGTGGTTTGGGGCGTGTCCACCTATGGTTGGAGCAGATAGCGGAGGCGGAAGCGGCTTTTCAACAGGCGCTGGCGTTGGAGCCAGGCCATGCCGCCGCGCTTCTGGGGATGGGGCAGACGCAGGCACGCCGGGGGCAGCACGCTCAGGCCCTGCAATGGTATGCTCAGGCGCTATCGTTGACCCCGAATGACGCGGAACTGCACGCGGCGATGGGGGCGTCTTACACGGCATTGGGGCGCGCGGAAGAGGCACGCCGTGCGTACGAGCAGGCCCTTGCCGACGATCCCCAACACGCGGCGGCGCAGAGTGGACTCGGCGATCTCTATCACAGCTTGGGTATGATGAACGAAGCGGTGGCGGCGTATCGCCAGGCAATTCAGATCAACCCGCGCCTGGTAGCCGCGTACATCGGCCTGGGGCAAGTCTATGAGTCCACGGAGCGGCCCTTTGACGCCCAGACGGCCTACCAGAAAGCGCTGAAACAGACGGGACCTGGTCATGCCGGCGCATATCGTGGTCTGGGTAGTGTGCTGGCGGCGCAGCACCGCTCGCGCGAGGCAGCGGCCGCTTACCAACAGGCCATTGCCTTGAATCCCCAGGATGGCGCATCCCATGTGGGGCTGGCGGCGTTGCACCTGGATGCCGGGCGGATTGACGAGGCCCTGGCCGCCTACGAACGGGCGCTGACCCTGATCGGCGATGATCCCACCGTGTACAGCGGCCTGGGGCAGGTGTACATGCGCACGGGGGAGACGAACAAAGCGATGACGGCTTTCCAGCAGGCGTTGAAGCTGGCGGAAGGGCATGTGGGGGCGCTGGTGGGGCAGGCGGAACTGCTGGAAGGGGCGCGGCGGCCACGGGAGGCGCTGCAACTTTATTTGCAGGCGCTGCGCATGTCGCCGGACAACGCGCAGGTGTATGGCGGATTGGGACGGGTCTATGCGACCCTGGAGCGCGGCGACGAGGCGCTTGCCGCGCATTTGCAGGCGGTGGAGTTGAACCCGCGGGATGCAAAGCTGCACTATGGTCTGGGAAACTTGTACTTGCAAATGGAGCGGTTGGACGCGGCGATGGCGGCGTACCAACAGGCGAGTGTTTTGAATCCACGGTACGCGGCGCCGCAGGTCGGGTTGGGGCGCGTGTACAGCCTGTTGCAACGTCCTTTTGACGCGGTGAATGCGTATCAGCGGGCGATTCGCCTGGGTGAGGTAGATGCGGCGGCGTATCGGGGCCTGGGGGATGTGAGTACAGACCTGGGACGCCTGGACGATGCTGTGACGGCCTATGAGCAGGCGTTGATGTTGGATCCGGATGATGTGCTGGCGCGTTTTGGTCTGGGCCATGCGTATCGGGATCAGGGGGCGTTTACGGAGGCGGTGGCTGCCTATCTGGAGGTGACGCGGCGGATGCCGGATCATGCGCAGGGGTTTGCCAACCTGGGGGATGTTTACAATACGAGTGGGATGTTTGTGGAAGCACGAGATGCTTATTTACGGGCGATTGCGTTGGATGGAGAGGATGCGTTGTCGCGGGGGTCGCTGGCGGGGTTGTATCGCCGGCTGGGGGAGGCGGCGGCGTATGAGGAGCAGATGCGTATGGCGCGGGTGCTGATCGCGGATGCGAATGAGTACAATCGCGCTTGTCTGGAGGCTATTGCCGGCAATGTTGATGAAGCGTTGGATTTGTTGCACGTGGCCCTGGAAAAACACCAGGTGCAGTTGGAATGGGCGCGCCGCGATCCCGACCTGGACGGGATTCGCCATCATCCACGCTATCGCAAACTGATGGGGGAGAGTGCGCCGTTGGCGCAAGAACCGGCGACGAAATGGAATGGGAACAGTTGAGGGAACGATTGGGGTGTGGCGAAATCCACATAGGGTGATCGGCCCTGTGGGCTGACTGGAGCCGCCACGCCAAAAACGCCAGTGGCCTGAAAACAAAAAAGATAGCTCACCGAGCTATCTCTTACGTGAAGGTGACTGAGGAGGGGGATTAGCGATTGGTTTTCGCGGCCAGGGAGGCAAACAGGGTTTTGCCGGCAAAACGGCGAGATTCGACGAATTGCCGGCATTCTTCCACCGACCCCACCCAACCCGTTTCATCCCATTTGGCTGATTGTCCCGCATCCGCGTGCCAGACAGCATATTCTCCCCGATCGTTTTTCACAACCTTGAATTGCTTGCTCTTACCACGAAACATTATCTCTCCTATGTCTATCTGCCGTGTCTATACCAGGTGACGCATTTTTGCAGAGTGCCGCATGACGAAAACGGTGTTCATGCGTGTGTCGCACCTTTGGATGATGAGTAGTTGCACGATACCTACATTATGGCGAAAAACGGGGAAAATTCCGTAAAGTCCTCGTGAAATTCAGCAAAAGCGTGAACCGGGACGCAGCCAGGCACGGAATGACGCGGAGAGAACTAGATCGGCATTATCTATGTGATTTGTGACCGTTTGTATTCCAGTTTCCAGATGTCAGGCCAGGCAGAAGGTTCGGCCCACAAGAATGTAGTCATTGGCATCGAGCAGTGTAACGCAATCCATTTTACGCACGGATTTATGGCGTGCGTATAGGACCATAGTCCGAGATGGGTAATCGGACGGATGGGTTCAATCCGCCTGATGGGAAATAACGGATGTGCCGGGAGGTTTCTTGCTTGTTGGATAGTCCAAAGCCAATTTTGCACGAACCCTAATCATTTACGGATAGGCCACTGGGGACGTTCTCTGGCACGGCGGCGGTCTGATCCAGGGCGGAGGGGGAGGTGAGGGCGTAGAGGAAGGCCATTAACTGCCGCACCTGCGTGTCGGATAGCTGCTTGGGCGTGGCGACGAGTGGGTCCAGGCCGTTTAAGAGCGCCTGGATGGTGGCCTCATCTTCTTTGCAGGTGGCCTGTAGAATGGGCATGAGTTGGCTTTCGTTGTAGTTGCGCAGATAGGCGACCGGGTCCAGATGATGGCGTACCGCATCTTCTAGTGAGCGATACGCTCCGTTGTGCATCCAGGGGCCGGTGAGGGCGACATTGCGCAGCGGGGGCGTGCGGAAAGCGAAGAGGTCTTGCGGAGCGTTGGTTTCCAGGTAGCGGCCAAAGTCGTATCCTTCTTCGTTTTTCTTGCCCGGGCCTAATTGGGGCACGCCGATGTTGTAGTATTGCTGGTCGGTGAGCAGGTTGCCGCGGTGGCAGCGGGCGCAGTCGGCTTCGCCATAGAAGAGGAGCGCGCCGGCTTTGGCTTCGTTGGAGATGGCGGTTGTGTCGCCGGCGACGTAGCGGTCCCAGGGGCTGTCGAGGAAGGTGTAGGTGGCGATTTCGTAGGCGGCGATGGCGTTGGCGGCGTGTTGGAAGCCGAGTTGGTCACGGGGGATGTCGGGGTAGGCGGCCTGGAAGAGGGTGTCGTATTCAGGGATGGCCAGGAGGCGGAACATGAGGGCTTTCCAGATGGCGGGGAGGTCGTCGGCGTCCAGCAGGGCGATTTCGTTGATCTGGCCGTTGCCGGCATAATCCCCCTGTGTGCCGCGCATTTCATCTTGAGAGGTGACGGGGAACATCGCCTGCGCCGCCAGCACGCTGTCCAGGCCGGGGGGGAGGGCGTCGCCCGCGGGCGTGACGAAACCGGCGGCGGGGCTGCCGGAGACGCGCCCATCCCAGAAGAGTTGGTTCCACTCAACGGCGCCGCGGTTGAAGATTTCCGTGGCGTTGCGCGGGACGAGGGCGCGCCCGTCGCCCATGACGCGGGCTGTGCCCAGGCCTTGCCCGCCCGTGCCAAAGGAGATGGAGAGGCTGTCGCCGGTGTGCAGGAGGGGGTGGTGGCAGGTGGCGCAGGAGATGTCGCGGTTGCCGCTGAGTTCTTTGTCGAAGAAGAGGGCTTCGCCAAGTTGGACTTTGGCGGGGTCGGGGGCCGGGCCGGTGTCGAGGGGAGAAATGCCGGCATCAACCAAAACCGTCCGCAGTTGTTCATCCAGAGATGGCGACGCGGTTAGCCTGCGCATGGCTGTGTACATCAGCCACCCGCTCCCGGCCAGGACGACGGCCACTAATAAAATGAAAAGCGTTACTTTGCTGATGAAGGCGCCGTTACGGAACATGACGAAACCATCCTTATAAATGACCATCGGCCTTGTCGCGGCGACATAGGTCGCGCGTGAAGCAACGAATGCCAGTCCATTTTGCCCGACTTCGCCTGCCATGTCAAAGGAAGGGAGGATAAGCGACGGAGTGGCCATCCAATGTCACCCTGTTAAGGCGTAGCTAAAAGAAAATAAGCAAAAAGTGGGCGGAAGAAGCCAATTGCGCCACAATTTATCGATAGGCTGGCGCATCGCCGACCGACCGCTTTTTACCACTGACCTCTATCCACTGTCTTTCATGGGGATAATCATGATGCGTAACAGACTCTATTGGCGTAGAAGACGATGGGCGCGGCGCGCCTGGGCTCGTCCGGGCATGTGGCGCCGGCGCGGTCCTGGCTGCTTTGGCTGCGGCTTTGTTCTGCTGATGATGTTTCTCATGCTCTTGTTGCTGCGCGTCCTCCGTTAACGACCCCCCTTCCCGGAAACCGTTTTGCGGGAAGTTTCTTGCAGGAGTTCTTCCATGCTGCTCAAATACTTCTACAACCAACAACTCGCGCACGCTTCCTACATGGTTGGCTGCCAGGCCACCGGTGAGGCGCTTATCGTTGATCCGGGGCGCGACGTAGAGATATATCTGCGTGCGGCGGAGCGTGAGGAGATGCGGCTGGTGGGTGTGGCGGAGACACACATCCACGCTGATTATGTGTCCGGCGCGCGGGAGTTGGCGGCGCGCGTGGGGGCGCGGCTGTATGTGTCGGATGAGGGGGGCGCGGATTGGAAGTACCAGTATGTGCAGGAATACGCGCATCAACTTTTGCGCGATGGCGACACGTTCATGGTGGGCAACATTCGCCTGGAGGTGATGCACACGCCCGGCCATACGCCGGAACACATCTCCTTCCTGCTCACGGATACGGCGGGCGCGGACAGGCCGATGGGCATATTCACGGGGGACTTTGTCTTTGTGGGGGCCGTGGGGCGGCCTGATCTGTTGGAAAAGGCGGCGGGTATTGCCAATACGTCGGTTTTGGGGGCGCGGCAGATGTTTCACTCGCTGCGTCGGTTCCGGCAGTTGCCGGATTATGTGCAGGTGTGGCCGGCGCATGGGGCGGGCAGCGCCTGTGGCAAGGGGTTGGGATCGGTTCCCTCCAGTACGGTGGGGTATGAGAAGTTGTTTAACGCGGCGTTGGGGTATGAGGATGAGGAGGCGTTTGTGCATATGCTGTTGGAGGGGCAGCCGGAGCCGCCGACTTATTTTGCGATGATGAAGCGGGTGAATAAGGAAGGGCCGCGGATTTTGGGTGGGATGTTGGATGTGGGGGAAATGCCGGCATCCACCCTCCCCCATCTCCTCCACGCCAACACCCCCATCATCGACACCCGCGCCGCCGACGCCTTTGCCGCCGCACACATCCCCGGAACCCTCAACATCCCCCTCGCCGACCTCGCCGAATGGGCCGGCTGGCTGCTCAACTACCACGACCCCTTCTACCTGATTGCCGACGCCGACGCCCTCGCCGACGCCGTAGGCAGTCTGACCTACATCGGCCTGGACAACGTCGCCGGCTACTTCCCCACCGCCATCATCGCCCAATGGCGCGATATGGGCCATCCCGTGCAATCCTACCAACCCGTTAGCGCCGACCACATTGCCGACCGGGTGCTGCGCGGGCAAATAAAAGTCATAGACGTGCGCGCCCAATCGGAGTGGGATGAAGGCCACATCCCCGGCGCGCGCCACATCATGCTCGGCTACCTGCCAGACCGCGCCCACGAACTGGTAAACGGAGAAACGCTGCTCGTCAACTGCCACTCCGGCAGCCGCTCCGCTATTGGGGCCAGCATCCTGCAAGCCCGCGGCGCAGCCAACGTCCTCAACCTCAGCGGCGGCATACTTGAGTGGACCGCCCACGGCCTGCCGCTGGCAAACGACTAAAGCCAATCCAGAAAAAAAGTGGTCCAAGGGGATGATTTTCTGGATTGGCTTGAGGCTTTTTCGGTAACGGGTCAAGGACGCATTCGCCACCCGTCAAATACCACGCAGCTTCCCCATTCGTTGCCCCAGGCTCAACTCCACCACACCGAAAGCAAAATAAACCGGCTGCAGCCAGTGGGAGAGGCCAATCCACCACACTTGCGCCACAATCCACAACATCAGCAACCCGCCCAGCGCCATCGCCGCTTCCGCCGCATAACGGTGGCGGCGCAGTGTCAGCATACCCCCCAGCAGCGTGCCCCCGCCGATCACGACCAGCAAAACAAGGCCTGGAATGAGATAATCCGCAAAGGGTGACCGGGACAGCCATGCCAGTGGCAGCCCTAAATTGTCTCCGCTGGGATCCAACACCAATCCCAGACCACCGGCCACTCCGCCCAGGCCAATAAATGACTGAAAAGCGGCAACGACATAGATAAACCACCGGTCTTGTCGCGTTTTCTCGTTCATCATTAGACCTCCTTTCCTTTTTAGATTGGTCCAATCCCCAGAGAGCGTACGCCCTTAACCCTTGAGCACCCCGCCGCGATACGCTTCTAGCAGCGCCCGCAAGTCCGCGATGTGCCGCCGCGCCGCCCGGCCCTCATCCGTATCCTTCACCCGCAGCCGCGTCGTGTTCGCTTCCAGGATGCTGGTTTTGGAATGGATGTCTCGCGCTTCGTCAATCGCCTTCTGCGTGGACTCAAATGGCTCGTGCGAGGCCAGCATCAGCCCGTAGGAGTTGAAAATGAGCGTGTAACCGGCAATTCCCGTTTCCTTCTGGTATGCCCGCGCAAATCCGCCATCAATGACGAGCAGCTTGCCGCCGGCCTTGATCGGGCTTTCTCCTTTTCGCACCTTCACCGGCACGTGCCCATTGATGATGTGCCCCGTTTCCGGGTCCAGGCCAAAGTGTGCCAGAATGCGCCGCGCCGTCTCTTCCCGGTCGCGGAACTGGTAATATGGATTCATGCTTTCTTTGTGCGTGGCCTTGTCGGCGATGAAATATCGTTCAAAAGTCGCCATCTTGTCTTTGCCGAACAAGGGGGAGTGGGAGCCGCTCCAGAGATACCACATGGCGTCCAGGCCATACTGCTTTTGCGCGGGGTCGTCGGCGAAGTAGCCCTGCCGCGCCAGCATGTCGAAGCGATCCATATACGATTGGACGGTGAATTCCTGCCCCTCAGTGCGGAAAACCCAGAAGGAGCCGTCGTGGTGCATGGGGATGCAGCCGTGGTAGAGGAGGTTGCCGTTATAGACGAGGTACATGCTGCCTTTGCTGTAGAGGAAGCGGATGTGCTTCTGCAGCCGTTCGCTGTTGGCGAAGGAGAGCCGCAGTCGCTCCATGACCATCTCTTCGCGCGCGGTGAGGGCGTAGGGGTCTTGCGGGTCGATGGTGGGAAAATGGCTGTCCAGCAGCGGGTGTTCCTGACCGTCCAGGACGACGACGCCTCGTTCCAGGTCCAGCTTGTCCAGCAGGAGGCGGTTTTCCATGCGGTAGTGGGACCGCCGCCGGATGATGTGCGCTTCCAGTTTGAGTTGGATGATGGTGATGGCCTTGTGCATTTGGGCCATCAGCCGTAGTTCGTTTTCCGTGTACTCCGCCGCGTTGGCGAGTTGCGGGTGAAACAGGGCGCAGTCGTCGTGGCCGTAAACGTCCACGGCAAAGGAGGCGAGGGGCAACATGCTGATGGCGTACCCGTTTTCCAGGGTTTCCATGTTCCCGTAGCGCAAGCCGATGCGGATGACGTTGGCGATGCACGCTTCGCTGCCGCCGGCGGCCCCCATCCACACAATGTCATGATTGCCCCATTGGATGTCCAGCGAATGGTAGGCCATGAGGGTGTCCATGATGTTGTGCGCCCCCGGCCCGCGGTCGTAGATGTCGCCGATGATGTGCAGACGGGCAATCGCCAATCGCTGGATCAGGTAGGCCAGGGCGGTGATGAAGGTGCGTCCCTGGCCGGTGTCGATGATGGTGTCAATGATGGTCTGGTAATACTCGTGTTTGTTTTCGATTCCTTCCTGTTCGTGGAGGAGTTCTTCGATGGTGGCGGCGAAATGTGCCGGCATCGCCGCCCGCAACATCCCCCGCGTATACTTAGAAGAAACCACGCGGCAGAGGCGAATGAGCCGAAACAACGTGATACGATACCATTCGCCCGCGTCGGAAACGCCCCGCAGTTCGTGCGATAAGGCCTGCTCCGGGTAGTAGATGAGGGTTGCCAGATGCCGCCGCGCCAGTTCCGTCAATTCGTTGCCAAAGTGCTCGTCAATCTTGCGTTTGATCGACCCCGACCCGCTGCGCAGGACGTGGCGGAACGCCTCATACTCCCCGTGGATGTCGGACAGGAAGTGTTCCGTTCCTTTGGGTAACTGCAAATTGGCCGTTTGGTTGATGATCTCCGTGGCCGCCGCTTGAATAGAGGGATACTGTCGCGCCAGCAGTTGCAGGTAATGTCGTTCTCGTTCTTCCATGTGCTTTCCTTCGTTGTGTCTGGAAATCCCGGGCCAGATGCCTGTATAATAGCATAAACCGGACCGTTGCCAGGAATGGCGTGCCGGCATCAGGAACATCATTTCTGCGCCGGTCCTCACCCACGGAGGTTCCCATGAAACGGTATTTCACCCTCCTTGCCTTACTCCTCGTTCTGGTTGCCTGCCGCGCTTCCCCACCCATCACCCCCACCACCGCGCCCACGCCCGCCGCCACGCTGGCCCCCGTCACGCCCGTGTCCCCGGAGCAGTGGGACGCCCTCGACCCGGACGCCCTCTTCGCGCAAATCTTCGCCCAAATGCTGCGCCGTGATCCCGAATGGGCCACGGAACTGGGCCTCGCCGATGCCTTTGGCATTCCCCAGGACGAATTGACCAACGTCTCCCCCGCTTATCAGGAGGAAACGTATCAGCTTGCTGCCGGCAATCTGGCCCGTCTCCAAGCGTTGGATCCCGCCACGCTCACCCCCGCGCAGCGCGTTTCCCGCGACATTTACATCTGGCTGCTGGATGATCAGGTGCGTGGTCACGACTTTGCCCTCCATGATTATCCCGTCAACCAGGTGTTCGGCATCCAGAACAGCCTGCCCACGTTCATGGCTTATGTTCACCCACTACGGCATTTGCCAGACGCGCAAGATTACGTTGCCCGTTTGGCGCAGGTAGGCGTCAAATTCGACCAGGCTATCGTTGCTTTGGGGGTACGCGCGGATGCCGGCATGATTCCACCCCGATTCGTTTTTGACCGCGTGCTGGCGGAAATGGGCAGCATCACCGGGCAGCCCGCCGCGCAGAGCCTTTTCTACGCCGAATTCCACCGCCGCTTGCAAGAATTGGACAACATCAGCGCCGCCGACAAGGAAACCATCGCCGCCGCCGCGCTGGCGGAGGTAGAAAACACCGTGTATCCCGCCTATGATCGCCTCGCCGCCACCTTGCGCGAGCTGCGCCAGCAGGCCACCACCGACGATGGCGTCTGGAAGCTGCCCAACGGTGACGCCTACTACGCCTACGCCTTGCGCCATCACACCAGCACGGACCTCACCGCCGCCGAGATTCACGCGCTCGGCCTGCAAGAAGTGGCCCGCATCCAGGAAGAAATGCGCGACCTGCTGGTGGCGCAAGGCTTCTCCACCGACCTGGTGCGGGGCACGGGGCAGATGTACCAGGCCGGCGGCGGCATCTCCATCGCTTCCCAGGCAGACCGCGACGCGGCGATTGCCGCTTACCAGTCGGCGATGGACCGGGGCATGGCCAAGATGGACGCCGCGTTTAACCTGCGCCCACGGGCGGCGCTGCAAATCGTGCCCGTCCCCGATTTTCGCGGTGGCGGCTCCCTCGCCTACTACAACGCCCCGCCCGTTGATGGCTCCCGTCCCGGCTACTTCTCCGCCAACCTATCCCAGGGGCGCTTCATCTCTTTCGTGGAACTGCCCACGCTGGCCTACCACGAAGGCGTGCCCGGCCATCACTTCCAGTTGTCTATTCAGGTGGAGGAGACCAGCCTACCTACCTTTCGCCGCGCCACCGTCCTCACGGGCTTCGCCGAGGGATGGGCGCTCTATGCGGAGCGGCTGGCGGCGGATTATGGCGTCTACACAGACGACCCGTATGGGGATTATGGTCGCCTACAGGCGGAGTTGTTCCGCGCCGTGCGCCTCGTGCTGGACACGGGCATTCACGCCCAGGGCTGGACGCGGCAGCAGGCCATTGACTACTTTGTGCAGACGATGAACTGGCCGGAAAGCGTGGCCGTCGGCGAGGTGGAGCGGTACATCGTCTGGCCCGGGCAGGCCGTGACGTACAAAGTGGGGCAGCTCACCCTGCTGCGCCTGCGCGACCAGGCGCAAACCGCGCTCGGCGGCGCCTTCGACATCGCCGCCTTCCATGACCTCATCCTGCAAAACGGCAGCGTGCCCTTCCCCATCCTGGAGGAACTGGTGACGGATTGGGTAACGGAACAATGAGGGTGACGCGGAAAGCCTGATCCGACAATGTGAGGCATAATGGGGATCGCCCCGAAGGGGAGATGAATACACCGAAAGTCTACATGCCGTCCTCATGTTTTGTGCCAGGAGATTGCTATGAAACGTCGATTGCTTGTTTTGCTGCCGCTGTTGTTAGGAGCCGCGCTGGTGGGCGGGGTGTGGCGCGGGTTGGCAGGCGCGCCGCCGGTGGCGGTTGCCGCGCCGCGCACGGATTACAGCGTGGCGGACAGCGATACGTGCGGCAGCGGCGTGACGTTTCAGTGGGTGGATGCCACGGGAGGAACGCGCTGGGACCTGGACGCGGGCGATCTGGATTTGCCCGATTATGTGTCCGTGACGCTGCCGCTGAGCCAGAGCTTCACCTTTTATGGCGAGGCGTATGATCATGTCTGGTTCAACGACTTTGCCACCGTGCTGTTTGGGGACGACAACCTGTACGACGACGATGCGCCCAGCGGCATCCCGCCCATTCCCAACGCGACGCCACTGGACCCGAACGGGGCGATTTACGCCGCCTGGGGGAACATCTATTTGCACACGTTTGATGACCCGGACGCGGCTGTGTACACGCTGCACGAGACCAGCCAGGGGCGGAACTGGTTTGTGATTGAGTATTACAAGTATGAGAATCTGTTAGGGGCCGCGGATACGTTTGAGGTGATCCTGGACCTGGATACGGGGGATGTGCGCGTGCAGTATCTGGCGATGTCCAGCGCGCTTTTCGCGGTGGCGGGGATTGAGGATCAGACCGGGAGCGCGGGCATTTTGTATGTGGATACCGGGGTGCCGGCGGAAAACGCGCTGCATGATGGTCTGGCGGTCTGGTATGGCGTGGGCGAGATGCCGGCAGTGGCGGGTGTGTCCATCACGCCGGAGGCAGAGGGCGTGGGGGAACCGGGGCAGGCGGTCACGTATACGCTGACGGTGACGAATACGGGGACCGAGGCGGACAGCTTCGGTTTGCAGGCAGGGGGCGCGTCGTGGCCGACGACGCTCTGGGATGCCACGTTCACGAATCCATTGACGGAGACGGCGGCGCTGGCGCCGTGCGAAAGCGCGGACGTGGGGGTGATGGTGACGTTGCCGCCGAATCCGGTGATTGGCACGGATGTGGCTTTTGTGTGGGCGGCGTCGCGGTTGGATGCCGGCATCATCGCCACCGCCACCATCAGCACACGCAACAGTGGACCCGGCGTCAACGTCAGTCCGGCGCAAACGGGGGGTGGGCTACCCGGCTCCGTGATCACCTACAGCGTGGCCGTGACGAACACCGGCGGGGTAGCCGACCAGTATGCGCTGAGTTTGAGCGGGTTTAGCTGGCCGACGGCATTTGCGCCGCCGATGACGCAGACGCTGCCGCTGGTGGCGGGCGCGGCGCAGACCGTATTGGTGACGGTGACCGTGCCGGCAAATACGCCCGTGGGCGTGGCGGATGAGGCCGTGCTGCTGGTGTCGTCGTGGCAGAATGATGGCGCGGAGATCGCCACCACCCTACGCAGCGTGGCGTTGGCCGCGCCCGCGGCGCTGCTCTCGCCGGCACAGACGGGCCTGGGCACGCCCAAGGACGTGGTCACTTATACCGTCTGGCTGACGAACACGAGTACTTCGATTTACGATTATAATGTTTCGTTGACGGGGGCGGCGTGGGAGGTGGGGTTAATGCCGGCACTCGACCACACAGGCCCCCTGACCACCGGGCAAAGCCTCTCACTGACTGTCGTCGTCAGCGTGCCCCGGGAAGCCGTAGCCGGGACACAAGATACCGCCGTGCTGGCGCTATCCACCCCCGTGGACCCCGCCTTTGGCCCGACGACAACCGTGACCACCGTGGCCGCGGCGGATCCCTCGTTTGACATTGTAGCCGTTGGTGGAGGCGCGGGGCGTCCGGGCGGGGCCGTCACCTACACCGTGGGGCTGGAAAACGACGGAAACATCACGGACACATACGCGCTGTTCCTGTCCGGCAACACCTGGCCGACGCAGTTCAGCCCGCCGATGACGGAAACGGAGCCGCTGGCTCCGGGCGGCGTCTTATTCTTCCAGGTGGTCGTCAGCGTCCCTCTGGGGACGGCGGCGGGTGTGACGGATACGGCGCTGCTGGAAGTGGCGTCGCTGGGATTCAATACCCTGTTTACGACGACGGCGTTGACGTCCCAGGCGGCGACCGCGCCGGCGATCTGGCTGCCTGCTTCCCTGAGTGGGGGCACGGTTCCCGGCGGGATGGTGAGCTACGTTATTACGGTGACAAATGCCGGCAACATTTCGGATAGTTACACCATGACGTTAGCCACCTACGGCTGGTTCACGCAGTTCGCGCCCCCGTATGCGGGCGAGATGGCGATTCTGGCGGACATGGCCGTGGGCGAAAGCCGCGCGCTGGTGGTGACCGTGGTGCTGTCGCCGCTGGCGGAGATGGGCGCGGCGGATACCGTTATCTTGCGCGCGACTTCGGCGACGGACCCGGCCATCTTTGCCGTGACGCTAATTATGACGGAAGCCACGCAGGGCAGTCACCAGCTTTACCTGCCCGTTTTTGCGCGGCGTTAGTCGGGTTCGGTCGGCGCGTAACATTTCGTGTAGCCAAAGACAAGAAACACAACGAACAAACAGCCCGGCGTTGAAGGACAATGCCGGCATGGTGGCTTTTCGCGTAGTCAGTAACACCAAAAACAAATCCCCCACATCACCCATCAACGACAGAAAAGACACGCTGACCTCATCCGCGTCTATCCGCCCTATTCGGCAACAGCCGCCAGGGGGATGTCGTGCGCCCTGGCCCAGGCGAGCCACTCGGCGGTCGGGCGTTGGCGGAAAAAGTGGGCGAGGTCGGGGGCGGGGGAAATGCCGGCATTCTCGCCCCCACTCCCCATCGCGTCCAAAAACCGCCGCCAAAAATGCGGCTCCAACGCCGCCAGCGCCACCCATCCGTCCCGCGTCTCATACAAGTTGTAGCCCGGAATGCCGCCCCCCAGCACCCCTTCCGGGCGCGTCAAACCATACCGCCACGGGTCGGCAAAAGGCGTGGCAGCCGCGGAAAGCGCCAGCTCCGTGGCTGCCGCCCCCTGGCCCTGCGCCCGCGCCAACAGCAGCGCCAGCGCCTCGCTCACTGCCCGCTCCGCGCCCGCCAGATCCGCCAATAGCGTGCGTGGCAGCCGCGGCGGCTGCACGAGGCCGAGGCTGGCCTGGTACGTGAGATCATGGCCGGCCTCATTGGCCTGGGGACCGGGGTAGCCGACAATGGACAACTGGCAGAGATGGGGGTGACGCGCGGCCACGGACGCGGCATCCAGACGCAGGCGCGCCAGCGCGCGCGGGCGCATGGAGGTTAGCAACAGGTCGGCGGACGCCAGCAACGGCTCCAATTGCGCCCGGTCCGCTTCCCGCTTCAGGTCCAGGGCGATGACGCGCACACCTTGATGCAGGTGGTCATACCAGGCGGGGGCGGCGAGCGCCAGAGGATCGCCCGTGGGCGGTTCGATTTTGGTCACGTTGGCCCCCAGTTGGCGCAAACGGGCGACGGCAACAGGCCCGGGAATGTTGATGGCCAGGGTAATGACAGTGATTTTGAGCATAGGTATTTTCGACTGCATCCGCCCCAAGCCATCACCGGGATAACAGTTCGGCTGTGTTGTGCTTAATTGCTGTCTTAAGCCGCCGCTGCTATCGTCAAGTAGTCGTTTTGGGTATCAGTTTTGGTGAGTGAGGTCGGATACGATGAAGACTGCGTGTTTAGCAAATGGTGAATCTATTTTAGCGGATGTGGATGCGCCTGACACGGCGTATTGCCCGACCTGCGGTGGGGAATTGATCTTACGCAGCCGCCGCCTGATGGTCACGGGGGAGCAAACATATTTCTGGCGTCATGCAAGTAATCGAAATCTGCGCTGCCAGGAGCGGAGCCGCCCATCCGCGATGTCCTGGGGCACGATGTACGCGGGGGCGGGCAGTGGGGAGTGATGGCGAGGTGGGGGAAATTCGTCAGCCGCTTTGTGGTCAGGTAGAATAAGAACATATGGTCTTGTGCCGGCATTGGGTTCTCCTCTGCCGCCCACATTCTCCCCAATCACCCTGGCAGGCATCTGTTCGCGTGCCCGCGCGATAGGAGGCTAATATGTGTGGACGATTTACCCTGGCCGCGGCCACGGAAGATGTGGCGGCTCAGTTTGCGTTGGCGGAAATGCCGCCATTAGCGCCCCGCTACAACATCGCGCCCACGCAGCCCGTCGCCGTGGTCCGCGTCGCGGCCAATGGACAACGGGAACTCACGTATCTCCATTGGGGCCTGATTCCTTCCTGGGCGAAAGACCCTGGCATGGGAGCGCGCATGATCAACGCCCGTGCGGAAACGGTCGCGGAAAAACCTTCCTTCCGCGCCGCATTCAGGTACCGACGCTGCCTGGTGCCGGCATCAGGTTTCTACGAGTGGCGGAAGTTGAACGGGAAGAAGCAGCCGATGTACATTATGGCACGGGATGGGGGTGTGTGGGGAATTGCCGGCATTTGGGAACGCTGGATCGCTTCTGACGGCTCCGAAGTCGAATCCTGCGCCATCCTCACCACCGAACCCAACGAACTACTGCGCCCCATCCACAACCGAATGCCCCTCATCATCCCCCCGGAGCAATACACCGCCTGGCTCGACCCCCACAGCCAGCGCCCCGACATGGTGCAGCCCCTGTTGCAACCCTACCCCGCCGCAAACATGAGCGCCTACCCCGTCAGCACCCTCGTCAACAGCCCCTTCAACGACTCGCCCGACTGCATACAAATCGTGTAAAGAAACCGGGTTTTTAGCCCAAGAAACCTGGTTCTCGAAGGAAAAACCCGGTTTCTGGCAAGGAGAGATGATTCTGGAACTGATGGAGATTATCTTATACGCCCAAGACATGGACGCGCAGGTGCGTTTCTACCGTGACCTTCTTGGCCTGGAAGTGACCTATCCGCGCGGGTTGGTTGACTACAGCGCCGAGTCCTGGGTCACATTTGGCACGGGCGCGTGTACGCTGGCCTTGCACGGCGGCGGGCAGCGCGACCTGGGGCGGGATGCGCCCAAAATCGTGTTCCGCGTCGCCCAGATTGAGGAAGCACGCCGGGCGCTGCTGGCTCAAGGCGTCTCCCTGGGCGACCTGTTTGAGGCCGCCCCCGGCACGCGCGTGGTCAACGGCGTCGATCCCGAAGGGAACCCCTTTTCCCTGGAAAGCAATAGATGATGGTGACCATCTGGCCCATTGCCTGAACCTTTAGCCCGTTGCCTGAGCCTTTAGTCCGTTGCCTGAGCCTTTAGTCCGTTGCCTGAGCCTTTAGTCCGTTGCCTGAGCCTGCCGAAGGCGACATGGGCTTCGACAAGCTCAGCCCACGAGAACGTCAGCAGTTACATATGAGTTCACTGAAAAAACCGGGTTTTTTGATTGTTCGGCTGAAATTACCAGAGTGGTTCATGTGCAAAAACCCGGTTTTTGGCCTTTTTTCAGTAGAGTCACATATAATGAAGCAAACCCGGCACACTATCCCCCCCCGCTCCCTCTGGTTCCTCCTCAGCCTGCTGGCAGGCGCATTGGGCTTTACCTGGCTACAGCAGCAAGGCTGGGCCTTGACCTATGGCAGCCCCGGCTCCGATTTCGCCGCCTCCGTGGTGACACTGGAAGAGGGGGGCTACCTGGCGGCGGGCTATACGGATTCGTTTGGCGCGGGCAAGCAGGATGGCTGGGTGTGGCGGCTCAATGACGACGGCGGGGTGGTGTGGCAAAAGGTGTATGGCGGCGCGGAAGACGACACGTTTGCCGCCGTGGTCAATGCGGCGGCGGGGGGATTCGTGGCCGTGGGAACCACGCGCTCTTTCGACGTGGTGGGGCAGGACGCCTGGGTAGCGCGCCTGGATGTGCAGGGGCGCAGCTTGTGGCAAAACGCCTATGGCGGCACGGGTAACGAAACGGCCAGCGCCATCTGGTCTCCCCTGGATGGCGGCTACTGGGTGGCGGGAAGCACCAGTTCCGGCAGCGCGGGCGGGGACGATGGCTGGGTGTGGCGGCTGGACGCGGCGGGAGAGGTGATCTGGCAAATGGCCTATGGCGGCGCGGCGGTGGATACGTTTGCGGCGGTGGTGGGAACGACGGACGGCAACTTCGTCGTGGCCGGCGAAACGTGGTCTTTTGGGGCGGCGTTGAGCGACGCCTGGGTGCTGAAGCTGGACCGGGAGGGGAACGTGTTGTGGCAGAATCGGTATGGCGGGGCGCTGGCGGATGGGGCGCGCGCGCTACAGCCGACGGCGGATGGGGGCGTGGTGGTTGCCGGCTACACCGATTCCCTGGGCATGGGGGGGCGGGATGCGTGGGTGTGGCAACTGGATACGGCGGGGGAGGTGGTGTGGCAGTTCGCGCTTGGCGACGTAGGCACGGATGAGACCCATGGGCTGCTGCGCTTGCCGGATAAAGGGCTGTTGGTGGTGGGGGCGACGGATTCGTTTGGGGCGGGGAATGGAGACGCCTGGGCCGCGCGGCTGGACGCGAATGGTCAACTCGTGTGGCAGCGGGCGTACGGGGGCAGCGTGGCGGCGGACGCGGCAAACAGCGTCGCGCTGGGGCAGGCGGGCGGCACGCTGTTGGCGGGGCATACGTTTGCTTTTGGCGCGGGGGCGGCGGATGCCTGGCTGCTGTTGGTGGATGACGCCGGGGGGGTGGCGGACGGGAACCTGATGTACGCCAGCGAAGCGCGGGAGACGCGCACGACAGTGACGGGGACGCCCACGGAGGGCAGCGGGCGACAGGCGGAAACGGCGGCGCGTTCGCTGGATGCGCGCGCGCAGGCGGTAACGGGGACGGCGGCGACGCTGACGACCACACCGACGCCATCTGTTGCCTTGAGTGCCGGCACGGACACCCCCGCCGCCCCCTATCTCAGCCTGGGATTCGCCGCCGCGCTGGTCGCCTGGGTGGGATGGCGACTGTGGCGGGGCAGGGACCGGAATAATTGATGACTTGAGTCTGGCGAAATCCATACTGGGTGATCGGAGTCGAGGCTTTAGCCGGGTAAACCCCATATGTGGGCCGGCGGAAGCCTCCGCGTCAAAAACACCAGTGTCCCGTTGATTACTTTGATAGACCGGCTACGACACAATAATGCGCGCATCAACCACGTAAAGATCCCCGCCGTACCCTTTCACCGGGTTTAAGTCCATCTCCTGAACCTGGGGAAAATCCGTCACGAAACGGCCGATTCTGAGCAGCCACGTCGTCAGCATCTCCACATCCATGCCCGGTTCACCGCGCACGCCGTTTAGCAGGGGAAAAGCCTTGATGGCGCGAATCATGTTCCTGGCTTCGGCCAGGGAGAGCGGGGCCAGATGAAAGCTCACGTCTTGGAGTATTTCCGTGTAGATTCCTCCGAGGCCAAACGCCACCAGATGACCATACCCCGCCTCCCGCTTCGCGCCCATAATGACCTCGATGCCGGAGATCATCCGCTGCACCACGCAGCCATATGCACCGTCAATCGCCAGCAGTTCATCCCAGACCCACTCCGCTTCGGCCCGTGAATGAATGCCCAACCGCACGCCGCCCACGTCACTTTTGTGCAGCGGTCCCATCACCTTCATCACCCAGGGGAACGGAAAAGCGATATGTGCCAATGCCGCCTTCTCCGTTAGCTCCTGCTGGTCGGGAAACGGGAAGCCCGCCGCGGCCAACACTTCGCGCGTCAGCCGGGGCGACAGGGGACCGTTCTGACCCGCTAAAGCGGACCGGATGCGCGCATCATCGTAATTCGCCAGCTCCGTCTCGGGATCCGTCACGCGGGGGCGGTTGACGATACGGGCCAGGGCGCGCCCCATGGAGACTTCGTCCTCAAAATAGCATTTGCCCATCTCGCGGAACTTTTGCAGCGCGGGAGAGGAGGAAATGACCGAGCAAAAGGCGGGGAGGATGGGGATGGAAAGGGTGTTCATCGCCTCGCCCACAACCTTGTAGATTTCCCAGATGTCGGACAGTCCGGAATCTCCCATGATGAACAAAATGTAATCAATGTTGTCTGCTTCTTCTTCCTGAATGATGTTAAATACCTGGGCTATCATCTCTCCCGTTCTCGTGGGCAGGCAATCAATGGGGTTGCTGACGCCCGCGCCCATCGGCAGCACCCCGGCAATGCGCGCCTGGGTCGATTCACGCAGGATGGGCACGACGAAGCCGTGCCGGTTCAATTCATCCGCGAGCATGACGCCGGGGCCGCCCGCGTCACTGAAGACGCAAACTCTGTTCCCGTCCAGTTGGCCCCTGACGCACACCAACGCGCTGGCTACGTCGATCAATTCCAGCCGGGAGTGGAGGCGAATAACGCCGGCTTTGTCAAAGAGGGCTTGAATGACGGTGTCATTGCTCACCATGGCTCCGGTATGGCTGGCGGCGGCGCGGCTGCCGGCTTCCGTTGTTCCTGATTTTATCCCGGCCAACAAACATCCCTGCCGACTCAGGCGGCGGGCATGTTGCAGGAATGCGCGCGGCTCGTTGAGGACTTCCATGTAGAGGATGATGATGGCGGAGGTTTTGCCGGCATACGCTTCATCAAACAACCCCAAAATGTCCGTCACGTCGCTTTGCGCCGAATTGCCAACCGTCACAAAGGAGTTAAACGGCACGCCCCGCCGCACCGCCTGCTCCGCCAGAAAGTCAATGGATGCGCCGGAACCGCTGATGAAGTCCACGCCCCCTTGTATCATATCCGGCAAGAAACGAGTGAATTTGCCGGCATAAGCATACGACATCACGCCCAGACAATTAGGCCCGAGCAAAAGGATGCCATATTCATCAGCAATGCGGGCCAATTCCGCTTCCTCTCGTTTGCCCGCGGCGCTCATTTCCCCAAAACCGGCGCTGATGACCACCACAACCTTCGTCCCTTTCCGCGCCAATTCCGTCAGCGCCTGCCGCACAAACTTCGCCGGAATCGCCAAAAACGCCACATCCGGGATGCGCGGCAAGGCCATGATTGATGGATAAGCCAGAACACCCTGGACGGACGCGCGCGCCGGGTTGACGAGCATCAGATGCCCTTCATACCCTTTCCGCAAGATGTTGTACAGTATTTTCCCACCAGGTTTGGTTGTGTCATCGCTGGCCCCAACAATCGCAATGCTTTGTGGATTGAGCAACGTGTTTAACATGCATTGGCCTCCATCGGGATAATGGCCTGGGACTGGAAAAATCCATGCCATCGAACAGGACGACGCGCAGCGCCTCGTATTTGTTGACTATTAAACGGTTATAACGCGCCGGGATAAACTGAGCAAGATAGCAAACTTGCGCCTGACGAACCACGCATGGATGCACAAGTTGCGTAATAGAAAATACGTTCTACAATCGGGACCATCTGTTGTGCAAAAACCCAACAAGGAGCGAAAAATGAGCGATGTAAGCGTTTTGGTCGGCACGCGCAAGGGCGCGTTTATTCTTACGGCGGATGGGGCGCGCAAGCATTGGGATATGGCCGGGCCGTTTTTTTGGGGGGGAGATTTACCACGTCAACGGCTCACCCGTGAACCCTAATCGGTTGTATGCATCTCAATATAGTGGTTGGTTCGGGCAGGTGGTGCGGCGCTCGGACGATGCCGGCATGTAGCCCGAACATCCTGTTCGAACAACCACGCAAAACGCACGACCTGTTTATCCCTAATGATGGTTGCAAGCCGCGTTTCCACCAACTGCAAATTGTCAATCGACCACGACCCACCATCCACTGACCACTATCCTCACAGAAGAAGCCAGAGGACGACCATGCCGGCAGCAATCGTCCACAGAACGTTGCGCGTGCGCCAGGCCACCAGGACGGCCACCAGCGCCGCCAGCAGGCGCGGGTTCCCCCACGACACGCCCAGCGTCCCCCCCGGACGCAACACCTCAGGGAAAATGATGGCCGACAGCACCGCCGGCGGCACATACTTCAGCCCCCGGCGCAGCAGCGGCAGGATGGTGACGCGGTGGAGGAGTTGGATGAAGGAGAGGCGGATACTGAAAGTGATCAGCCCCATGCCGATGACGATGAGCCAGAGGAGGGTGGGAGACATGGGAAATGGCCAGGTGGTCGTCCGTAAATAAGTTAGCAGATTAAATTGCCGAAAGGATGATGCTTTCACCTATATTGTGGAGATCATGTACAAATTGTGCTGGTGTCGGTGGGTTAAGCCAACGAATTAGTCCCCAATCGGTTTCGCTGGCAGAGAGCAGTACTCTCGCTAGATCGACAGGAAATATACCGGCCGCCTTTCCGCGTGCGCCAACGATTGCCTCCTGAATGGGAAGCGCCATCTGAACACAAAACCCCCAAATGTCCGCACATAGGGTAATCTTTTAGCTGCGTCCATGTCGTCATTATACACAAAATATGCGTGCGGTTGCATTTGAACCCATCAGGATTGAACGCAGCGATGATTGACGCTCCCACCTGCCGGCATATAATACCCGCATAAGCCTTTTGCTTCGTTACGCCTTACCGTAGGGCAATTTGCCGAAATTGTCCCCTCATACAAAAAGGGCAATTCAGCGAATTGCCCTACAATAGCGACTTACCTGACCGTAGGGCAATTTGCCGAAATTGTCCCCTCATCTTTGGTTTTCCCTAACTGAGAGAAAACAGGGGGTGCAAAAAAGGGCGTGTTGATGGATGATTAGTATGTGAAAACAAACACCAACACCAACACGCCCACAGCTATCCATTATCAGGTGCAACAAGCAATTGAGCAAATGGTTGCCACGCTGCCGAAAGGAACCGATTTAGGAATCTGTGATGTCATCAGCGCGATGTACAGCGGATACTTTGTCGAATCAGGCGGTGGCATCATGCCCGCGGTCGACCAGTATTTGAGCGCATTCATTGATGATGAGGCAGAACGAGCCGCAAGGAGTCGTCGGGCAGCCAAAGCGATCACGTACGGTCAGTTCAATCTGGCGGAGTTGCTCGACGAGTTGAAAAAGCAAGTAGACGCGGCTGGTCAATGGCAGGCAACGGTGATTCAAGGGTACCAGCTGAAACCCGTCGATATGACGGCATACAAAAGGGCACGAGTGAAAGGGCTGAAGAGCAAAACGTATGATTCAGATGCCCACAAAGCGGTGCCCGGTGTGCCATTTGGCATGATGGGGACAACAGGGCGTGTTGGAGAACAACGGGTCGCCATCCTGGAACTACTGGTCCGCGGGAATACGAGTCAAAACGCGCCATCCGCGGAGATGGAAAAGGTGTACAAGCAGGTCGGCAAAAAGCTGACGGAGACAGACCTGGCCCTCTTTGATGCTGGATTTTCATTGGTAGATGCGGTTAGACATGGGGTGAATAACTGTGTGGTACGGCTAGCCAAGAACTGCACCTTCGGCAAAACAGCAGGCAAGATACCGCCGCGAACCTCCAAGAAGGGGCCAACGCCCAGCCGCCACCAGGCTGAAGTGGTGCGCCCATTGGCGCGAAAGCATGGGGACAATCTCCTGCCAGCGTCTCAACCAACGCAAACGCACACGCTTGTTGCTGAGGATAGCGTTGAGATAAAGGTTGAGGTCTGGTCCCCCGTCTACTTCCTGGAGCGACATCTGGACCGGGTTGAAGACGAAAAGCGTAAGGGTTCCTGCCCTTTTCATGTCTGGCTACGGGACGGTGAAGCCGTCGAAGAAGACGATATTGCCGCTAGAGTTCGGATTGTGCGTGCCCAGGACGCGAATGGTGACGGTGTGTGAGCCGTCGGGCAGACCGATGATCGATTCCGGGATCTGGAACTGCCAGGAAGCGGCGTAGGTATCTACGAGCGCAGCGGGGGAGCCATCCACGATGACGAGGGCCTGCCCACAGATGGGGCAGTGAGCCGTGAGCCAGCTAAAGGCCGTCCCACTGACGTTGAAACTGACGTTGGCCGTGGCCGTTTGCGACAGGCGCAGCGTGCCCTGGTAGGCGGGAGCCAGCGTCAGGCCGCTCCAGTGCGTGTAGATGACGGAGGGATGGCTGTCATCAGTGAGGGTCAGTCCCACCTGGAAGGCATCCAGACGCACCTCGGTGCCGCTGGATGCGGCGTTTTTCTGGCCCGAGGGCAGGAACAAGATGAGGTGCTGGTTGTTCGTCAGCCCCGTATACTGCACGGGCACGTTACAGGCAGGGTTGGGGTTGTACAGGTCAAGGGCAGGTTTTGCCGCGCCGTCAATCATCACGTTGGCGATGCCCAGGTTTGGGCCTTTGCATACGCGCAGGATAACGCTGGTGGATGGCTGCGTGGCGCGGTAGGCGAGGTATTGACTCGTCTGCGTGGCCGCGCGATACCCGCCGCCCAGAGCCGTCGCATCCTGGCCCCCGTACCAGCCATCGTACCGAATGCCGTAGTCACGGTCATCCACGACAATGGGCGGCGGCGTGGGCGTATTGGTGGGAGTGGGCGGAATGGTTGGCGTTGGGGTGTCTGTGGGCAACGGCGTCAGCGTGGGCGTAGGCGTATCGGTGGGCGCGGGAGAAGGTGTGGGCGTGCCTGTTGGGGTAGGGGTGGGGGTAGGGGGAATGACGGGGCCAGTGAAGTCAGTTATCTGCTCCAGCCAGATTTCGCTCACCAAGGGGCCGCCGTTGATGGGTTCGACGATGGCGACGACAACCTGACCATCGCTGTAGGTGTTTGCCGGCATTTCCGCCACCACATATTGCGGCGTGTCATTCAAGGCTATCACCGGCCCAACAGGCGTGCCATCTACCTCCAGATGCTCCTGCAGCCCCAGGTTGTCCTGGTCAAAGAGGGTAACGCCCACCAGATACGTGTCGGACGCCACCAGGTTGTCAAACTGGTACTGCACGTCGTTGTCCAGGTCGTAGCGCACGCTCTGTACGGGGTCGCCAGGCGAGCCGCTGATGTCGCCATCCAGGAAGCCGCAGCCATCCGCCGCGCCGGCATACCCGACTTCCGCGGGTGAGCCGCTGTCGCGGTAGCAGTAGCGAATATCGGTGAGGGTCAAGAGGTTAATTGCGGGGGGGTACGTGCCGCCACTCTTTTCCAGACTGACAATGATGCTGTGGTCCGTAGCATAGTCGGCGGGGTTGAGTAAGAGGGAGATGTGGTATTCCTCGCCGGGCACAAACGTGTGGGCGGGGAACATCTCTACGCCATCCACGCGAATGCGCTGCTGGCGGTTGAGGTTACAGGGACGGACGATGAGGTCGAGATGGTAAAAGCGGTCGGGGAGGAGGTGGTCGAAGCGGTACTCGAGTGGCAGGCCGCTTTGTCCCTGGCGACCGGTGTGGATGGGATCGGGGCCGCAGGAGAAGGGCGTGCCGGCATTTACATACCCATACCCCACATTCGCATCATACGGCAGGTCCGTAGCCGCGCCGGCATCAATCGTCACCGGATCGCCCCAACCGACGTAGACCGCTGCCGTGTAACTGTTGTTGGCTTCATCGTATTCGTTAACGGCATGACCGCTGTCGGCAACCGCTACCAGGTCAACAGAACCGGGCGCGGGAGGCGTCCAGGAGAAGACGGTGGTCACGGACAATCCCGCGGTGACGGAAATGGCCTGGCTGCCAATGAGGACGCCGCCCGCTGCGGGGTCGCCGGCGTACAGGCTCAGGGTGTGTAGGGCAGCGTCTGTCTCTCCCTGGTTCAGGGTGGTGACGGCGATGTCTGTGGGGAGAGTGAGGCGGGGGGAGGATGCCGGCACAATTGCCGACACCGTCAGGTCAGGCCGCGTAAGCATCGTTAATCCTACAAATGCCTGATTATTGTCCTCATTCACCTCCGGCAGGCGATCATAAGGGTCTATGACTGCTGTCAGCGTAATGGGTCCTGTGTAACTGGTGCTATCCCAAACAAATGGGACATCAACACTTCCCCCTGCATCCACGCCTGTGACTAAGCGGCTACCAACGTATATGTCAGATCCATCCGACAATGTGATGTAATACGCCAGCGTGTGTGGCACTGCACTCAAATCACCCAGGTTGTGAAGAGTAACCGTAGCCGTAACCATATCACCCTCTGTAGGCAGTGAGTTGAACAGGGCAATATCCTCTGAAGTAATGGCAACATCCGGTTGCGAAGCTGGCACAGCATCATAACTGAGAAACCGCAAGTCAAGATCAGGTAGGTTGTCTTCGTCTGGTCCACCCGCGGTGGAAGCTGGCGGCTGTCGGCCTGGGGATAGCAGATGACTTCTCCGTCCGCTGTGGCCCAGGGCAGGGGGTGAGAGTCTGGCATGGGCTGTAAGACGATGTACTCACCCACCTGGTTGGGGCTGCGCCAGGCCAGCATTTTGCGTTCCCCGTCATAGTCGGTGAAGGGATGCAGCCAGAGGGCGTCGTCGTTGTCCGCGCCGCCGAGAATGCCGGCAATTCCCACCCCCATACGCGAATCCGGCAATGCCAGCCAGTCCTCATCATTCACCCAGGCCGTACCGCTGGGCGGGTCAATGTGGATGTGGCCGCGAGGGATGTTCAGGTTCGGAATGCCGGCACGTCGTCCGATCGCTGCCGGCATCACATAATGCCGCCCGCCCGGAATCGGCAGCCGCATCTTCCCCAACGTGGACGCATTCAGCCGCCGTAAATGTTGGTTCAGCAGGCTCTTCACATGGCTGCGAAACCACATCGGCTGCCCACCGCTGGCCAGGTACTCCCGCAGCGGCCACGCCTGCACCTCCGCCACCTGTCCCGTTTCCACCGCCTGCGCGAACAGATCACCTTCTTCTTGCAGCCAGTTGAGAAGCTGCTGCTCCGGAAAGAAGGGATGCAGGTTAATCAGGCTCTGGATGTCCAGGCGCATGTGGTTGTGGCCGTGGACGAAGCTCAGCCCCACGAACGTCTGATCACCAGTCAGGCGCACTTCCCGCTTCGTGTCTTGCGGCAGGAGAAAGTCCACCGGACGACCCTCATCATCGCGCAAATCGTCGGCGACGATGGCGTGCCCCTTGTCCTGCCCGCGCTCCGTCATGAGGGTAAACTCCACTCTTTTCGCATGGCGCAGTTCCGCTTCCAGCCGCTCTCGTTTGGCTGGCGGTAGATCATGCGACAAGATAAGCCTGCGCAGCATCCGGCGCGAAATCAGGCCGGCGCCGTCCCACACTTTGGCCTCCGCCGCGGATTGTTCCATGTAGGCGACATTCACTTCATCAGGAGGGAAGAAGTCGCTGACGAAGTGAGGGCGCATGAGGCGCGACAAGTGTTTGGAGAGGACGAAGCCCCCTTTGTGCATGTCCAGCTTCAGGCCCGTCGCTGCCAGAAAACCTTGGGTCGTCATCCCGTCCACGTACAGGTCGCTCACCTGGCTGCCATTGACCCAGCGCAGCGTGGGCTGGTCCAGGCCAAAGGTGTGCGCCGCATGGGGAGCCTCCACCGCACCCACGGGCCAGGTGAGGATGCGCCAGGCCCGCTTCGTCTGCTTCAGGAAAGGATAGACCGCGCCGCCCAACGGGTCAGCATAGCTGATGACGTTATAGGGGAGGTCGGCCAGGTCTGCCGGCATGATGAACCCGTTTCCTCCCACACTGCCAGCCCCACGTCCACCCATCAGTCACCTCCCGCCGCCAGGCAAACCTGTCCTGAGCCAGGTCGAAGGAGGCCAAACGTGGTCCAAACGCTGCTCGCGCGTGGCGCACCAGTGTCCGCTTTTCCGTTATCCTGAGGATATCCCAGCCTCGATACGATAAGGAGTAAAGGCAAAATCATGCGTAACAAGACAAAATCCTTTGACATGGCCGCCTACGTCGCCCGCATCACCGCCGGGCCCTGCTTCATCTGTGAGATAGCAGCCAGCAACCCGGACTACCCACACCACATCATCCATGCCGACGAACAGGCCATCGTCTTCCTCAATGCGTATCCCCCGCTCTACGGTTACGTTCTGGTGGCTCCACGCCAGCACCGCGAGCAGGTGACGGGGGATTTCACGCTGGCGGAATACTTGCAGTTGCAGGCGGTCATCTATCGGGTGACGGAGGCGGTGCGGCGGGTTGTGCCGGCAGAACGCGTCTACCTCCTCTCCCTGGGCAGCCAACAAGGCAACAGCCACGTCCACTGGCACATCGCCCCCTTGCCGCCCGGGGTTCCTTTCCACGAGCAGCAGTTGGCCGCCTTGCAGGTGGAAGACCGCATCCTGGACCTTTCCACAGCGGAGATGTCCGCCCTGGCCGCCCGGATTCGCGCCGCTTTCTCGTTGACGGCCTGATCCAGTTCAACTATGATTGGCGTATGAGCGCAACATGGGACAGCATCAAACGCCTCACCGCTGCCGGCCAGGTGCGGATATCGGCTCATGGCTACGACGAGTTGGCGGCAGACGATATTCTGGTCCGTGAGGTGATTGCCGGCATCGCCGCGGCTATCGTCGTAGAAGATTATCCAAGATATCATAAAGGGCCTTCTGTGCTGGTATGTCAATGGGACAATGAGGGAAGACCCGTGCATGTCGTTTGGGGAATCCCGAAAGGCGCTTCCTCGCCAGCCGTTCTTGTCACCGCGTACCGCCCTGACCCCCAACGTTGGTCCAGCGATTACACCAGGAGAAAACCATGATCCGCAAACAAACGACCCGGCTTGTTCATGAAGGCGACTACGTCGCAGAAGTGGACGTGGAACTCATCATCACTGCTGACGAATGGTCTCCTTACCTGTCGCTGGAAGACGCCTACAAACTCGACGATGTGCGTCTGAGCCTGCGACAGGGTGACATCCGCGCCGCTCTGCAACACGCGCGTGTGTTCAAATTGACGCCCGTTACCGCGTAAGTCAACCCGTTTTCTGTCCCTGGCGTGAAAACAAACAGAGAGGCGCACCTGGCGAACAAACTGTCCTGTACATCGGTCGGTGCTACAATTGCCCCATGAAGATTCAGGGGCTTATCTGGCCAGAAGACCGCATTGAACACATCGCCCGCCACCACATTACCCCCGCAGAAAGTGGCAAAGAAAATGAACAAACAACAACTACCGCAAACCGATTCCATTGAGGAGTTAGCCCGTTTCTGGGATACGCATGATTTAACCGAGTTCGAAGATGAATTGGAGGAAATACTCGAACCCGTCTTTGAACAGGAAACGGCCTTCATCCTGCACCTGCCGCTGGAAGAAGCGGAAGCAGTCAAGGAAATAGCCGCGTCCAAAGGTATCCACGACACCGACCTGATCCATCAGTGGGTGCGCGAGAAATTGCAGGTCGCTTAATCATCCTCTCCCTTCATCCCCATCTTTCTTCCCAGCCATGACGGTTCTCTTCTGGCGCGCCGCGCGGATACTCGTCCAGCGCGTGGGATAGGTCACTACCTCTACCATCTCCTGGCAGGCGACGGGCAGCGGGCCATAGCTGAGTACGACCAGCGGCTGCAGCCGCCGCACCATTTCGCGGAAGCCATCCAGAAATAGCTGATAATCGAGCGGGCTGTCCAACTTCACGCCGACCGGAGAAAGCGCCACCGCGCCGCGGCGAGGTATGCCCAGAAAGCAGAAGTCATAGGAAGCCGCCGTGCTCCAGCTCACGGTGGGGATAACGGTAAAGCCCTGCGTCTGCCAGAAACAGCCGCACCAGCGGCTGCGATACACATTCCACATCTGCAACATCAGCGGCCAATCGCGGTAGAGGCTGAAGTCGGGCGTAAGCAGGGTGGGGTAGGGACGCAGGGCGGACAACGCCTTCCAGGGTCGGCTCCACACCGTCTCGAAGCGGTAATCGTCGGCAAAGAAATGCACCGCGCCATCATCAGGCGGCGCATGCGCCCGAATCCGCTGCCGGTAGGGGACCAGCCAGGCGGGAATGCGGCTCACGGGGGTATGCCGCAGGTCGGGGATGCCGTAAGCGTTGTCACCCGGAAACAGGTGGCCCGCGTGCAGGGCGTCGAACTGCCCCGGGCGGCTCTGCCAGCGATGGGAGGTGCGCGTCATCAATGACCTATCCCATTAACTTCGTCACGCCGGATGATTTACGCGTATCCACGGGGACGCCTGGCGCGGGCGCGCGCTGCTCCGCTGGCGTCAGCGATTGCCCTCCCGAAGATACCTGCCCCGCTTCTTCCTGCTGCTGCCCCGTGTGGCGGTCATTCCAGCGCCGGTTGCAGGCGAGAGAGAAGTTGGCGACGGGCTGCCCGTCAGAGAGATAACGCAGTTCCGGGTCCTGCCCCAGATTGCCTACCAATGTGAGTTTCTGATACATGGTTTTGTGCTCCTTTGCAGGTGAGAGGGAGGGAAAACAAATTCACCCCATCTGGCGCGATAGCGCCCCCATCTGCCTCGACCAGCCTCCTGGGGAATACCACAGCGACTGGCACATACAGAACAGCAACGTGATATAGAAAACGGCGACCAATGAGGAGGTCGCCATCAGAGAAACGCGTGTGACGCAACTCCTTGTGCCGGCATGACTACCGCTGCCTTTTGTTGAAACCCTATCCAGTCTTAACCTGCCTGCCGGCAATATGTCAGGAATCTTGATAGTTTTCTCGGGAATGGTGTAAAATACGCAAAATACGTCCTTTTTTGTTTCGGTGGAGAAATCAGTGATGGAAGCTATCCAATACGTCGCCAAAACGGCGTTGGCCCGCCAGACCCGTAAAGTCTTACAGGCTGTCCAGCGCGGTCAAACCGTTGTGGTCGAGCATCATGGCCAGCCGGAAGTGGCTATCATGGACATCATGGATTACTATCTGCTGCGCGCCGCCTTGCAGTATCACACACATGCGCCGCAGGTAGATGCCGGCATCGGCCTCAGCGACGAAGCGGTGGCCGCATTGTCATCTTTGCAAGAGAAAGCCAATCTAGTCATCGCTTGCTACCTGGGTGGGGCTATCAGCCTGGGGCGGGCAGCGGAACTGCTGCAACTCACCTGGCTGGACTTGCGCACCCGCTGCCTGCGCCTGGACATTCCGCTGCGCACGGGTCCTGCCAGCCCCGAAGAAATCGCGCGTGACCTGGAAAGCGCGTCCGCTTTCGCCGTTCCCTCACCATGAGCCAACCCGTTCTCCTGGACAATACCGTGCTCACAAACTTCGCGCTCATTAACCGGCCAGACTTTATCTTCAACCTCTGGCCCGGCGCCTGTACCACACCGGCGGTCCAGACTGAGTACGCTGCTGGCGTGGCAACACACCAGTTACCGTCAGATACCTGGCACGTGCTCCCTGTGGTGACTCTGACACCGACAGAAACAGCGTTTGCCGAGCGCCTGCACCCACGTTTGGGAGCGGGTGAACGCACCTGCATCGCTGTTGCCTATCATCAGAAAGGACTGTTTGTCAGCGATGATCTTGATGCGCGCCGCCTGGCGCAGGCTTATCCTATCCCCACCACAGGGACTATCGGTATTCTTTTACTCAACATACAGCAACAACGCCTGGCGCTGAGCGAAGGGAATGAACTACTTGCCCGGCTCATTGCCTTTGGTTACCGCTCTCCCGTCACCCATCTTGATGGTTTTGTCTAGCGCCCATACTGCATCATGTGAAAAGCAAAACGACTACCTACCTCTTTGCGGCGGGTAGTCGTCTATGCAACGGTTCGTGAGCGCATAAAGCGCCCGCTGCCGGCATTGTATACGTAACCTGACAGCGAGATTAGATAGTGCAGCCTTATGCCGGCACGGGTTGCAGAATCGCCAGCACATTCCCATCGGTCGCTGCTGCCCAGGCAATGCGCCAGCGGTCATGCCGAATGGCCGCCAGTTCGTGGTCCCGCTGCACGTAGCCAAACAGGTTGCCCAGCGGCGTGCGCGTAATGACGCGGTCGTTGTCGGTGACGGATGTGGTCAGCAGCAGGCCGCGGAACTGCTCTTGCACGTAGTCGGCAATACGCGCTTTCGCCTGCGCCCGCTGTGGCGGCGACACCAGGCTCATCTGCGCCGGCGTGTCCGGGCAGGTGGCGCGCAGCAGGTTATACCAGGCCCCGTTAATGGTCACGGGCACACCCGCCGCGCGCGGGCAGGGAGCGTCCTGGTAATAGAGGACCATGCCGGCATTTGTCCACACCGGTTCGCCCAACAAGCCAATCTGCCGCAGCGCGGCCAGCATCAGGTGGGCAATCCCTGGCTCACGACCGCTACCCTCGCCCGCTCGCTGGCGACCCAACTGCCAGATAAGGGCATCCCGCACCGGTTCACCTTGCTGCGGCCCCTGCGCGTACAGGTACGCCGCCGCGCCCAACAGGACATGCGGATGCTTCTCCGTCGGCCATTGGTCCAGGAACGCTTCGCTGGCAGCGCGGGCGGCCTCGAAGCCTGTGTTGAGCGTCGCCGAATCAACCTCAGGGGAAGCGTCGTCGTTGGCATTGACGACCTGCCGCATGACGCGGCTGTACGCCTGGCGCAGGTTCTTGCCCACGGGCAGCCAGTCACGCCCTTGCTCAAAGAGGGACAACGGCGGGCAGGCTTCATAAGCCAATGCTTCTACAGCCATCCCACAAACGACTGTCGAGAGCCTGCCCTGAGAGTGCGGTAATTGTCAAGAGGCAAACTCCTGCCTAATCTAAACCTTAAAAAAACAACACTAAATCGAACCGACGCCAAACCAGTTTTTCGGCGACGACCTACAGCCTGATATGGGTGTCCTCATATCTCCCGGCCAACTACAGGGTAGTCAGGTCAGACACTCAAGCAGCCAGGGGACACATGGCGGAAGCGTTTCAGCATTCGGCCTCCTGGGGGCGATAAGGCTCGTTGCGGTGGAGCAGACCGACAAACAGCCCAACGCTTTTGCGAGCGGTGAGAACTAACGCTCGTTTGTGCTGATGTTTCTTGGTTTCGCGGTACTTGCGCTCATAGAACGTCTGGTATTCAGGCTGATATTGGCGCAATTTATCAGCCGCTTCCACCAGGTAATAGCGCAAGAAGTGATTGCCCTGCTTGCTCAATCGCCGTTCATCCCCCTCAAAATCACCCGAACTATGACGCGGCCACCAGAGACCGGCGTATTTGGCGACGGCATCTTCGACATCGCGCAGGTTCTTGTCCCGAAACCGCCGACGGCGTTTGTCCCACTTCTGACCGGCAAAGAAGCGTTGCAAGTCACCTATCTCTGCCGCGATACCAGCAGCCAGGACAACGCCCAAGCCTTTGATGTTGATCAGGTGACTGACTTCAGGATGAGCGGTCTCCATCTCTTGGGTCAAACAATGTTCCACCTGAACGGCTTGCTTTTCCAGAAAGGCGATGTGGTCGAGGGTCAGGCATAACAAGGTCTGAACGGCTGTTTGCAGTTCGGCCGGCAACGGGTAGCTGTCATCTAGTAGCCTGTTGATTCGGCGCCGATGTCTACGCCGGTAAATCCTCCGGCGGTCATCTCGTCCAACAAAACGTGCTGCAACGCTTCACAACCACGGCGATTGTTGGCAAAAGAGCGATGGTTCACGAGTACGAGGCCATCGGGTTGCATCATACAGACATCCAGCCGCTTCTGGCTGATGTCAAGTCCTACTTGTAATTGGGAATGGTTCATGTCGCGCTCCTTCATAGGTGTCGGTCCGGCTCATAGCCGATCGCCTTTCCCGTTGCTGACCGTTTTAACTGTTCTATAGTCATTTTACACCCGGAACACTCCTCTTTTTCTACTATTCTATACAAGCTTGCCGAAGGGGGAGGTAGCGGGCGCGGCTGCCTCCGACCATGCCGCCCTCGTTGTTATAACTCATCACACTATTGCTGCCCAGGTGGTCGCTGTGCAAGTGGAGCAAGTTACTCGTTCCACCCTCGACCACCTGCCGCACGGCGATGGCTTGCCCGGCGAGGAAGTAGACTTTGCGCCGGGTGATGGTGTATTCGGTTTGGATGCCGCCGCCGTCGTCTCCGTGGGCTTGCGGGCTTTGTAACGTGGAAGTGGGCAAGTGGGCATGGTCGCGTCCGCGTAGGTGAAGGACCAGGCGTTGGTTAGACATAGGCTTCATCTTAACAAAAGCACACGTATCAGGCACAGATAGCTGGCAGCAGCCAGCACCGCCAAGGAGGTGGAGCGTCACTCAACGTGGGCAAAAATCGGCAGTAGGTGTTGGCAAGGCGTCAATCCCTGGCCATTGTTGAATCTGCTGGAGGAAACTGTTAGCTGTTATAGTAGGTGATAAGTCATAGGTGACAGTGTCCAGAATATGCCATTCGAGTGACTCCATAATATGGTTTTGGAAATCTGATGGCGAATAGTATTCAATCCATGCAACGGGCGTGTTGCCAGTAAGAACCTGTGAGGCAGGTTGTCTCGTAAGATAATCTACAACTACCTCAACACCTTGACTCAAATACAATAATTTTGCGTGGACGCGGAGGCCCATACCGCAACCACTAATAAACAAGAACTCATCTGGCTCTCCCAGAATATTCAGAACGGTTTTTAAATCCAATTCGTGCAACCGAAAGCTAGTGCGGCGAACTGCCAATGGACCGACTTGCGAATCAACAGCGAAATAAATTCCCCCCGAACCCATCATCGCCCCACTGTCACTTTTAAAAAAAAGACCAATGATTGTGTCCCCTTGTTCACTACCTTCAACGAAACTGCTATTGGATAACGATGCGAGTGCCTGGTTACGACCTGCACTGTAACCTGGGCATACGTTTTCGATACATGGCGCCTGCCCCAGAATAGTCGCGTAATACCTGGTTCGTATTTCTGCTTCTTGACGTTGCTGTTGGATACGTGCAATCAGCCAGAGAGAGAGACCAAGTACAAAAAAACTGAGCAAAGTGACGAGCTTACGACTGTTCATGGCTGCTCTTCAGGACAATGCTAAGGGACTGGTGTCCCAATAGAGGACAATGGGTTCGTAGGTTCAGGGGCAGGAACCGGCACAATTCGTCGGTAGAGGTAGATACTGGGATAAAGGATAAACTCTGATTCCGTTGTCGTTAATGACTCAGCCAAACCAGTCAGAAATGCAGAGCGAACTGAGTGACTGCTATTAAATCTATCGCTATCTAATACAGATCGTCTGAAAGATTCGGCGAAATCTTCTGAAGGACCATTGCCAGCGTAAACAGATGGGAAAGCCTTTTCAGCAGTCGTCGAGTATCCAGAACATACAGAGCGATTTAAACCACACATACCAGGATCACCGCCCAGAAAGTGGGACATTTCATCTGCTACACCATTGCCAAATAATGCGGATCCTATTGGGGAACCAAAGCCGAGTCGATTGTCTAGCACATGGCCTAACTCATGCACCACAGTTCCTATGTCGAAGCTTCCATTGAGCAGGAATACTGTACTTCCTCTTACGTGGTGTGCGTTAAGTAGCTGTCCAATAAAATCAGCATGGGCAAAGTGTGTCCCCCCAAGAATTCCGCGTACACGTCCCGTAGCATCTCCTCCTCCATTTTGAATAAACCAGCTAGCAATTGCTTGCCCTGCATCGAGGAATATTTGGATTTCACTTGCAGACCAAATTCCCTCAATGTACCATCCATACTGCTCGTATAGTTGTTCTGCAAGAATCCAACATGCATCGTCGCGTGCGGCACAATGTCCGGATGGGTCTGAGTACTTGATAGGATTGTTAAGTGAATAGGAGTACCGGTTGAATTGCTGTGGATTAGCAGGATCGGGGACGAGGGTATCAGCAGAGGCAAAGCGGGCGATGCCAGGCAGGTAGTACCGCGCATTGTAGTAAATCAGCCCCAGGTCGTCGTTGTGTTTTTGACCGGTGAAGCCGCAGTCGGTGAATGTTTGCGTCGACGCGGTGCGGTAGGCGCCGAAGGGGAGGTAGCGGGTGCGGCTGCCACCGACCATGCCCCCGCCATTGTTATAACTCATGACGCTGTTGCTGCCTAAATGGTCCGTGTGTAGGTGCAGCAGGTTATTTGTACCGCCCTCGACTACTTGCCGTATGGCGACGGCCTGTCCGGCGAGGAAGTAGACGCTGCGTTGGACGATGGTGTAGCCGCTCTGGATGCCGCCGCCGTTGCCGCCGGGCGCTTGTGGGCTTTGTGGGGTGGGGGTGGTGGGGACGGGGTCTTCGTAGGTGAAAGACCACGCGTCGGGCCAGGGGCTGGCCTGGATGCAGTCTTCGTCCGCGCAGGAGCGGGCGCGCCAGGTGTAGCTACCTGACAGCGTTTTCACTACTCTAATGCGTGCTGGAATTATCGTCCGAAGATTGATTTTGTATCCATTTGTGACCAGTATAAGCCCACAATATTGCCACTATTGTTACACTTGAGCAACCCGCAAAGTTATCAAACAAGATAGCGCCAAGCAATAAAATTAGAACAGGCACATACCACACAACATAAGATATTAATAGGGGAGGCCATTTGCTCTCAACAAGTTCTGTTCTTAGCGTTGTCTTCTCTGTATACGCTTTTAGCGGAATATACCAGGAGATTGCTACAAACAAACCCCATCCTATTCCTCGGAAAATATCTTCAGCCATTGTTTGTTTTGTCTCCTTCACCGATCATAATATCCTGAAGGTTGCCCCCAACCCCAAGAAATGGGAGCGTTCCCATAAATGACTGGGATTTGAAGTAATGGGTACTGCGTTGGATCCGGTGGGGTTATCAAAGTTGTAGCCGTACCCAAAAAGGTAGCTGTTGCAGAAATCCCTCCCCATCCGGTAGTTAGAGCAGCTCCCCCACAAGCAATCCAACCGGCCGGATTTGATGCACAGGCCGCAACAATTACAGCGCCTGTTGCGACCGCACCCGTAACTGCAAATCCTGTCCCTAAATAACTCCATTTTGCTGAATTTAGATCGGTGTACATTACCGGATCATAGTAGTTTCTGCTGTCTGAACCAGTTTTTCTGGGTAGGGCGTCAAAGTTTTCTGCAAAAGCTTGTTCCAATGAAACAGCTTGTGGTGTGTCATCATTCAGCGAATGTACGGAGCTTCTATGGACTCGCTGGCCTACTCGTGATCGCCCAACGCCATAAAAACCACCCTCATAGACTCCAGAACCTACAGATTGCGTTTCAAACAAGGCAAGCATCGCTTCGCCAAAACCGCCGGAACTGTTCTCATAGGTAAATACATCACCAAAATGTGTATCCGGATTTAACAACCAATCAACAAGAAAATCTTGCCACCCAGCCTCTATCATTCTGTCTCTCAATGTCATGTTTTCATCCGCTTCGTATCCAAAATAATCCTTTATCTCATCTTCTGAGAGATGTCCTGTAGGGTCTGTATAGCGAAGCGGGTTATTCAGCCCATAGACGTATCTGTTGAAGGATTGAGGATTGGAAGCATCCGGCACAATCGTATCCGCGCTGGCAAAGCGGGCGATACCAGGGACATAATACCGCGCATTGTAGTAGATGAGGCCGAGGTCGTCATTGTGCTTCTGGCTGGTGTAGCCCAGGTCGGTATAGGTTTGGGTGGGGGCGGTGCGGTAGGCGCCGAAGGGGAGGTAGCGGGTGCGGCTGCCGCCGACCATGCCCCCGCCATTGTTATAACTCATGACGCTGTTGCTGCCTAAATGGTCCGTGTGTAGGTGCAGCAGGCTATTTGTACCGCCCTCGACTACTTGCCGTATGGCGACGGCTTGCCCGGCGAGGAAGTAGGTGCTGCGTTGGGTGATGGTGTAGCCGCTGTGGATGCCGCCGGGCGCTTGTGGGCTTTGTGGCGTCGGGGGGGCGGCGTCTTCGTAGGTGAAAGACCACGCTTCGGGCCAGGGGCTGGCCTGGATGCAGTCTTCGTCCGCGCAGGAGCGGGCGCGCCAGGTGTAGCTGTCGGGGAGGAGGAGCAGCCAGCCGGTGTCGAGATGCTCGGCGGCGACGATGAGGGTAGCGTACCAATTCTGCGACCCGATGACCCACCTTAACTTTATCGTTCCGTGGTCTCGACAATGGGGATCACCTTATTCTCCAAGTTGACACCATTTTCCATTGCGAACACGGAGAACTATGGCGCAAAAGTGAAACTGTTCACAATAGCCTCCTGTTCCTCTGTATACTGCTCATTTGCATCTGGATAGCGAAATATGTAAATCACGACAACAAGTCCCTTGTTCTTGACTGCCAAAACGTCGATCAAATCGCGCCTCAATATCCTTTTCCCATCTTTGCCAATTGGGAATTCCAACCACACGTCAGTCTGGATCTGAGCTGCTGCTGCTGTATAGCCATGGTGATGGATAGCGATATCAGGTTGTCGAATGATAATGACCTTATCCTCTCGAAATTCCATATCATTACTGAGCGACTGGAGGAACTCGGTTAAGAACACCAAAACAGCCTGTTCAGGTGGCTGCTTCACACTAAAGAATCTAATTTCTGCTTCCACCATACCTGTCTGACCCCGCTGTAGTCTAAGGTAGTTCTCGGAAAGCTGTACGGGTCGCCAATAACGCGGATATTCAAATGAGAAACCGTACACTTCATCGGTATAGATTGAAGTTGCAGACGCGCTAGTACAGCCCACTGTACAAAAGAAAGCAACTACTATGAAACAAAGACGCCGTTTAGGAAAGGAATTGCCGGCAAACCTTCTGGCACTGAAGGAAACCCTCTTCACGACTTGGTTAGAATGTTTCATGTTCGTCCTCATGACAATAACGCATCCTATTGCTGAACTGAGTAATAGACAGTAAGGAAACCCTCACCAACTGCTCCCGAAAAATCGCTGGGAAGATAGCCATCTCCACGGAACATATAGTAATAGAAAACTGGCCCATTACGGACTACGAAATCTGGTTCTGGAAGGTAACCTCCAAGCCTGGTTTCCTCATATGCTAGGAAGCCATTCCAGATAAAGCTGCAACCTGGAACGGGGATGGCATCACATACAGTCTGTTCTATTCCTTCACCCAACACAGCCAATCCGGCGCTTGTGTAGTAGTCGCCCGCAGTTGGGTCATTTACATATCCAGAGCCTGGCTGATACATTTGCCTCCTCGATGCGGATAATTTCGTCTTGTTCGGATGTAAGAACACAGGTGTCGCAGAAACCCCTTTTCCTCTGAACACTCCGTGCCAATCAAATGAATAAGAAGAACCTAAAGATCCCTTCCTCCGACCTGTAAAAAGATTAATAAGGCTTGGGGTCATACTATTAACTCCTGGCAAAAATCCAGACAGGCCATCTAAGCTCGTGTTTCCTCTACCAACGAATTGATAATAGAAAGCAAAAGAAAGCGAAGTATATCCCCAGTCCCAATTCAGATAACCATACACAGTGTCTCCCGCCTCCACTGCTAACAACATTGCCCACCAAAATTCATCAGCTTGCCAGGCGTTGATGACTGTTTCAGTACAACTATCTATGCCGCTACACAAGCTGTCATACACATAGTCCCATATAGCTTCTTGTGTAAAATGCCCGGAAGGATCAACAAATATAAGCGGATTGTTGTAAACATATGAATAGTGATTGAAGGATTGGGGATTGCCGGCATCCGGTACAATCGTATCCGCGCTCAGGAACCGCCCCACGCTGGGCAGGTAGTAGCGGGCGTTGTAATAAATGAGGCCGAGGTCGTCGTTGTGTTGCTGGCCGGTGTAGCCGCGGTCTGTAAAGGTTTGGCTGGGGGCGGTGCGGTAGGCGCCGAAGGGGAGGTAGCGGGTGCGGCTGCCGCCGACCATGCCCCCGCCATTGTTATAACTCATGACGCTGTTGCTGCCTAAATGGTCCGTGTGTAGGTGCAGCAGGCTATTTGTACCGCCCTCGACTACTTGCCGTATGGCGACGGCCTGCCCGGCGAGGAAGTAGACGCTGCGTTGGACGATGGTGTAGCCGCTCTGGATGCCGCCGTCGTCGCCGTGGCCTTGTGGGTTTTGTGGGGTGGGGGTGGGGACGGGGTCGTCGTAGGTGAAGGTCCACGCTTCGGGCCAGGAGCCGGCCTGGACGCAGTCTTCGTCCTGACAGGCACGGACGCGCCAGGTGTAGCTGTCGGGGAGGAGGAGCAGCCAGCCGGTGTCGTAGCTTTCGGCGGCGACGATGAGGATGATGGGGGATTGGTTCTGTCCCGTTATCTCCACCTGGTGCCAGCCGGCGGTGAGGACGTCGCCGCCGGGAGCGCAGGGGTCTGCCCACATGAGGGTGGGTGGTTCGCTCTGCGTGGAGCCGTCGGGCGGCTCTTGCAGGGCGGTGGGGCATTCGTAGGGGGTGGGGGTGGGGGCGATGGTGCCGCCACCGGGTGTGGGGGTGGCGGTGGGGGCGGGCGGGGTGGCGGTGGGTTGGTAGAGGTAGGAGAAGGTGAAGGGGGCGGACCAGTCGCTGCTGTCGCCGCAGGTGAGGGTGTAGCACGCTTTCACGTTCCAACTGTAGCTGCCGCCGGGGATGAGGTTGAGCCAGGGGGCGGTGGTGCTGGTCTCCGCGGTGGGGATGGTGATGCCTTGCGGAGGCAGGCCGTCGCAACGAATATGTGGAGTGAGTGGCTCTTTTAGATCATCAAAAACAGGCATTGCCGTTCGTCGGCAACAAAAACGACACCTTGACCCAATTTTAGGCTATTTGCTCGCTATTTAAGCCATTTTGTTAACGTTCATCGCTTCAGATTGTTGCGGTCTGAAGCCTGTTTAACGTTCCCGGTTAGCGAAGACCAAAGCCACCCTATATTGACACAATAGGGTAAGCACCATCGCACCTTCTAGGTGCATTATTTCAAGCCACCCCCTTTGGGGGTGGTAATTGACTCTGTCAGTCAATCAGCAACTTGTTCGTAGACCCCAGGGCTTAACATTTGGGCAATGCCAAAAGAAAGAACACGACAGATGGCAAAACTTAGGGGGTAGCCGCACAGGTTAATTGAATGCTGTCAGCAATCGCTTCCGCTTCAGCGTTTAGTTCTTCACTATTACCTTTATAAAGGTACACCATTATGGAATGATTATTCCTATCTCTTATGGCAACCATATCGATTGTTTGAAATATGTCTGGACCCCGATCTCCTACTTGGTTTTTAGCTGAGTCTTCTGATAGTGACATCGTTGGTATCCTGATGGTGGCTTTGGTGATTTCATTGTCTCCGGTTTCGACTTGAATTGGCGGTTGAATGATTGTGACTGAGTCCAAGTTGTATAACGTACGTATCCTCTCTATATTTGACTCTAAGGTTTCATTGGTATTATGGGACAACGTAGGAACACAAGCGTACCCGTAGATTTCAATGCGAGCCGAATCCTTAAGCCCATTCCCGCTTTCAGGTTCCAATACAATTGAACCACTGCGCTCATTCAATGATAGGCGCCAGTTGCCAGGTTTCTCCAAGCGTACGCCAAATTTAGCATTTTCATAGAGTTCCTGAGATGTTGTTGACCGGCAGCCTGACACTAAATAGGTGACTGAAAGCAAGGCAAACAAAAAAACTAATCGATACCACTGATCCCGCTTGTGGGAAAACGAAAACACTTCCTCTAAACAGTGAAGCATATCACTCATCCTTAGTGTACTGGTGTTTGCTACTCCTGTTCTTCCCGCCAGTGCAGATAATAGTCATACCCATATTGAAGCCAGAATAGTGTATCCTCTGATGGTTTTTCCCCATATTCCCATCCTTTCCACAGTCGAACGATTGCTTCCGAGATAGGCAGAGGTTCCCCTGTGGCCGCTCCCCACATCCCTTGAGCAATGTAGTTTACTTCGGAGCGCCCTGAACAGCCGATGGTTTCAATACATACTTGTTGATTGGCAGGCCATAGCCCATTTGGCGCATCAGAATCACCGGTACGTCGCTCTGATTCGCCGCCATTGCAAAATGGCGTATCGTATGTTCCCCGGTCAGACAGATACCCTGGCCAGGTAAGATCGTGTGTATACAAATCTTCAGCAACTTTATCTGCGAATTCTTCAAATTCTGCAATTGGTATCGGGTTGTCCTCACCATATCCCGAAAAATCTTTCAGATAAACTATATCACCGAAACAGTTAGGTAGTGACAAACTACATACTCCTGGACCCGGAGCATTGACTGGGTAATTGGGAGGGGGTAAAGGTGTATCACCCGTTAATGTAAGTGTCAGTAGCGCAATACAAGCTATTGTGTCAAACGGGGGGACAAATACACAATGCCCACTTGGATCCGTGTATTTAATCGGGTTATTGTACGTATAGCTGAAGCGGTTATGGGATTGGGGATTTGTGGCATCTGGCACGAAAGTATCCGCGCTCACAAACCGACCGATGCCCGGCAGATAGTAGCGAGCGTTGTAATAAATGAGTCCAACGTCATCGTTGTGTTTTTGACCGGTGAAGCCGCGGTCGGTGTAGGGCAACCCTGCGGGTTGCAAGTGCGTGGGGGCGGTGCGGTAGCTGCCGAAGGGGAGGTAGCGGGCCCGGCTGCCGCCGACCATGCCCCCGCTATTGTTATAATTCATGACGCTGTTGCTGCCCAAATGGTCGGTGTGCAGGTGCAGCAGGTTGTTGCTCTCGCCGGGGATGACTTGCCGTATGGCGACGGCTTGCCCGGCGAGGAAGTTCTCAGGTGATAATCACCACGTCTATCGTCGCATAAGTAAGAGTTTGAGGCAAATTTATCCAAAGCGAATGACTGGTCGTCAAGCCAGACATATGAACACATTGGCCGGCATGATCAGCGGCATCGTTCGCAGTGGGAAAAGTCAATTGAAAGCAATGGCCAAGAAAGCGCCAGACCAAAGCAAAACAGAAAGCCGCATCAAACGCTTCAGCCGTTATCTGCAAAATGACGACATTGATGCTCAAACCTATTTCACCCCCTTTCTGGAAGCGTTGCTGGCTGGTCTGGCTACCTGTGGGCCACTGGTGTTGGCCATGGACGGGAGTGAAGTGGGCCGGAATTGCCTGGCGCTGATGGTCAGCGTCATCTATCAAAAGCGTGCCTTGCCGCTGGCCTGGGTCGTTGTCCGGGGAAGCAAAGAGCATTTCCCTGAGGAAACGCACTGCCAACTGATACAAACAGTCAAACCGCTGTTGCCGGAGGGTAGCGATGTCATCTTTCTGGGAGATGGCGAGTTTGATGGCAACCAGTTGCAAGCAGAAATCGCCCGCAATGGATGGCAATATGTTTGCCGCACGGCCAAGAATCGCTTGATAGACGATGCTGGCGACGAATTCGCCCTGGATGAGATTCATCTGCAACCGGGCGATTGCCTGTCCTTGCCGGATGTCATGGTCACACAAGATAAATATGGCCCGGTTCTGGTCGTGGCCTGGTGGCGCAAAGACGCCAAAGAGCCAATTTACCTGGTCTCCAATATGGAGTTGGCCGAGGAAGCGTGTTACTGGTATGGGAAGCGCTTTCGGATTGAAACCTTCTTTTCCGACCAGAAAAGTCGTGGCTTCCATTTGCACAAGAGTCATGTCTCTGAGCCAAAGCGTATGGCCCGTTTGCTGATAGCTGCTTGTCTGGCTTACATTTGGGTCATTTATCTGGGGGCAATCGCCAAACGAGACGAATGGGTAGCAATCATCCATCGGACAGACCGGTGTGATTTGAGTTTGTTTCAACTGGGTCTTGACTTGTTGGACCATTTCCTCAATGAATCCTTGCCTATTCCGGTAGCTTTTCAGATGCCCATTGGTTTACATTAAAAATGTACGGTAGTGAATTCGCAAACAAGGTTTGAATGTGTGGGAAGCATTGGGGTCTCTGTTTGACGGTAATGTCCTCATGCCTCAACTCACACCTGAATAGATACCAATTGTTAACCGATTCGGCGTCTGATTTAATGTTGCCTGTTGTCAGGTTTACCTGTCGAAAACAGACTTAGTACCAGGCAAACCCCTCATAGCTTCTTGTAAAGAAAGTCCTTCCTCACCAATCGACAATTTGAATGTGCTCATAATACGCATAAATCGGACTGTTCTCATCAAAGACCCAATACGCATTCTCGGGCTGTTGGACGGGAAAGACCAGTATGTTGTCGCGCGTGCTGAGGGCAACTGTTTGCGCATCCAGCCAATCCAGGCGATGGAAAAATGTGTCTGTCATCTCCATTTGGGCAATGCTTTCACCTGAATCTGCGCGCAGGATCGTTACGGTAGACAGCTTTTTGGCCGCGTGCTGGGCATAAACAGCAATGAACGCCCCATCAGGTGAATAGGCCATCTGCGACAGGTAGGGAAATGAGCCAACAAACTGCCATTGACCTGTATCCAGGTCCAGCGACCATAACTTGTTTAGGCTGCTTATGACGAAATTATCGCCCGTGCCTACCAGAATCTTATTTTCGGTCGGATGCCAGGCCATCGTACCAACATACTCCTCATGACCATACCGCTGTGGCTTGTCAAACGATTCCGGCGCGGCTATGTACAAGGCATCATTATCTATCGTAATATAAGCCAGGCGGTTGTCATACGGCGACCAGACGGCCCAATACATGTTGACCCCTGTCTGGATGCTGTTCCCAGATAACATGTCCAGCAAGAGTAGTTCCCTATCCACAGGAGAACGGACATAGGTATAAGCAAACCAGTCGCTCATGAATGACCACCCTAACCCGACTATTCCAGAAACGTGGTCGTAGTTGATTTCTCGCGGGTACTTCGGACCAATCTGGTGTATATTAGTGTTGCCAGGATCTGAAACCCAGAATCCAGATGCATTTTCCGCGACGTTGAATACGGCAAACATCAGCTTTTTTTATCTGAAGACCACCGTGGGGGACCATAGGACAAATTACTTACGGTTTCAGACAGTATAATTGTGGTCATCCCCTCAGTAAGCGGATCGTAAACGGCTACCTTCACTTCTGCTGGCGACCCAAACCATCCCTGTAAGGCAATGCTAACCGTGAATGGAGGTGGTGGGATAATGGGTATTTCTTCCGTCGGCGTCAAGGTTGGCGTGAATGTGGGCGAGTATATGATTTCGGGCGATGGAGAGGCTGTGGCAGTTCGTGTGGGTTGGGGTGTGCGCATCACAGTTGCTTCTGGTGTCGGCGGCAACATGGTGGGCGTGAAAGAAACCGCCGATTCAGGCGCAGTCGTTTGGAGTGATGTTTCGTTGGCATTAATTGCTAGAGAAGGGGAACAGGCGCTTAACAAAAGCACCAACCCGGCAAGAATTGAATGGAGATGAAATGAACGATAAATCATGTCATTACCCCTTTGGCGTCATTGCCTTGATTTGAGCGCGCATTGAGAAATCTGACCAACTGCCTGAAATCTGTTTACGCTATTCCCATTTATCGACGGGAAGCTGGTGAGGACCGTGATATTATTATCTCCAATAAGGACCTGGGTCTGACGACACTATGCCAAAGGGATAAATGATGCGACTGGCGGCCAGAGTAGGATACCACCACGTTCCAGCGGCGAAGTCACCCAGATAGGTTTGGTCTTTGTAGAGTTCGTACGGATTAGAACTGTCATTCTTGTCCTGGTGTCCAAACTGATCCGCTCCGAATGACGTGTCACGAAGCCATCCCTGGTCTACTCCGAGAGCAAGAACATAAGCTCTTTCCACAACCGTTCCAGACCTGCCCCAGGCAGGGGGATTAAGAATCGGGTCAGCCACGTAATCGGAACAGACAATTTCCTGGATAGTCTGATTCCTAACGCGGGATTTGTTGACGACGACATAGGCCTGGGCTATCAGGTCTTGTGGCCAATACTCGCTAACCTCAGCTGCGTAAAGTGGGTCATTGTAAAGGAAACCGCGCTCTAGCTCGTGAATAAGCATGCGGGCGACGAGTTCGAAATCGAGAAGCTGTTCCGCGTCATCAGCCACAAAGCTATAGTAAATGTAGACACTTGCAGGCGCATTGTTGCTGGCGTGGTTGGGGAACAATTCTGGGTAGTTTGCTTCTATCACGCGCCAACCATCAGGAATGATACCTGGTGGGGCTGGCAGATAGCTAACAATGGCATTGCTCCCTCGATATGTCGTCGTGTTCCAGAACGATGCTGTTTCCTGGCATCCAGCGATGTCTTCCTCTGCTCCCAAAAGGGCACAATTGGTTATGTGTCCGCTTGGGTCTGTGTACCGGACGGGGTTGTTGAGGGCATAGGCGTAGCGGTTAAGGGATTGGGGATTAGCTGGACCTGGCACAATCGTATCCGCGCTCACAAACCGCCCCACGCCGGGTAAGTAGTACCGCGCATTGTAGTAGATGAGGCCGAGGTCGTCGTTGTGCTTCTGGCCGGTGAAGCCGCGGTCGGTGTAGGGCAACCCTGCGGGTTGCAAGTGCGTGGGGGCGGTGCGGTAGGGGAGGTAGGGAGTGTAAAATGCCGGCAACTACCCCCCGGTTTTTGTTGTGCGTACATAAGAATGACCCACCCAAATCCAGCCAGCAGCTATGATTAACGTGATAGCTACTATCCAAGAACTCATGGCGAGTGATCCTACTACTAACAACGCTAAAAACGGAACATACCAAATCAGATAAGCTATTAAAATACTTTTCTGTCTTGTTGAAATGAGAGAATGTCCGTGCATTAACTTCTTTTCAATGTGTCTCGCATACGCTTGCAAAGGTACGTAGAAAGAACATAGAACGAGGAAAGCGTAGAAAGTAGCTGACAAAACAGGCGATTCGCTATTCATTAAGATATTTCCCAATCCTCTATTGTTGATAATGACTATTAGGTTGCCTCCAACCATAAATGTGCGGTGCATTACCCATTAAAGTAGGTAAACGTAAAAGGGGATACTCTACTGTGTTAGGTGGTGCAACAAAAGTAAGGCCAAGCGGAATGTGTCAATAGTTTTGGGACACTAAAACCGATAAATTAGTGAACAAAGCCTCGCTCACTGGGCTGATGGATAAGTGGATAACTCTCCGCTGCGCTGCGAGTTACCCACTTACCCACAGCCTCTACGACGACTGCTGGTCATTCCTCTCCAGCGGGGGATTAATCCAGACGGCCGTTGGCAACTGCGGCGCAACGGGCGCCCCATGCACAAATCGTTCCGGATGTTTCTCATAAGCGGCGGCCAAAACAGCTTGTCGCTTGAGAGTCAATTCAGCGGCCTGGCCATAGTGAACCGTGGCCGGGGTCATCAGGCCCAGACTGGTATGCCGGTGTTCATGGTTGTACCAATGAAAGAACGGCCGTGCCCAGATGCGGGCATCGTGTAATCCGCCAAAGCGGTCGGGATAATCCGGGCGGTATTTCATCGTTTTGAACTGCGCCTCGGAGAAAGGATTGTCATCGGAGGTGTAGGGTCGGGAATGACTCTTGCCCACACCCAGGTCAGCCAGCAGCAGGGCCAAAGTCTTGCTGGTCATGGAACTGCCGCGGTCAGCATGGAGAACCAACTGGTCGGGTTCAATGCCCTGTTTGCTGCAACTGTCAGCCACCAGTTGCCTGGCCAATGAGGCCAATTCCCGCTGGGCGATCAGGTAGCCGACCACATAGCGGCTGAAGATGTCGAGAATGGTGTACATGTAATAGTAGACGTAGGGGACAGGGCCGCGCAGCTTGGTGATATCCCAGGACCAAACCTGGTTCGGCGCGGTAGCCACCAGTTCCGGCTTTTTGTAGGCTGGATGCCGCTTCTGGTTACGCCGCTCGCGCACTTCCGCGTTTGCCCGCAGAATGCGGTACATCGTACTCACCGAACAGAGATATTCCCCTTCATCCAGCAGCGTGCCATACACCTGGCGGGGCGAACTATCCACGAAGCGTTCACTGTTGAGCGTATCCCGCACCGCCTCTCGCTCCGTCACGGGCAACGACCGCGGCGATGGCGACGCCGGTTTGGGTTCCCGCGCCGGTTTCTCCTGCTGCTGCCGATAGTAGCAGCTGCGCGGATAGGCCAGGGCCGTACACGCCTCGCGCGTGCTGGTTTGTTCCGCCAATTCGCCCACTTGCCGTCTCATGATTTGTCCTCGCTCTCCTGCTCCAGGGTGATCCCCAGTAGTGCGGAGAGTTTTTTTTGAGCCTCTATAATCAGTTCGGCTTTTGCCAACTGCCGTGTCAATCGGGCATTTTCCCGCCGCAACCGGCTCACTTCTTCCGCTTCAGGATTGCTCTTGGGACCCCGTTTCCGCGGTGTCAATCCGGCTATCTGGCCTGCTTCCTGCTGCCGTCGCCAGGTTGTCAGATGGGAGGAATACAATCCTTCCCGCCGTAGCAGCGCGCCGATGCCGCCTGACCATTCCCGGCATTTCTCGGCTTCTTCCAATACCCACCGCTTGTAAGCGGCGGTAAAGGTGCGCCGGTTCGTGTTCTTGGTACGCGGCAATACTTCCGGGTCGGGTCGGTCGTCGGGTCCAATGCCATTTTTGCTGAGTTTGTTTGCCTGTTTTTGTGTCATGATGTTCCTCTTCGCCCATGAATTCTACACTAAATTCTGAGTCTGAAGTGTCCCACTCTATATTGACACAATGGGTCCATGACAAGACGGTGGCCGGTGACTACTACGCGGCCATGGCCGTGATTGAGGAGCAGATGGAACTGCATCTGGTAGCAGCGGAAAGTCTAATGGCAGGAGCAAACGGCTGCGCCCTCAAGAACGGCAACCCCGCCAACTTGTTGACGTTGGCAGCGGCATTGCAAACGGAGCCGCTAACGGCCAGCCAGCAGGCGGTGGTGAATGAGTTGCAATGCGGCCTACTGGCTTTGGCGAACTCTGTGGACGGCACGCCAAAGCCAAAAGAGTGGGTTGTTAACGAGCAAGTCGGCCTGCTGCCCCCGGTGGGGGGTGGGCCGTCGTCGTAGAGGCTGTGGAATTGTGGGTAACTGGGCTGTTCCAGTTATCCACATTTCCACCAGCCTAAAAGTATTGAATACAGGAGGACATATTCCGACCAACCTCCCAAGGTTCAAGTCGCTTTTTTCATAATTATAAGATGAGCAAACTCCCCTCCTAACCATCCACTAAAATCATCAATATGCCAATGGGAATCAACTTCGGCGTTTTTTAATTGGCGCAGAATGTTTTGAAGATACTCAATACCATCCTCGCTAAGAGCGACAAGTAATTCACTTCTTTCTGGATTGCTTTTGACTACAATATCCATTTTTGCTCTGTTCCTCTCATTACCTGGCGTTCCCTTGTATTATGGATTTGTTAAATTCAAGTGTTTGTTTCCCACTTGGATCCATCTTCCATTTGCATCAGGTATCCAAAGTTCAAAATTCATGTGTGAGGGTCCGCCACCATGTCCAACCAAATCTGAGTTTGTCATACGCACTTGTGCAAAAATAGGATTACCACTTGCGTCTATCCCAATTGCTTGTTTTGATCTGAATACATCAGTCGCAATTTCATCATAATCTCCAACAAAATCAAGAGCCATTTCCATTGCGTCATCGCTATTAGCGAATCCCTGATCGATCAACTGATCGAATATACCCTTATTTCCACAAACATTATGCACCAACCACTGTCCCTCACCAACAAAGTACGTGTGGGCAGTGGCAACGGTGAAATTGTACATTGGCTGCGGCGCAACCGCGAAGTGGATGGCCTCCACTGTCCCCGTTCCCCATGCTGCGGTGCGAATTTCGTCGCCTATATGCAGGTGAGCGGCGGGCAGCCAGTTGCCAGCGGCGGTGTAGAAGGGATGCTCCGGCGTTGTCTCAATCTCCTCGCCATCAATGGTCAAGGTCACAATGATGGGGTCAAGATGTTCCCACACCGCTACAACGGGATAGTAGCCAATTTCGCCCGTCTCTTCATTGTAGGCCAGCACCTTGTCCCATGACTCTACCTCGCTGATGGCAACCAGGCCATCTTCAGTTACCACCATCGTATCGCCGCTGAAGCTGCAAAAAGCACCCCACATTGTTTCCAACACATCATCAGCGTAGTCGCCAAACTGGTCACGCACAAACGCTTCTAACGCTTCGTCGCCGCCAGACTCCAACGCTTCAAAGGCGCCATTCAGAAGGCTTCGCCGGGCTATAGCTGCTGGACAAAGGGCAGCCCCTGCCCGCCGCCTTGCAGTTGGCTCTGGGCGACGCCCTGGACGCGGACAGCGCCCGCCCGCCGCTGTCTCCGGCCACGCCGCTGCTCTTTGGCCCGCGCGCCGCCGGGCTGGCGCTGAACCCGCCGCGCCAGCCGTTTGGCTTCGCCCTGCCGCAGACGGGCCTGGGGATCGGCTTCCCCGAGGAGCCGCCGCGCCTGGTGGGGCGGGTGCAGCCGTTGCTGCGCGCCAGCCAGGCGCTGGCCCCCGCCAGCGGGATGCGCGGCGTTCTCTTTTACGGCATGCCGGGCGCGGGCAAGACGGCCTGCGCCCTGGAACTGGCCTACCGCCACGAGCGGGAGCGCTTCCAGGGGCAAGTCTGGTATCACGCCCCGGAAGAGGGGGCGGACGGGCAGCGCCCGCGGATCGGGCAAGAGCTGTTTAACTTTAGTTTTCCGTAAATGGGGTTTGAATTTTGGTGCTTCAAACCCGAAATCAGGCCTTTGCGAGCCGGATAGCTTCGTATCCAGGCGGCAAATGTGCCGTAACCGAAGCCTTCTTAGAAAGTTGGTTGGAAAGTGGCAGACCAACTTTTTTTAAATGCTTCATCAGGTGTCCATACGTCGGTTTGGCAGCTCTGTCCCAGAAGCCAGTCCGGATTGGCGGTAGGGTCGCCGCCAGATATTTCAATAGCGACCCGAAAATCATGGTCAGCGCCGGCAAGCGCGTGAGCGCGGTCGGGTGGTGGACATAATGCCGACCGCCGCCACCAGACAAAATGTACTTGCCCGTTTGCGGAACTCCTTCTATCGGCCAGCGTTCTGGGTAAATCGCCTGCATGGAGGCCGCGGTCAGTTCCAACACAGGTGTACCCAGCAGCAGCGGGTCTTCGAAATCGGGGTGGTGAATGGCGACAACCTGGAGCGGCGTGTGTCGCAATTTGCGCTTACGCTTTTCGTCTTCAACCCGATCTAGATGACGCTCCAGGAAGTAGACGGGGGACCAGACCTCAACCTTTATCTCAACGCTATCCTCAGCAACAAGCGTGTGCGTTTGCGTTGGTTGAGACGCTGGCAGGAGATTGTCCCCATGTTTTCGCGCCAATGGGCGCACCACTTCAGCCTGGTGGCGGCTGGGCGTTGGCCCCTTCTTGGAGGTTCGCGGCGGTATCTTGCCTGCTGTTTTGCCGAAGGTGCAGTTCTTGGCTAGCCGTACCACACAGTTATTCACCCCATGCCTAACCGCATCTACCAATGAAAATCCAGCATCAAAGAGGGCCAGGTCCGTCTCCGTCAGCTTTTTGCCGACCTGCTTGTACACCTTTTCCATCTCCGCGGATGGCGCGTTTTGACTCGTATCACCGCAGACCAGTAGTTCCAGGATGGCGACCCGTTGTTCTCCAACACGCCCTGTTGTCCCCATCATGCCAAATGGCACACCGGGCACCGCTTTGTGGGCATCTGAATCATACGTTTTGCTCTTCAGCCCTTTCACTCGTGCCCTTTTGTATGCCGTCATATCGACGGGTTTCAGCTGGTACCCTTGAATCACCGTTGCCTGCCATTGACCAGCCGCGTCTACTTGCTTTTTCAACTCGTCGAGCAACTCCGCCAGATTGAACTGACCGTACGTGATCGCTTTGGCTGCCCGACGACTCCTTGCGGCTCGTTCTGCCTCATCATCAATGAATGCGCTCAAATACTGGTCGACCGCGGGCATGATGCCACCGCCTGATTCGACAAAGTATCCGCTGTACATCGCGCTGATGACATCACAGATTCCTAAATCGGTTCCTTTCGGCAGCGTGGCAACCATTTGCTCAATTGCTTGTTGCACCTGATAATGGATAGCTGTGGGCGTGTTGGTGTTGGTGTTTGTTTTCACATACTAATCATCCATCAACACGCCCCTTTTTGCACCCCCTGTTTTCTCTCAGTTAGGGAAAACCAAAGGTTTAACCTGATGTTTGAGATAGAGCGGCAGTTGAACGCGCCCCACCTGGCGCTGACGGCGGCGCTGGACGACCCGCGGACGTGGCGCACCCACACGCTGCCCCGTTTGCGCGGCCTGCTGAGCCAGTACAGCCTGCTGCTGGTGCTGGACAACCTGGAAAGCCTGCTCACGGACGGCAACCGCTGGCGCGACTCGCGCTGGGGGGAACTGATGGCGGCGCTGTTGGGGCATCGCGGGGCGTCGCGCGTCATTCTTACCAGCCGCCGCCTGCCCGCGGATCTGGCCGACCACGCGGCGGTGCGGCGGGAGGCGATCCACGCCCTCAGCTTTGCCGAGAGCGTGCTGTTGGCGCGGGAACTGCCCCATTTGCGGACGTTGTTTGGCGACGAGGAAGGGCAGGATTTGCTGCGGCAGGCGCTGTGGTTGGCGCAGGGACACCCAAAGCTGCTGGAACTGGCGGACGGCCTGGCCGCCGACCGCGCCGCGCTGCGGGCGCAACTGGAAGCGGCGGCGGCGGCGACCACGGCGGACGCGGCGGCGTTGAGCGCCTTTTTTGAGGCGCGCCCCGATGATGCGCAGGAAGGGGAGACGCGGCAGACGGAGGGGGCTTTCGTGGTCGCGCTGGGGCAGTGGACGCAGGGCGTGAGCGGGCGGCTGTCCCCCGCCGCCAATTTGCTCTTCACTTTCCTCTGCCGCCTGGAGCCGCCGGACCGGATCACGAATATCATTGACGCCAACTGGGGCGATTTCTTGCGGCGGTTGGGGGCGGAGCAGGCGGCGGACGTTCTGGCGCAGCCGCGGTTGGGGCTGCCGGCGGCGTTGGCGGCGCTAGAGCAGGCGGGGTTGATTGCCGTGGAGCAGCCCTCCGCCGTCGCGTCGCCAGCGGCCCCGGTCCCGGACATGGAACAACTGCTGGCCCTGCTCACGGCGCAGTTCGGCGACGAGATCGCCAACCTGCCGCCGGACCAACTGCAGCGGATTCTGGCGCAACTGCAATCCTCCCTGGCGGGCGCGGCGCCCGCGCCCGCCGTCATCATCATTCACCCGGGCGTGGCGGAGGCGACGCGCGCGGCGGCGGCGGTGGCGACGCTGGCGGCCGTGGATGAGGCGTTGGGAGATTACTGGATTGCCGCTTACCAACACGGCCGGCGCACGGAGATGCAGGGGGGCGGGCGGCTGGTGGCGGAAAGCGGCCGCCGCGCCGCGCCCTACCTGCTGCGGCGGGCGCGGTGGGCGGAGGCGGCAACGTTGCTGGAGCAGATGATCCAGCGAGACAGCAGCCCGGCGACGCTGGCTTTCGCCATTCCCCTGCTGCGGCGGATTGTGGCGGAGACGGCGGGCACGGAGCGCGCCTTGACGGATGCGGGCGTGCTGGCAAATGCCCTGTGGCAGGCCGGCCGCACTGCCGAGGCGGAGCAGATGGAGCGGGATCGAATTCGATTCTGCGTAGAACAAGGCGATTTTCGTCGGGCATCCAACGCTGCCGGAAATCTGCTCAATTTGCTGATGGTCGGGGGGCGTTTGCCGGCAGCGCTGGCGGTGGCGGAAGACAAGGCCGGCTACAGCCGCCGCGCCGGGTTGGGACCGTGGACGCAGTTGGCCGACGAAGGAATGCGTTTGCAGGTGCTGAACAGGATGGGGGAGTCCGAAGCGGTGCTGGCGCGGGTAGCGGAACTGCGGCCGCAACTGGAGATGCCCGAGGAGAGCGAGGCGGTGGAGACGGCCAACCCGTGGAATGTGCGCGAAGGGCTGCTGGATACGGGTCGTCAAGCCGCCCAGGGTCTGGAGCGGTGGGCGGAGGCGCTGGCGCTCAACGCCGACAGTGTGCGCTACATGGAAGCGCGGGGGGCGGAGGCGCTGGAACTGGCGCGGACGCGCTTCAATGATTATGGCCCCCTGCTGCGCCTGGGCCGCAGCGACGAGGTGCGCGCCCTGCTGGGCGACTGCCGCGCCGTTTTTGAACGGGAGAAGGATATTCCGGGTTTGGGCAAGGTGTACAGCGCCCTGGCGGACCTGGAAGACAAGGTGGGGAATCGGGAAGCGGCGGTGCGCTTTGAGGAGACGGCCCTACGCTACAGCTACCAGGCCAACGACCCGGAATCTTGCGCCATCAGCCACCACAACCTGGGCAACTACTTGGAGCGCCACGGCGCGCCCCCCGCGCGCGTCCTCGCCCATCGGCTGGCGGCGGCTTTAATTTGGACCTCTATTCAATCAGGTCAAAAATCTATTGCTATTGCTAATCTGCGTCAATCCGACCTGCCACCCGCGCCGCCAGCGTTTGACTCAGTGGTAGAGCAGGTGGAGCAAATCCGTGGGGTGCGGTTCCGTGAGCTTTTTGCCCGCCTGCCGCAAACCTTCCCCTCCGGGGACGCGGCCATTGCCGCCGTGTGGGAGCTTGTGCAACACGAAAAGGCTAAACAAGAACAATCCGCCGCAGAGCGCATGGCGCAAATTCTGGAGCAGTGGGAACCGCTGCTGCAATCCATTGCGGCGGCGGCGCGGGAGGCGGCGGGGCAGTTTGGCCGGGAGGAGATTGAAGAACTGCTGCCGCAACTGGAGGCAAAGGGATGGATGGTGCGCGAAGCGGTGCAACGTATCTGGGCGGGGGAGCGGGATGCGGCGGCACTCACGGCGAATATTGACGGCAACAGCGCCGCCCTCGTCAACCGTATTTTGGCGATTCTGGCGGCGTAGAATAGTGGTCAGTGGATGGTGGATAGTGGCCAGGGTTGGGAGCCGCGAAGGATGCCGGACAGGAAGGGCGTGAATTTAACGCATGGGGCAGGCTGAAGGGAAGCATCCCCGCAGTGTGGAGATGCTTCCCTGCGCTGGGAATGACGAGACTCCCCCAAACTAAAGGCGTGACTCTCAGGGGGAAGGGGCGTCACGTTCGCTGAGGAGGCCGGCGGTGATGCCGGCAATTGCCGCCAGCAGCAATCCCAATTTATACGGCAGCCCCGCCGCCAGCAAGGCCACAATCCCCGCCGTCAGCGCCGCCGCCGCCGGAGGCCAACCGGTGAGGGCGGGCACGACGAGGCCGATAAACGTCAGCGCCAGCGTGAAGTCGAGCGCCCAACTGGCGGGAACCTGCGCCCCGAGGAAGATGCCCACCGCCGTGCTGACCTGCCAGCACACCCACAACGTGATGCCCGCGCCAAAAAAGAACCAGTGCTGAAACGGCGACTGCTTCTCCGCGTCGTTGTAGCGCAGGATGGCGGTCACGTAGGCTTCGTCGGTGAGCAAGTAGGCCAGCGTCCACTTCCAGCGGCGGGAGAGGTGCTGTACGTGGGGGGCGATGGAGGCGCTGTAGAGGAGGTGGCGCAAATTGACGACGAAGGTGGTGAGCCAGATGACGCCCAAGGGGGTGGCGTTGGCGAATAGCTGCACGCCGATGAACTGGGCCGAACCGGCGAAGACGATGGCGGACATGGCCTGCGCCAGCAGTGGCGGCAGCCCGGCGGCGACGGCCAGCACGCCGTAGATCATGCCAAAGGGGATGACGCCGAGGGCGATGGGGAGTTCGGCTTGAATGCCGGCATTTAACTCAGATCGAACGGTCGTCATCAGCGGCGGGGGTGGCAATGATGGCGTAAGCGGGAAGGAAAGGGATGAGCAGGCGCATGAAAAAGGGGTGGGTCAGGATTTGGCGCGGGAATGCCGGCATTTTACGCAAAACGCGCCAAAAGACAAACCGCAACGCCGCCGACGTCAGGGGGAAAATGTAAGTCGGGCGCAGATGGTCGGGCCACAGGCCATAAACGGCCACGGGACGCAAACCCGCCTGCCGCAACCGCCGCCGTACCTGGCGGGGCGTGGCGACGGCATGCCCCCTTCGTCTCCACGGCGTGGCAAAGCTGATGAACAAGGTTCCCCTCGGATGCAGATGGTGCGCGAATGCCGGCAACTGGTCCACCACGCGCAATCCATCCGGCAAGGCGATCAGGTCAAACGGGGACGCGGCGGCGGGCAACGGTTCCCCAGTCGCCAACAGGGTCACGGCGAAACTGGCGGCCAGCCCTTCATCGGGAGGATCAAGCAGGAGGGCACGCCCGGATGCCGGCATTTCCGGCAAAAACCGCCAATCCGTCCCACCACCAGCCACAACTTACCCCCCCTTCCTGGATTTGCGCCAGCTAAACAGCGTCCCGCCCACCGCCAGCAGCGCACCCACCGCCAGCAAGCCCACAATGAGGGCGCGCGTCGCCGGGGATGGGGCGCTGTCCGGCGGCGCATACCGGTCCGGCAGCGAACTGGCGGGCGTCACCGTGACTATCGCGGCGGCGGCGGCGGTGGGGGCGACCCCGGTGGGCGCGGCAGCGACCGCCGTGGCCGCCGCCGTGGGCGCGGGCATCACCAGATCGATCTGTGTCGGCGCGCCGGTGAGGTCATTGATGGCGCCGACCGCGCCGCCGCTGTCCACATTGGCATCAAAAGAGACGAGGCGCTCATCCTGCACCAGCGTCACGCTGCCATCAATGCCCCCGGACAACGTGGGGTCCGCGTAGGCGTGGCCGGCCCAGGCGACGCCTTCATCCGTGGAGCCGCTGATGAGGAGGAAAGGGTGGGCGGGGGACCACGGCGCAGGCATGATCTCAATAATCCCCAGGCTGGCATCCGCGCCCAGGCGGTAGACAACCGACCCCACCGTCTCGCGCGGCACGTCGCTCCCCGGCAAAAATGGCTGCGGCAGTGCCTCGTTTTGCGCGGCAACGAAGGCGTTGCGCGTGGGTCGCCCCACGGCGATGACAAACTGCTCCACCAGCGCCCCCGTGTCCAGCGCGCCGCGCGCCACTTGTGGCGATAGCCCGGCTCCCGTTGTCTCCTGCCCCAATCGGTTCGCCAATTGCCCCAGCGCGGCCAACTCCACGCCGTTGGGCGCATCCGGCAGCACAAACACCACGTTCCGCAAGTCGAGGGCGGGGCCGTCCAGGTTTTGCCAATCGCCGGCGGCCAATGTGGTCGTCACCACCTGGCGTGGCAGCGTCAGCAGACTGCCGTTGTCAATGCGCATCCAGGCCAGCGGCGTATCTTCCGGCAGGCAGGGATCGTCCAGCCCCATCTCGGCTATGAAGCGGAGCCGGTTGTGGCTGCCGGGCGGCAGGTCGTCTGGCTCCAATGGCACGACCAACTGCTGCGTTCCGCCGCCGGCGACGCTGGACGCCGCGCCGATGGGGTTGCCGTTCAGTTCCACGCTAAGGCTGGAGAGGGTGGGATTGAGCGCGTTGGACTGGATGTAGTGGAGGGTGAGGCTGCTTCCGGACAGGATGCGCCAGTTGGCGGGCACGTCGAAGCTGATGGAGGAGGTTTTGCGGCCAATGCCTTGCAGCAGCGCGCCGCGATAGCCGAGGTCGGCCAATGAGAACGTTTGCGGCAGCGCCGCCAGGCCGGTTGTTGGCTGCGTCCAGGGACGCACGGCGCGAATGATGGCGGTGCTGCCGCCAAAGCTGAGGACGGGTTCGGCGCTGGAGAGGGCGCGCGCCGCTTTGAGGACGCCTGCGCCGGATGCGCCGGTGACGACGAGGACGACGTGGTCTGGGCTGTCCGGGGAGGGGATGAGTTGCAGCAGGCCATCGTCGGGGTAGAGGATGGCGCGGTCCTGGTCGTAGAGGACGCTGGCGGTGTCCGTGGCGGCGGTGCCGCTGCCGCGGGCATAGAGGGGACCACCGGCGCTGTTGACGATGGTGAGGGTGATGGGGGTGGTGGATGCCGGCACGGGCCGGTCGTTAAAGTTGATTTGCAAAGTCGCCGTCATGGTCCCGCTGATGGGAATATCCCAGGAAACCAGCCGCCCATTGGCGTAACAATCCCCCGCGCAGGCGGCGAACGTGTGGAAGGGGGGCAGTTCCGCCACGAGGCGCGCGCCCGTGAGCGCGGAGACGGGGGAACGCGCTTGCAAGCCAAGCGTATACGTGGTGTCGGTTGTGGTCACATTCAGGTCGGCGGGTTGGGCGCGCAGGCGCGTGGGCAGCAGGCCGCGCGCATACAGGTCGGCGGTGAAGGCGTTTTGCTCCGGCTGCCCCACAGCCACGATGTCATTTTGCGCCAACTGGTTGGGCGTGAGCGCGGCGGCGGTGACGATCGCCGTGCGCACGGCGCCGTCCGTTTTCTGGCCGATGGCGGCGGCGGCGGCGGCGGCGGCGCTGAGGTCGGCGTCGCTGAAGGCGTCGGGCAACACGATGAGGCTCGTCTCTGGCGTCAGGCGCTCGCGCCAGAGGGGGCGCGGGAAGGTGGAGAGGTCCGTGACCGGGGGCAGGGTGGTGTAGGCGAGGTGGATTTGCGTGTCATCGTGGAGGACGAGGCGGATGCTGTCCAACTCCGTGCAGTCGGGGCCGGCGTAGAGGGTGAGTTGCAGGGTGTGGTCGTTGGCTTCCGGGTCGATGACGGCTCCAAAGGGAATGGGCAGGCGCAAGGTGGCGTCGTTGGTGGGGCGGGGAATGAAGGTTGCCAGTTCGATACCATTGAGGCTGACGTGGACGCGCGCGCCGTCTAGTTGTGGCGGCAGGTAGGTTGGGGTGGCGTTGCCGGCATAAAAGATGTCGTAATGGAGTGTAATGGTGCTTTCTTCGCCGCGAATGGCCCAATCTTTGGGGGTGGTAAAAGGGATGGCTAGTTCGCCGCGCGGCGAGAGCAGGACGCCGGTGCTTTGTCCCAGGTCGGCGAGGGTGAAATCGAAGACGCCCGCGGGGGATGTAGTTGGGGTGGGGGCCTGCGCGCGCGCGGGGGGGAGGCGGCGTAGTCCGCCGAGCAGGAGAAGCAGCAGCAGGCCGGCGGCGAGCAGGCTTCGGAGCGGGAGGAAAAGGTGTTTTTGTCTCATAGGTTTTGGGCCGCGACGCGGTTAGCGGGCGCGCACGATGTGGTAGGCGTGGCGCAGCGAGTCGCGGGCGAGCAGCCAGGCGATGGACAGGTAGCCGATGCCGCCGGCGGCGGTGATCAGGAGCAGGCGGGCGAGTGGGGGGAGGGCGCGGGTGAACCAGAGGGCGGGGATTCCTGTTGCCAGAAGCGCGAGGCCGGCGGCGAATGCCGGCATCACCTCCGCCACCATCTCCCGCCATCCCACGTCCATTTGCCGCGTCGCCACCCACAGGCGCAGCCCGGTGCGCACAAATGCCAGGGCCAGGTGCGCCAGCGCCACGCCCACCAGCCCGTAGCGCGTTCCATACCAAAGGGCCGCGACGAGTGGCGGCAGGATGATCAGCCCCAGTTTAACCAAAATATCCGGGCGGCCAATCGCTTTGTACACGTCACCGACGTTGCTACCCACGGAACGGGCCAGCATGAACAGGGCCAGAATGCGCACCACGGGCACGGCTTCCAGCCATTTTTCGCCAAAGGCGACGCGCACCAGCGGATCGGCGACGAGGAACAGCCCCAGGCAGAGGGGGACGCTGACCAGTTCCAGGAAGCGCAGTGTCACCAGGAAGCCGCGCCGCAGCGTGTCTGGGTCTTTTTGCAGGGCGGCGTAGGCAGGAAAGACGGCGGCGCTGACGACCCAGAGGATGTTGAGGATGAGTAGTTCAGGCAGGCGGTAGGCCAGAGTGTACACGCCCAGGGCTTCGTCGCCCAGGACGCGCCCGACGATGACGTAGTCGATGTTGCTGACGAGTGCGCCGAGGATGTTGATGCCCAGCATGGATGCGCCGTAGCGAAACATGGAGCCGGCGATTTCTCGCTCAATTTGCAGCCGGGGCAGCCAGGGGAAGACGACCCAGGCGAGGATGACACCGGCGATGATGCCGGCAATTTGTCCCCAGACGAGTGACCATGCCCCCAGACCGAGGAGAGCGAAGCCAATGCCGGCAAATCCCTTCACCGTCGCCCGTGCCAGATCGGGAATCATCTTCCGTCCAAAAGCGAGTTCCCGCTGCAAGCGCACAATATGAATCGCCCCCAGCGCGTTCAGGATAAACGTCAGACCCAGCAGGCGCAGCAACGGCGTCACCTCCGGTTCGCGGAAGTAGACGGCCACGGCGGGGGCGACCAGGGCCGTGAGCGCGGACAGCAGCACGCCCACGGCCAGATTCATGGTAAAGACCGTATTCGCCGCTTCCTGCACACGGTCGCGGCGGTAGATGAGGGCCGCGCCCAGCCCCAGGTCCTGGATGACGGAGAGGTAGTTGATGGTCAACGTGGCAAAGCCGACCAGGCCGAAATCCTCCTTGTCCAACAGGCGGGCGAGAATGCCCGTGGAGACAAGCACCAGCAGCTTGCCCAGGCCGAAGGAGAGATAGTTCCAGATGACGGCTTGCGCGGTGCGGCGGGTGACGTTGTGGGAATCGACGGCTTGCGTGGTCATGATGCGGTACGGGCATGAATCTCCCCGGCGGAACGATGTTCCTGGCCGGGGAGCGGATAGAGATGGATGGCCGCCGCCGCCAACGACACCAGCAGCCACAAATAGCGAATGTAGTCACCGTGCAGGAAGATGCTGCCGGTGAGGTAGGCGAGGATGCAGAGGAGGAGCGAGGTGATCCAGATGGCCGCGCGCGGGTCACGCGGCCGCAGATGCCGCCGTATCTGGTTCAGACGCAGCAGCAGGCCGCCAAAGAGCAGGCCGAGGGCCGATATGCCGATCAATCCCGTTTCCGCCAGCGTCTCCACGTAGAGGGAGTGCGCTTCGCGTGGTTTGGCGCGATATTCCAGCCCCAATTCGCTGGCGTAGGTCTGGTATTCGCTGGAGAAATTGCCCACGCCCACGCCCAGCACGGGGTGGTCGGCAAACATCATCAGGCCGGAGATGAATTCGCTGGCGCGCCCGCGCAGGGAGCTTTCGTCGCGCACGTTGGCGTCCCCGCTGAGGACGTCGGTGACGCCGCGCAGCCGTTCGCTGTAGGAGGCGGGCATGATCAGCCACAGCAGCAGTCCCGCCAGACCGATCAGGACGAGGGAGGCGGGGCGCACGCGCCGCTCCCACAGCAGAAAAAGGGCGCAGACGAAGAGGATGACGAGGGCGCCGCGGCTGTAGGTGTTGACGATGGCGAAGAGGATGAGCAGGGCCGCGCCCGCCGCCGCGAGGCGGTAGAGGAGGCGGGATTCGTCGAGGAAGCGGTAGATGGCCAGGGGGAAGACGGCGGAGAGGATGAGGCCATAGAAGTTGGGGTCGCTGAGGGGGCCGATAAGGCGGTATCCCAACACGCCAGAGAGGACTTGTTCGTTGCTGTTGCCGGCAAAACCGTAGAACGTCTGCCCATAATTTCCCGTCAACACCTGGTAGCTGCCCAGCGCCGCCAACGCCGTCACCGCCCACAGCGCCAGCCACAGCGCGCGCCGCCAGTGTCGCGGCTCTTCCAGCGCGGCCACGATGCAAACCAGGATGAGAAAATCCTTGCCAAAATCGGTGATCAGGCTCATCACGATCCATTGATGCCGGGCAACAAAGCCGGAAGCGACCCAGACGCAGCCATAGGCCAGCATGGACCACTCCACCCAGCCGAAACGGGGCAGCGGACGGCGGGTGAACAGGCGATTGAGCAGCAGTCCGGCGAAAATCAGGGCTACCAGCGGTTTGGTGATGGAGGGCAGCCCCTGGTCGGTGAATACCGTGGACATATTGGTGCAGATGGTGACGACGAGGACGTATGCGCCCAATTGCGGCTGCCACAGGATGGCCGCGCCCGCGCCCGCCGCCAGCAGGCCGCTGATGAGCAGCAGCCCCAGGCGCTGGCCGTTGTAGCCGACCAGGATCAGCAGGAGCGCCAGCATGACGCTGCCGACGAGGCCTAGCGCGAACAGGGTGATCAGCGCCGGAGGAGGCTGGAACGGGAGCGAACGGTCACGCATGGGGGGTTTCCGCGATGGCGGGTGAGCGGAAGAAGTCGAGCAGGGCTTGTCGTAGGACGATGAGGCCGATGCCGCCAACGAGTCCGAGGACGAGGGACAGGGTGAGGTCGGTGGTGTGGTTGGGGGAGTCGGGATAGGAGGCGGGAGTGGCGGGATCGAGCTGGCGCAGTTCGAAGATGTCGTAGAGGTTGGTGAGGTAGCTGAGGCCGGCGGCGCCAATGGCGTTTGCCAGGTCGGCGGCGAGGAGGGGGGAGGGGCCTTTGACTTTGAGTTGGAGGATGCTGGCGTCGGGCAGGACGACGCAGCTTACGTCGTAGGGGTTAATGGCGGATGCCGGCACATTCAAAATCGCCACGGCCTGGTCTATGATCAACGCGCTCCGCAAAATCTCGCAATAGTTTGTTACCAATCCGGTGCGGCGCGCCAGCGTGTCGATGCGGTCTAGTAGTTCGCCCGTGCTGCCGGCATTCAGGCTGGGATTGGCGATAAAGGTTGTCTCCGCCTTGTACACGGGCTGCTGGCTGTAGCTGTAGGCCAGGCCCGCGCCCGTGCTGAGGCAGAGCGCGGCCAGCAGTATCCACCAGCCGTGGAGCAGGGCGCGAATGTAAGTGAGCGGGTTGAGCATAGGTCTGTCCTGTAAGGCCAATCCGGAAAAATATCGATCCGGAAAAGGCGCGATTTTGGGGATTGGCTTGAGGCTTTTTCGGTGCGGGCGCGCCAGGGGCGCGATCTACCGGGGTGTTATTGTACCTTTCGGGTCATTGATGCCCACCGGGGCGTCGGATAGGATTGAGACACGATTACCTTCCCGGAAGCTCAAAGCTTCCGGGAAGGTTGATGGGCAGTTAGGCAGGAAAAACCCATGGTGTTGTTGGTTGCATTAGCAAAACGGTACGGCGGCGCGGAAGTGCGCGTTTTTGACCTGGCGCGCGCCTTTCATGGGCGGCTGCCTTACGTCGTGGCCACGCTGCCGGGATCGGTTTTACACGAACGGCTGCTGGCCGCCAACTTGAATGTGCTGCCGCTGGCGTATGGGCGTGGCGATCCGCGCCTGGCGGTGGCTCTGTATCGGTATATCCGCCGGCATTCGTGCCCGGTTGTGGATGCGCACAATCCCCAGTCCCAGTTGTGGGGATTGCTGGCGGCGTGGTTGGCGCGTGTGCCGGCACGTATTTCCACGGTACACCTGGCGTATGGGCGGGTGCAAGATGATTCCGCGCGAGGGAAGTTGTACGAGCAGGTGCTGCATTTGAATCGATGGTGGGGCTGTCATTTTGTGACGGTGTCGCAATCGATCCGGGATTATTTGCACGACCTGGGGGTGACGGATGTGGCCTTGATAGATAATACGGTGGACCTGGAGGGGATGGCCGTGGCAGAGGCGGACGATGGCTGGCGGCAGGCGCTGGGGTGGGGACCGGAGACGTTTGTGGTGACGGTGGTGGGGCGGCTGGAGCCGCAAAAGGGGCATACGTATCTGGTTGAGGCGCTGCGGCTGGCGGCGGGGCGTTGCCCGCAACTGCGCTGCCTGCTGGTGGGGGAGGGGCGGCTGCGCCCGGAGTTGACGGCGCACATTGCCGACGCGGGGGTGGGGGATCGGATTCATCTGGCGGGTTTTCGGCGGGATGTGCCGGCATTGCTCCGCGCCAGCGACGCTTTTTGTCTCTCCTCATTGGCGGAAGGGCTGCCCTACGCCCTGTTGGAAGCCACGGCACAGCGGCTGCCGCTGCTGGTGACGCGGGTGGACGGGATGGCGGAACTGCTGACGCATGGCGAGACGGCGCTGCTGGTTCCGCCCGCCGATCCGCAAGCGCTGGCGGATGGGTTGTGCTGGCTGGCGGAAAACCACGAGGCGGCGCGGGCGTTGGGCGAGGCCGCCCATGCCCTGGTGCGGCAACGGTTTGATCCGCGGCGGATGGTGCGGGAGACGCTGAACGTGTACGCCAGAGGTGGTCACGCAATCCCATTTACAGAAACATCATGATGCAGACCTGGTTCAATCCGCGACGCGCATCTGGCAAAAGCCACATAGGTGATGGGAGTCGTGGTTGTGGCCGGGCAAAATCCCATATGTGGGCGAGCGGAAGCCGCCACGCGCAAAATGCCAGTGCTCTGTCTGCGAAATTGAACCAGGTCACACCCTAACTGCCATAACTGGCAAACAGGGAAACGTTGCCTGACTTGTCAAAGGCCAGGACATCATATGGTTGGGCTGCCGCGCCTTCGACTTCCATGCCAGGGGAGCCAATAGGCATTCCGGGCACGGCCAGACCGGCAATATCGGGCCGTTCGGTCAGAAGTCGCTCAACGTCGGCCACGGGGACGTGGCCTTCTATAATGTAGCCATCCACGATGGCTGTGTGGCAAGATTGGAGCGAGGGGGGCACATGATACTGGTCTTTGATGGCCGCGAGGTTGTCCGCATTTTCCACCTGAACCGTGTATCCATTGTCTTCCATGTACGCGATCCAATCGCCACAGCAGCCTCAGGTAGGCGCCCGGTAAACGGTGATGACGGGTTTACCTGATGGATCTGCCGCCTGTTGGTCGGATTGCGCGTGTGTGCAGGCGGCAAGCAGCCAGATAGACAACAAAGCCAATAGGAAAGATCGTATTCTCATATGATGCACGCTCCTTTACGTGGGTTTTTGTCATTCATTGGTTGGAAGTAGACAACTTGCGCGGACAGACGGCTGCCGGACAATGGGAAAGCCACAGCCGCCAGGCACATTATACTGTATGTGCGGGGGGCCAACGAATAATCGGATCATCGTGGCAGGTTGATGAGGCGGGTGAGGCCCATGACTTTGCCGGCAAAACGCGGCAGCGCGTCGCGGTAGTGGATGGCAACGCGGCGGATGGCGAAGGGGGCGCGGCGCGCCTGACGGGCGCGGTTGGGGCCGGGGAGCAGGGTAAAAGCGGCGCGGAAGCCGCATTGATGCAGCATGTCTTGCAGCCGCGTGTTGAAATCGGTGGCCTGTCCGTTGGGGAAGGCGAAGGTGGTCACCGATTGTCCGAGTTCTTCTTGCAGCCGTGCGCGGCTAAGGTTCGCTTCATGACGCGCTTGCGGCAATGAGATGCGCGTCATGATGGGGTGGGTGTGGGTGTGTGCGCCAAAGGAGATGCCTTCGCGGGCCATTTGGCGCACCTGGTCCCAGGTGAGATGGAGGCCGGCGAAGGCGTTGTCGGGTATGGTGACGTGGAGTTGGTCCGGCAACTGCTCCAGGGCGACCCATTTGGCGGCGTCGGGGAGGGTTTTTAGCCAGGCAAGCCAGTTTTCCAGGGCGGATTGTTTGCTTTGTGGGTCGGGCCAACTGACGCGCCCCTGTCCGGGGAGTTCGGCTTCGGGCAGGGGGGTGTGGTGGAAGCAGTAGGCGGCCAGGTCCCAGAAGAAGGGGCGGTTTTGGCCGATGTAGGCGGTGGCGAGGAAGATGTGGGCGGGGGTTTGGTGGGCACGAAGTGCCGGCATTGCCGCCGACCAATTATCCGCATAACCATCATCAAACGTCACCAACGCCGGGTAACGCGGCAGCGAACGCCCCTCCTCCAACCACGCCAGCACCTCCGCGAGAGAAACCGGCTGGAAATGTTTATGCAAGAAATCCAGTTGCGCCGCGAAATTCGCGGGCGTGGCGCTGACGTTGGCGCGATAGGTGCGAAAATCCGCCTGGTGGGGGTCGGCAATACGGTGGTAAGCCAGCACGGTGAGACAGCGAGGTCCCCAAACTCGTTGCACCCAGCGCAGTCTATCCAGGTGTAGCAACTGTTCTTTGATCACGCCTTGTTACATGGTTTCAATAAGCACCGCGCCCCTTGAAGACGCTGCCGACCGTTTGCCACAAAATACGCAAATCCAACCAGAGAGATTGGTTTTCGATGTATTCGATGTCCAACATCACGCGCTCATCAAATTCAAGCTCGCTGCGCCCGGAAACCTGCCAGAGTCCCGTCAAGCCGGGCACAACGGCCAGTCGCTGCCGCTGCCACGGCTCATACGTTTCCGCCTTGAAAGAGGTAGGACGAGGACCGACGAGGCTCATATCGCCCTTGATGACGTTGATGATCTGCGGTAGTTCGTCCAGGCTGCTGCGACGCAGAAACTTTCCCACGCGCGTGACGCGCGGATCGTTGGCGATCTTGAAGTCGGGCGGCTGTAGTTCGTTCAGGTGCATCAACTGCTGCTTCATTTCTTCGGCATTGCGCACCATGGTACGGAATTTGAACATGCTGAAGCGGCGGCCATGTTGCCCGGTGCGGGTTTGTTGGAAGAATGGCGGGCCGCCATCTTCCAGCCAGATGAAATAAGCAATGATGATGGTGAGAATAAGCGCAAAGGGAAAGAGGAGAAAACAGGCGATTAGGTCAAACATTCTTTTGGCGCGGAGATAGCCGCGCTTGCCGGCAGGCGTGGGTCGGATTTCGACGGCGGGCTGCGTCCACGCAGACGTGGGGGGTGCGAGCAAAATCGGAGGAAATATCTCGCCCCATTGTTGTGTAGTTGCCGGCAGGGTGTCGGCAAAGGTAACGTATTCGTCCGATGACAACATAAGGTTCTCCTTGTACTACAATGACGAAGTAACCTGATGCAGAAAGATGCGCCGCACGCGGCGCGCGGGCGCAACAAAAGTGGGAAGAATGATGGAGTACTGCGCCTGGCTAAGATAACTGTAGCAAATGAAGAGCAGGGGGAATAGAGACTTTGGTCCTTCTTACGCTACTTCTTACAGGGAAACAGGCTTCTGACGATTGGACCAATCTGCCCAGGACTGACGATGAAATAAAGTACGGAATGGCGTCGTCAGTTTGAAGGAACGGTAAGGAAACAACTTCGCTGTCTTGTTTGATTTCCGTTCCTTAGCGGTTACCAAGTATCTATACAGAGACGGCTATGAGGATGAAAATACATGATTGGGGGCATCAGGGGGGGAAACTGGTCCCATTTTCCCCAAACCCCCTCCCCGTTATGGGGAGGGGGTTGGTGCGGGAGGAGGGGAAAAAAGAAGTGATGCCAAAGAAGGGGAATGCCGGCATGGTTTGACCCATGCCGGCATTTTAGGGGATTACCTGGGCGGACGTGGGCCGGGCGCTCCCACGCCGCCTATCAGGGAGATGGTGAGAGGCAAAGGGGAAGAGCCGTCACCATCGCTGGCAAAGACAATGAACATAGAGGCAAACGATCCTGATGCGGCCACGGACATACCGACTTCTTCCGTCGGCGGTGGCGCATGAGTCGGGCTGAGTGTTGGCGTCGGTCGCGGCGTGGGGATCGGGAAGGGCGTTTCGGATGCCGCGGGCACGCGCGTCCCCTCAGGCGGGCTTGTCGGCTGCAGCGTAGGCGGCGACAAGGTGACTGTAAGGACGGGAACAGGGCCACGGGTCGCCGTTGACGGGGGAGACTGCGTGTCGGTAGGCGACGGTGGCGGGGGCTGTGTCTCGGTAGGCGGAGGCGGGGGGCTGGGCGGCGCCTGCGTGGTGGGCGGCGGTGACGTGGCCGTGTCGCTGGGCGCGGGCGATGGTGTCCGCGTCGGTGGAATCCGCGTGGGCGTCGCCGAGGGCGCGTCAGTCGGCGTGGCGCTGGCGGTCACGACCGGCAGGGCCGTGGCTGTCGCCAGGCGGATAGCCGCGCGCGTCGGCGTGGGCGGAACGGGCGATAGCCGCAAAGGCGGCTGGCCCGGGGCAACGAGGACTGTCTGGTTCGCCGCGGCTACCATCTCCTCATTCTGCGCGCGCACGGTCACTTGCCCGGTCACCATATGCAGGGTTGTGGCCCCATCAGGGGCGACTTGCAGGTCGAACACCGTACCATGCACGAAGATGGCGGCGCCGGGGGTGTTGATTTCGAAGCGGGATTGGGCGGTGGGCGCTGTTTCCACCTCGTAACGTACGGAGCCGAGCGACTGCCGTAGCAAGACGATGCGCCCCCCGTCGTCACCGGCGACGATGGCGTCAACGTTAATGGTTGTGTTGGCTCCCAGGTGGAGGATGCTGCCATCAAAGAAGGGAAGACGGGCGCCGGAATCAGGACCGGTGCGTATTTCGCTGCCGGCGGAAAGGACAACTGTGCCGGTAGCCGTCCGCCAGGCCGTCTCGTTTTCGCGGCGAATTTCGACCAGCCCCTGTTGGGCGGTGATGGTGGCGAGCTTTCTGGCGGGGGGGCGTAGCAGCCAGTAACCGCTCAGCAACAGCAAGAGAACGACGAAGGCGGCGGCGAGGCGTATTGGTGGGCGGCGCAGCCATGCGGCCCATAAGGCGAACGGGGACGGCGCCGGGCGGAAGCTGCGCACAATCTGGCGCGTGAGCGCGGAGGGGGCATCTTCCCAATCATCGCTGCCGATGAGGACGATGATTTGCCGCAGCCAGGCCACATCCGCCTGACAGGCCGGGCAGCCGGCCAGGTGCGCGGCGGCACGCGCCGCGTCATCGGGCGTCAGGCGACATTCGGCGTAGTCGGCCAGGGTTTCAATAGGGAGGTGTTCTGCCTCGGAAAAGGTCATCATGCGTTACTCTGCACAAACAGAGGGTGCGGGGCGCAAGAAAATACATAATCACCTTCCCGGAAGCTGGTTTGAGCCTGGTTTGAGCCTGGCGGTGAGCTTCCGGGAAGATTTGCGCGCAAGAAAATACATAATCACCTTCCCGGAAGCTGGTTTGAGCCTGATTTGAGCCTGGCGGTGAGCTTCCGGGAAGATTTGCGCGCAAGAAGATACATAATCATCTTCCCGGAAGCTGGTTTGAGCCTGGCGGTGAGCTTCCGGGAAGATTTGCTGAAGTGGTGTGGTTAGTCCAGCATCAATTGGCGTAGTTTTTGCAGACAGCGGGCACGTTTGGGGCCAATGGAACCAATCGGGATGTTGAGGGTGGTGGCAATGTCGGTGTAGGCGGGTTTTTGGGGGTCGTAGTAGAGGAGCTGAAGCAGATGCCGGCAAAACTTCCCCAACTGTTCCAGGGCATTACGCATGGCCTGGTGTTGTTCGTACCGGTTGACGATTTCCTCCGTGGACATCAACTCCACCCAGCTTTCGGCGGCAATTTCCGTGGGGTCCACGCTGACAGTGTGTGTGTAGTCGGCGCGGCGGCGGCGCTCCCAACATTCGCGGCGGGCGGTGGTCACCAGCCAGGCGGCCACGCGATCGGGGCGGTTGAGGTGGGGAAGATGCTTGAGCAGATTCATCCAGACCGTCTGGTAGACATCATCAATTTCCGTCCGCGTGAGGCCATACCGGGCGGGGATGGTGTAGACCAGGCGAGAATAACGCTGCACCAGGGTGTGCCAGGCGTCATTCTCGCCAGCCTGGCAGGCGGCAATCAGTTTTTCGTCTGGCAGATACTCAAGAGAGGCCATCTGTAATGATTAACTACACGACTTCAAGGGCAGTGAGTGGCAAAATGACTTCCGGGAAGATGATGGGTGTGTTGGAAAAATGCCGGCAGGCGTCACGCCGGTTTCGTCATGTCGTCAGCGCCTGCCGCACGGCTGTCAATACGTGGTCCGCGTCTTCGCGGATACGATAATCATCGGTCTGCTCAAACCATTTGACGCGCCCATCGGCCCCGATGAGCAGGGTGGTGGGAATCATCAGGGTGCGGCGTAATTTACGCTTGGGGTAGTCGGTCATGGCGTTTTCGTGCATCAGGTTGTAGGTTTGCGCGACCCGTAATTCCTCGTCGCTGAGCACGATGATGTCTTGCAGGCCATCGCGCTGCCGCATCATGGCGACTTCCGCGGGGGTGTCCGGGCTGATGGTGACGATTTGCAAACCCAGGGCGGCAAACTCCGGTTGAAAAGCAATCCAGCGCTGCAACTCAGCGCGACAGTATTGTCACCAGTGACCACGAAAGAATTTGACGAGGACGGGGCGTCCGCGCAGGGAGGAGAGGGTGAAGGCGTTTCCGTCGCCATCCAGGGCGGTGAAGTCGGGGACAGGCTCGCCGATACGCACGGCGAATGATTTGGGTGGGATGTGGCTGGAGAGGGAGGTGTAGATAAAGCGAATGCCGGCAAGCAGCGCTACCGCCGCCAGCAGAAAACCGATGACATCTAAAGGGCGGGTGAAGGTAAAAATCGCCACCGCGACGCCCAACGCCGCCAGTAGTTGGTGGGTGATAGGCTTGCGGGGGACTTGTATGTTTTTGATCTTGCGACGATACCAGGCGCGATTGGCGCGGACAATGATCATGGCAAGCAGCCCGAGCAACAAGGTGATGGGATTAAAGATCATCCATGCCCCTCCTGGGGAAAAGTTGGCGGTTGGTGGTTGGCCGTTGGTCGTATCAGAAGCGTCACGTTGAATGAGAGACTACGCTGGTAATGTCTATTCTATCTCCGCCATCAGTTCATTACGGGCCACGCTCTGGCCGACTTCTACGTGTAAGGAGACGACGGTTCCTGACGCCGGCGAACGAATCTCATTTTCCATCTTCATCGCTTCCAGCGTGAACAGCGGCTGGCCGACTTCGACCATATCCCCCGGCGACACCAACACACGCGCAATCAGGCCGGGAATGGGGGCCTTGACGCGCCCGTCACTGCTGGGGGGACGGGTAAAGCTGGCTTCCATGTCGCGGACTTGCACGCGGTGGAGGCCGCTGAAGGCGCGCAGCCCGCGCGTTTCCGCGTTGTAGACGAGTTCGTAGGGGCGGCCATCAATGATCAGCCACTCCAGGTCGGGGGCGGTGTGGTCTGAGCCGGGCATGACGACGTTGACGGTTTCGCCGTTGATGGTGACGGGGAAACTGCCGCCATTACGGGGCGCCCCCTTGACCTCGACTTCAAAAGTGTGTCCGGCAATGGTTACGGCTAATCTGCTCATGGGGTATCCTTGTACATGGGGATGGTTTATCCGGTGGCGGTTGGGAGGAACACCTAGCCCGGCAGTCGCCGACTATCGTGGTGCCAGGCGGAGCGTGTTTTTGGCGGCTGCTGGGGGGTGAGGAGGTTGGTGCGGCGGAGGTGGAGCAGGGCGGCAGCAACGGCGAGGTCGCGGTAATGTTCGCGGGGGAGGGGGTTTTCGTGGAAGGGGTGGGTGAGAAATTCCGTGTTGTATTGGCCGGCATCAAAATCGGCTGACCGCAGGAGGCGCTGCAGGTAGGGGATGTTGGTAGGCGGGCCAACCAGAATAAATTCTTCGAGGGCGCGGCGCATCCGGGCAAGGCTTTGCCGGCGGTCTTCGCCCCATACGGCCAGCTTGGCGATGAGTGGATCGTAGGTGGCGGGGATTTCGCAGCCACTATAAAGGTAGGTGTCGGTGCGGACGCCGGGTCCGTCAGGGGCGCGGAATTGGAGAACGGGGCCAGGGCTGGGGAGGAAGTTGTTCCACGGGTCTTCGGCGCTGATGCGGCAGGCAATGGCCCAACCGGATTGGGTGATCTGTGATTGGGTGAGTTGCAGGGGCTGCGCGGCGGCGAGGCGTATTTGCTCGCGCACGAGGTCTACGCCGGTGATCATTTCGGTGAGGATGTGTTCGCGCTGGAGGCGGGGTTTGATTTCGGCGAAGTATTGTTTGCCGTCGCCGTCGATGAGGAATTCGATTGTGCCGGCATTTTTCAACCCAAACAGACGCGCCAGGGCCAACGCCGTCTCCCAGAGTTGTTCCCGCTGCGTCGGCGAGAGGCAGGGCGCGGGCGCTTCTTCCACCACCTTCTGGTTGCTGTAGATGAGCGAACCTTCGCGCTCACCCAGGTGAACCAGGTTCCCGTCGTTGTCCCCCAAAATCTGCACGCCCACCTGGTGCGCGGCCATCACCGCTTTTTCCAGATACATGCGCTCATGGCCATAGTGGGTTTGCGCTTCGGCGCGGGCGCGGCGCACGGTTTGCGCCAGATTGTCCGGGCGGCGCACGAGGCGGGAGCCACGTCCGCGTCCGCCGCGGCAGGATTTGACAACCAGGGGGTATCCGATGCGCCCCGCTTCCGCTTGCAGCGCGTCGAATTCGTCGGGGCCAAAGGAGACGGAGGAGTAGGTAATGGTCTGGAAACCGGCGGCGCGCGCCTGGTCCAGGGTGTCGATCTTGTTGCGGAGGAGGGCAATCAGTTCCGGGGGGGGGCCGATATAGGTGATGCCGGCATCTGCGCAAGCACGGGCCACGTCCGGTTTTTCCGCCAGAAAACCATATCCGGGATGGACCGCATCGACGCCCATGTCCCGGGCAATCGCCAGAATCGCCGCCTCATCCGCAAACCCCCGCGGCGAGTCCAGGCGCACGCACTCGTCCGCCAGACGGACGTGCAGCGATCCCACGTCGGCGGCTTCGTACACAGCCACCGTTTTGATACCCATTTCACGGCAGGTGCGCACGACGCGCACGCCAATCTCACCCCGATTTACAATGAGGATTTTCTTGAACATTCGCCTGTCCTTTGTGTCCATCCAAAAACAACCTGTCGTTTTGCAGGTTAGCAGGCCAGTTCAAGCGTATCCAACGATTCCGCGACTGATTTTTGGATGCGCCCTTTGCGATGTACCTGTTAACGCTGCGAATTTTGTCGTCTGGCGGTGGGGTTGCGGGGAACGGAAGCAGGATGGTTGATAGAGATGTGGCACCGACCGCCCCGTTTACTGGCGTCTGATTGGTGGAGCGAACTGGTGAGGGAAAATGCCGGCACGTCCTGAGCGACCACTGCGTACCCATGACCAAAACGAAGTCCAGCCCGTCGCCTGGTCTCAGGCAACAGGGTTAGAAATAGCGTGGCAGCGCCCCCCATTTGCCGCGCGTTCCGGCATGATGGTTTGTGCGGGACCGCTGCTGGATGTCAGCGAACTACTTATATGACGACCCCAGACCATCACATCCCCGCCGCGAAAAAGATCAAGCGCACGCGCAGGCTGTTGCCATGCGCTCACGTGAACTTGAGAGCCAGCCATCACAATCTATCCGGCGAACGCCGCTGGTGGTGACTGGGAAGAATGCAAACTTGTTTTGAAGTCACGAAATTATACCAGATGAGTAGTGCCCGACAAATGCCGGCAGTACTTCTTCGGCACAGTAGCTTATGATAAGAACAATTAACAAAAGCTATTCGTCTAAAAACTGCCATAGTTAGCTTTTTGTCTACTGATAGGCATCTGATATAATCTCCCACAATCTTCCTGCCTCAACCAGATATTCCGTATTCCTGCCAACTACCGTACCTTCGTCGGAGTTTGCTTATGGCTTCCTCTTCCTCTTTGTCTCCCCTTGACATGCTTGATATGCCCGACGCCGAGCAATACATTTTGCGCTGCCTCAATCGACGTCCAGGGCTAACGGCCGCGGAAATCGCCCTGGCGACAAAACTACCAATAAATGAGGTTGAGTCTACTTTAACCCGCATGGTAAATCGGGCGCAGTTGGTAGAGCAGCTACAGGATGAAAAACGCACCTTCTCCGTGCGTTTTAGCAGATTGCAGGGGCGACTACGCGGGATGCCCTCCAGCATCATGTCCATCCTGGAAGAAAAACCGGATACGTTTCTGGCCGAAGTGCCTCTGACCTCCTCCCTCAGCCCAGACGAACGCGAAAATCTACTGGCAAGGAGCACCACCCGCCGCCTGATTCCCAACGAAGTCTTTATGTGGCAGGGCGATCGGTTCTCCTATGTCGGCTTGCCGCGCATGGGGTTGTTGAAGAAGTCCCGCCTGCAAAAGGGCAAGCACAGCCGCGTTGTCGATTATGTGCGCCGGGCGGAATGGTTCGGCCTGGGGGAAATGTTGAGTGGGCAGCCATCGCTGGACACCCTGACGGCGGTGACGGATACGGAACTGCTGCTCTGGCCGGCGGATGAGTTTGTCGCTTTTTTGAACAACAGTGCACGCCTGAGCCAATCCGTGAACCGCCTTCTCAGCGACCAGCTTTATCAATGCCAGAGCCAGCGTGTCCACGGAACCGGGCGTTTATGGGTCATCGAAGGTACGGACAGGCAAGTGGGCGCGACCACGCTGGCGGTCAATCTGGCCTTGTTGGGAGGGCAGAATGGCGGTGGCGGGAATGGTCATCGGTCGCGTGTTGTTTTGTGGAATGCCGGCAGCAGTGGTCAAGACATCCTCCGAATGCTGGGCATGGACGCGCACGCCCTCTCCACGGCGCTCCCCGACCAAAACACCGTTCTGGAACATCCCAGCGGCATCCACGTCCTCATCAAAACCGCCAAGGCAACCTACCCCCCTCAAGTGCAATTAGACATTTTCCTCACGGACTTGCTCGGCCGGTATGATTACGTCATCTGCGATACCGGCAGTAGCAATGACGAAGAAATTCTCCTGCGTCTGCGTGGCCACGCAGAAAGACTCATCACCGTCACGCGCCAGGAAACCCACGTAGACGACGTCAAAGCACGTTGGAACACCATCCAACCCTACTCTCGGCCAACGCAGAAACGCATCCTGGCTCTCAACCAATTCTCGCCGAACGGGCACAGCCCCGATCCCGCCTTCCAATTGGTACTCCCCTACGACCCTGAAAGCGCCAATCTGGCCCATCAAATAGGCCAACCCGTCGTGGAAGCCGCCATCGACGGTCCGCTGGCGCGCTCATTTGTTGAAACCTACCGCCGCCTCTCGCTGGACCATAGCATTGGCATATTCGTGCCCTCCACGATGGACGTTAACCAATCCATCAGCAACGAATCACAGGTGCAGGCAACATTGAGCTTCTTAGGCACGCTTTTCGGCGGGGCCACCCGCAGCGAAGCAGAGGGTGTGTGGCAAAGCGAAGAGCAGGAACTGGTCATCGAACAAGTCACTATCGTCAAAACCTTTGTTTCCCAAAAAGCGCTGGAAAAACATCTGGACGAAGTCATCAAATTTGCGACCAGACTGAAAGCGGAAATGAAACAAGAAGCCGTCGCTATTGACGTAGACAATCAGCTTATCCTGGTTTAGTCGTCACGGAAGGGCAGCGCTCGTTGCTCGGACCAAACCCACGCGATCTTCCAGGCCCCCACGCATACAGGAGGAAGGAATCATGACAGTCTGGGCAAGAGGATCATTTGCCAGGGCCATCTTGTTGGCTCTCTTGTTTGTCTCGATCATCCCAATCATTTTCATCTCCGTGATTTTCATTAACCAGAGTACGATGGCGTTGACGAACCAGATGGAGACCAATCTCTACATGCTGGCGCAGTCTAAAGCCGAAGAGATCAACCTGCGTCTTCAGGAGGTTTGGAACGCGACCGCGATTGCCGCCCGCGAATCCGCCTATGACATGGAACGAGAGATAACGCCGGAGGAAATGTCTCAAAAACTGGCGCGTTACCAGACCGACTCGCGCAACATTTTCGGGCTGGACATGTACTACAACAGCGTTGGCGGCGAGACCACTCTTGGCAATGGCCTCTCAAATGTTTATTGGAACAATGACACCGCACCGACAACAAAGGTCTTGCAGGACATCGCCTTGACGGAGGACATGGACGCCACTTTTGCCAGCATCAAGGCGATCAGCCCCCAAACGCAGTGGATTTACATGACTACCCCGGAAGGCATGATGCGACTGTACCCGTGGGCCAGTAACGATCACTACCCTGACGGTTGGGACCCCAGAGAGGTAATCTTCTATACGGTTGCGGAGCCGACCAACAACCCCAATCTGGAAACGCGCTGGACGCCTCCATACGTTGATTTTGCCGGCGCGGGTTGGATGGTGACGGTGTCCACGCCCATTATCAGCAGCGATGGCGAGTTCGAGGGGATCATGTCCCATGACGTGACGATTCAGGCGCTCAAAGACATTGCCCTGGATATTAACGTGCTGGATGGCGCGGGCTATGGGTTTATCATTGACAGCGAGGGGGGCGTTATTGCCCACCCGGCTTATGAGGGTGTAGACGCCAGCAAAGGGACACAAGAAACGGTTAATCTGGCGACAGTGGGTTTGCCGGCATTTCAAGAACTGATTCAAAACATGATAGATAGGGAGTCCGGCCAGGGGTACTTCCTCGACGAAACAGGCACGCAGCAACTCCTGGTGTATGCGCCCATCCCCTCAATTGGATGGAGCCTGGGCATCTCCGTACCCAAGTCGGCGGTTGTCGCGCCGGCCACGGCCATGCGCACCCGCGCCCTGATCGTCGCCGTCGTACTTGTAGCGGCGGCGGCGGCGGTGGCCGTCTTCCTCGCCCGCCGTCTACACCAACCCTTGTCCAGGCTGATGCAAGGGGTTTACGCCATTGCCGAAGAACGCCGGCCAGAAGAAATCAAGGTCGAATCTTTCGACGAGTTGATGGAGCTGGCAAATGCCTTTAACGACATGGCCGACAGGGTTTGGGAACGGGAGAGCCGATTGAAGAAAACGGTCGCCGATTTGCGCATCGAAATTGATGCGCAGCGCAGCCATAAAGAAGTTCAGGAAATTACGGAAACCGAGTATTTCAGGCAGCTTGAGTTGAACGCGGAACGGATGCGCAACTACGTGCGCCGCTCCAGAGGAAAGCCTTCTTCGCCCACATTGGGAGAAGCTCCGGCTGTCTGACGCCTTGTATCATAAGGAACGGAAAATAAATAAGACAACAAAGTTGTTTCCTTACCGTTCCTGCAAACTGACGATGCAATTCCGTACTTTATTTCATCGTCAGTCCTAAACATCTGAGTAACTGCTAAGCCAGATTGGACCAACTTTCTCTGGTGAAAATGGCCATTGGGCGCGTGAAATTGGTCCAATCTCCAGACATCTGATTGGAGGACACACTTGTGACGCTCATTATTTCTTTGCACTCATTTCGCGGGGGAACCGGTAAGTCAAATGTAACGGCCAACACCGCCACCATGCTCGTTCAGCAGGGCTATCGCGTGGGCGTCTTTGACACCGACATTCAATCGCCGGGCATCCACGTTATCTTCAACCTGCCTGAAGATAAAGTAAAGTTCACTTTGAATGATTATTTGTGGGGGCATTGCGCTATTGAAGATGCGGCTTACACGGTAGACCTTCCGGGCGCGACGGGAAATGGGCAGCTCTACCTGGTTCCATCCAGCATCAAGGCCAATGACATCGCCCGGGTTCTACGTGATCGCTACGACGCCAATGCGCTCAACGATGGTTTCCGTGACTTGATTGCCGCACTCAACCTGGATTACCTGCTGATTGATACGCATCCGGGTTTGAACGAAGAAACCCTGCTCTCTATTGCCATTTCGGACATTCTGGTTGTGGTGCTGCGCCCGGATCAGCAGGACTTTCAGGGAACGCACGTGACCGTGGACGTAGCCCGCCGCCTGAAGGTGCCGGATATTTTCCTGGTCGTGAACAAAGTGCCGCCGGACTACGACTTCGAAGACGTGAAGCGGAAGGTTGAGCACGCATACAACGCGCCGGTCGCCACGCTTTTGCCACTCTCTCTGGATGTGGCGCATGTCGCCAGTTCGCAAGTTTTTTGCCTGCAAGACCCGCAACACGCTTTCAGTCGGGGTGTTCGGGAATTGGTCGGTTGTCTTGTACAAGCATAAAAAAAGGGGAGTACCATGTATGCTCATGGCTGGTATCTAGTCGCTTTTGAGAAGGATCTGACAAAGGAAATTACGTCGGCAACCATTGGAAAAACGCGGTTGATTTTGGTGAGGAAGGCTGACGGTATTACCGCCTACAGCGCCGATTGTCCCCATCGAGGGGCGCATCTGGCGCACGGTGGACGCCTGGATGGCAATGCCATTATTTGTCCCTTCCATTCGTACCGGGTGGGTTTGAACAAGAGTTCCCGGCACGGGTTTGGGGTGCAGCAATATGAGACATTGGTTGTGGGGGGATTGGTGTTTGTGCGCCTGTCTGATGCGTTTGAAAATGGATTGACGGATTTTATGACGCAGTTGGCGGAGAATCATGTGATTATTCCGGGCTTCGAGACACAGGTAAAAACACCGCCCGCCATGGTCATTGAGAATGGGTTCGATAATCGCCATTTTCCCGCGGTGCACGGCGTGCGCAACGACCCGCAGTTTACGGTGCGCTCCGGGGAGACGGGTACATTGATTGTCGAGAGCGAGTTCGAGATACCTACGTCGATGTGGGTGGGAAATCGCCAGCAAGAAAAGACGATAAAGGTTCCCTACCGGGCAACGACCTTCAGCCCGGGTTTGATTACGGTTCAGTTGAGCGGCGACGCGAACTATGCGGTCATAACCGGGGCCACGGCAACGCCGGAAGGGGATGCCGTGGTTCGTTTGTCACTGGCGTTGCCCGTGGCCGTGCATGGGAAGGAGCCAGACCCGCGTTTTTACCAGTACATTTTGACCTACAGTCGTCAGGGTATAGAAGATGATCGGGTGATGTGGGAAAATCTGGCTGTGCCGTTCACGTCTAAATTCACGGCTCAGGATGCGGCTGTTCTGGCTTTTCATGAATTCTGCCGGCATTATCAGGCAGGAGTCGAGGCGTGAGTGAGCCAGAACTGATCGAATTTGGACAGGGCCTTGCGGCTCGTGTCGCGCCCGGACCGGGCGAAAAAGTACTGTGGATCCATGGGTACACCATTGACTCCACCGTTTGGGGCGATTTGTGGCGGCAATTGCCGGCATGGTATCACATCGGAATGGACCTGCCCGGACACGGCGCATCCGTTCCCCTGTCTAACTTTCCTTCCCTGGCGATGCTGGGGCAGACGATAGGGCGGCTGGCACTAGAACACGGTGTGCGCCACATCATTGCCCTCTCGTTTGGCACCTTGATTGCCCTCCAGGTTGCTATTGAATTCCCCGACGCCTTTGCATCCCTGATTTTGGGCGCGCCCACCATGGGCGCGGGGCCACAAGACCCGTTTGCCCGCATACGCTACCGTGAAATGCTGGAGCTTTACTGGCAAAAGGGGCTTGGCCCACACATGACCGAATTGTGGATGCGCTTTCCCCCAGACCTCTTCAAGGGAGCCGCCCACCGTCCTGCGTTGTGGCGGCAACTGCAAACGCTGGTCAATCGCCATACATGGGCGGAATTGCGGGACCCGGTAATGCGCGGCTTTTCGGCGCACCCACAGACGCCGGCAGACTTGCGCCAGATTACGGCGGCAACACTGATCATGGTGGGGGATGAGGAAATGCCGGCATTCAAATACAGTGCGGAATTAATCCGGCGAGACATACCAACCGCCGAGGTAGTTTTCCTGCCTCAGACAGGTCATCTCTGCATGTTGGAAGAGCCGGTTCTTTCAGGCGAGAAAATTGCTTCTCACCTTCAAAAACACAAAGCCTAAACTTTGGAGTATTTTTAGGAGAATCATGCGACTCGAAAACAAAGTGATTATTGTGACAGGGGGAGCCAACGGGATCGGCCGGCGCTATTGTCAGCGCATGGTCGCCGAGGGCGCCCGAGTGCTTATCGCGGACATCGACCTGGACGCGGCAATGGAACTAGAGGCGGAACTGAACGCCGACAAAGATGAGCCTTGTGCCCGCGCGCTCCGCGTTGACGTGACTTCGGAAGAAAATACGGCCGAAATGGCCCAGGTGGCGATTGATGCTTTCGGGCGGATTGATGTGTTGGTGAATAATGCCGGCACATATCCCCACGTCGAATTCGACGACATCACCTACGACGCCTGGCGTAAAGTCATCACCATCAATCTGGACAGCATGTACCTGTGCAGCAAAGCCGTGCTGCCCCAAATGAAAAAACAAGGCGGCGGCAAAATCATCAACGTCGCCACCGACCTCGTCTGGGTCGGCCTACCGGGGATGGTTCACTACATCTCCGCCAAATCCGGCGTCATCGGCTTCACGCGCTCCCTCGCGCGCGAAATGGGCGAACACAACATCACCGTCAACGCCATGGCCCCCGGCGCCGTCATCCCGCAAATAGACAACTTGAGCAAAATCGCTCGTATCCGCATCGACTCCATCGTCGGGCATCAAGCCCTCAAACGCCCCTTGCAGGCGGAAGACCTGGTAGGTCCCATGGTCTTCCTCTGCTCCGCTGATTCCAACTTCATCAGCGGGCAGATTCTGTCTGTAGATGGCGGCCTCACCAACCACTAAACACATCACCATACCGTGCGGCGCGCTTGTTTCGCCAGTTGCGAGCGCGCCGCACGCCAGGAAAACGTGGACCACCTAGACTCCCGCTCCCGTGTCCTTTTTGCCTACGGCGCCAGCGTGACGGTCGCCAGCGAACTACTGGACTACAACGCCAACCCATATACGCATAACCACGTCTCCGCGCCCCCACGATTCCCCCTGCCCGCGGAACCTCACGTGGAAGCCTGGGAAAGATACGCAGCCGAGGCGCGACACAGCGGCCTGTGGCCGGTTCTGCAAAAGCGTTTTCCACAACTCAATTTTCCCATTCGCCAGGGCCTGAGTCAGCACGCCGAATACCAGGCGGCTACCCGACGCGGCACGCCAACAAACACACTGGTCCTGGCCAGTGGCCTGGAACTGGACGACGCCGATGGCCTCCAGTTGCGTCTACACCCCACCCTCGCCGGCGTGATCCCGGTGTTGGTGGCGGCCAATCGCCCCGATTTTGTGTCGCTGGCGCAGGCTCTCACGCGCCGCAACGAACCCGAACCGCTCCCCGCATCCATGGGAGCCTGTATTGTCAGCGGCTACAACAACTGGGACCGTATTACGGAACTGCGCCGCCGGTGGCAGGGGGAAAAATCGGCCAATCCCAGCCTGCCCGACTGGGCGGAGGAATTTCGCCAGAACATCCTCCCCTTTCCGGCACTTTATCAGGACACGTTTATTCTGCTAAGTCAAGGGCCGTACAGCAATGTGCCGGCACAACACATGGGCATGAGCGTGGAAACCTGGCGGCAAACGTCCCTCACCCTGCGCCTGGAACATGAATGCGCCCACTACTTTACCTACCGCCTGTTTGGCTCCATGCGCAACAACCTGCTTGATGAATTGATCGCCGACTATTGCGGCATCGTCGCCGCCAACGGTCACTACCGCGCCGATTGGTTCCTCCGCTTCATGGGGCTAGAATCCTTCCCCCATTATCGAGAAGGCGGAAGGCTGGAAAACTATCGTGGCGATCCCCCCCTTTCCGAAGAAGCCTTTCACATACTTGGTCATCTCGTAAAAGATGCTGCCGAGAACCTGGAACGGCTTGATCAAGACCGTGCTGCCGAGTTGCAAACATCTGAGGGAAAAGCGCGCCTGCTCCTTTCACTCGCCCGACTCACACTAGAAGAAATCGCGGCTAAAGAAAATATGTAACTGGACACCGGCGTTTTGGGCGTGGCGACTTCAGCCGGCCCACATATGGCGGTATGAGCCGGCTAAAGCCGCGACTCCGGCCACCATATGCAACCTTTGACCCCGGGCGGGGCGACGCACTCGCAAACAGCATTTTCGTCGCGCGGTACGCAGGGATAGTGCGTTGCACCTATCATCCCCAGAGGTGCGACGCCATTACAAACGGCGCAAACGGCATCCTTGTCGCCCGGCACGCTGGGGAAGTACGTCGTACCTGTCATTTGTAGGAGATGGCAAATTGGAAACCGAACACCCCCTTTTCCGCAAGAAGGCGCTCGAAAAACTTCAGTCTCCCGAACAGCTAAACCAACTTCTAACAGTCACTTCGCCAAAAGGGTGGTTGTCGCTGGCGGCGCTTGGCGTTCTGCTGCTTTCCGCCATTGTGTGGAGCATCCTGGGCACAGTTCAATCCTCCGTGTCCGGCAGCGGCGTCCTCGTAACCAGTTCCGAAGACCCCAACCACCTGGAAGCCGTTCTCTATCTCTCCCTGGAAGATGGGCGACGGATCCATCAGGAGATGATCGCCAAAATCTCTCCGGCAACGGCGCGTAAGGAACAATACGGCCTGCTCTGGGGTAGCGTGCTATCCGTCAATGCCCGGCCATCCGCCTTGAGCGATATGCAGACCACGCTCGGTAGCGATTCCTATGCACAGTCGCTGGCCTCCAGTGGCAACCTGATTGAAGTGCGCATCCACCTTCTGCAAGACCCGGAAACGGTGAGCGGCTACAAGTGGACTTCCACGATTGGTCCTCCCATTACCCTGCAAAGAGGCACGATTTGCACCGGTCTGGTGCTGATTGATCAGCGCCATCCCATCGAATTGGTTTTCTCGAATATTCGGGACTTATTTTCCGACTAGGAGGAAGCGAGATGGCAGATAAGACCAATTCCTCGCGGCGCGGTAACTTGCTGAAAAGATGGCGGCCGGAGCAGAAGCTGCCCAAACGGGTCAAGACGCCCACGATTCTGCAAATGGAGGCCGTGGAGTGCGGCGCGGCGGCGCTGGCGATCCTGATGGCCTATTATGGACGTATTGTCTCTCTGGAGGAAGCGCGGGTTGCCTGCGGCGTGTCGCGCAATGGCAGTCGCGCCAACAATATCCTGTCGGCAGCCCGCGGTTTTGGGTTCACGGCAAAAGGGTATAAACGCTCTCTGGAAAAGCTAAAAGCGACTCCTGGCCCGGTGATCATTTTCTGGAATTTTAATCATTATGTGGTGGTGGAAGGTTTTGCACGCGACAAGGTCTACCTCAACGACCCGGCCAGAGGCCCACGGGTGGTGTCGATGGAGGAGTTTGATGAGTCGTTTACGGGGATTGTTTTGGTGATCACCCCCGGCCCCAATTTTCAAAAAGGGGGCAAGAAGCCGTCGCTGCTAAGGGGGCTGAGCCAGCGCCTGGTGGGGTCTGGTTCCGCCGTTCTTTATGTGTTTATCGCCAGTTTGTGCCTGACGCTTTTGGGGTTTGTTGTGCCGGCATTTAGCCGCGTGTTTATCGACCAGGTCCTGGTACAGGGCCTCAAAAACTGGGTTATCCCCCTGCTATTGGCCATGGGTATCACCACCCTCATGCTCGCCGCATTTACCTGGCTGCAACAAAACTACCTCCTCCGCCTTGAAACCAAACTCTCCATCGCCACCTCCGCCCACTTCTTCTGGCACGTCTTGCGCCTGCCTATCGACTTCTTCAACCAGCGACGCGCCGCCGACGTCAGCGTGCGCGTCTACATCAACGACCGCATCGCCCAACTCCTCTCCGGCGAACTGGCAACCAACGCCATCAACATCGCCCTCATCGTCTTTTACCTCGTCGTCATGATCCAGTACGACGTCGTCCTCACCGGCGTCGGCATCTTCATCGCCATCCTGAATATCGCCTCCTTGCGCTACGTATCCCGTCGGCGCGTAGACGCCAGCCAGCAATTGCTCAACGAACAAGGCAAGTTCATCTCCACCGCCTTCAACGGCCTGCAAATGATCGAAACCTTAAAGGCGACCGGCAGCGAGTCCGATTTCTTTGCCCGTTGGGCCGGATACCAGGCCAAAGTCGTCAACGCCGAACAAAAGCTAGGCGTAGCCACCGAACTGCTCGCCGCCGTCCCCCCCACCCTCCTGTCCATTAACACCGCCGCCATTCTCACGGTGGGCAGCCTGCGCGTCATCAACGGGCAGTTAACCGTGGGCGAGTTAGTCGCCTTCCAGGGTTTGGTGCTGGCCTTCTTGCTGCCGGTGAACTGGATCGTCAATCTGGGCGGTCGCCTGCAACAAACGGGGGCGGACATGGCACGCATTGACGACGTGCTGCGCTATGACGTGGCCATGGAAGCGATGGAGATCGCCGAGGAAGAGAGGACGGACGCCAGTGAACAGAAGCTCAGTGGCTACCTGACGATTAAAGACATCACTTTTGGTTACAGCCGCCTCGACCCGCCCCTGATCGAGGGCTTCAATCTGACGCTCAAGCCTGGCTCCCGCGTGGCGCTGGTGGGCGGTTCCGGTAGTGGCAAGTCAACCATTGCGAAGCTAGTTGCCGGCATTTACGAACCCTGGGAAGGCGAAATCTTGTTTGACGACCAGTCGCGCGGCCAGATTCCCCGCTCCCTCCTCAAAAACTCCCTGGCCATGGTTGACCAGGACATCTACCTCCTCGAAGGCAGCATCCGCCAAAACATCGCCATGTGGGACCAAACCATCCCCGAAATCAACATCATCCAGGCCGCTAAAGACGCCTCCATCCACGAAGACATCGCCGCGCGTTCCGGTGGTTATGATGACATCGTGGCCGAAGGCGGCATAAACTTCAGCGGGGGGCAGCGCCAACGCCTGGAAATCGCCCGTGCCCTCGCCAACAACCCCACCCTCCTCATCATGGATGAAGCCACCAGCGCCCTGGACCCCGTCACCGAAAAAGCCATTGACGACAGCATCCGCCGCCGCGGCTGCACTTGCCTTATCGTCGCCCATCGCCTCAGCACCATCCGCGACTGCGAAGAAATCATCGTCATGGAAAACGGCAGAGTTGTGCAGCGCGGCACGCACGACAAAATGATCCGCGTGGACGGCCCCTATTCACGCCTGATCAAGACAGACGAATCCCTGCAATCAGCAAAACAAACGGTCTTTGACCTTCTGTAATTACAAAACTATGTCTACAAACACGATTGAAACGCAGGTCAGTCAGATTGAAAACTTCGAGCTTTTCTTGCTCAGTTTGCGCTACAAAGAAGGAAAGCTGGTGGAAGTAGAAGGGAACAAGCCGCTTCTGCTGGACAACCCCGCGACAGCCTGGGTCGTGTACACAGGCACGATAGACGTGTTCGCCGTCCCCGTTGCCAACGGCCACGTCACCGGCACACGCCGTCACCTCTTTCGCAGCGGCGTCGGGCAGGTTCTCTTTGGTCTGGACATGCCCAGAGACACGGGAACTGAGTGGGGATTGCTGGTCAGCGGCACACCCGGCACACGTCTGCTGCAAATGCCACGCACGCGCCTCTGGCAGTTGGCAACCAGCCTGGAATACAGCAACCTGGTAAGCGCCATGCTCAATGATTGGGTCATTGGCCTTTCCCTGGGCATTGTCAAAGGGATCGTTCCCAAAGAATATGTCTTGCTCGAAACAGACGAAGAAGCAAGAGAAGTCCATCTCACCGACGAACAGGTAGCCCTGCCCAAGAAGGGCGTGTTGTGGGTTAAATGCCTGGAAGGACAGGTGCAGTTGATGGACAGGCCAGAATTGGGTTGGGTAAATGGCGATAGTTTCCTCCCCCTGACCAGCCATACATGGCTGCGCCCAGAAGACGAAGTGCGGCTACAGGTCATTGACACCGACACCTTCAGCCAACAGGACGACGGATGGCGAAGCCTGACCCATTTCCACAACCTTGTGCGCGAGGCGATCATTTACAATATCGGTGAAGAGGCGCTGGTCGAACGTAGGCGACTGGAAGAAAAAGCCACATCGCGCAAAACCATCATGGAAACGACACTGCGGCATCTGACCCTGCCTCTGACGCAAGATTACGCCGCCTTGCCCGCGGCTGTCGCCGGAGATACGCAGGAAGCCATTTTGACCGCCTGCCAGTTGGTGGGCAAAGCGATGAACCTGGACATCCAGCCCCACCCCAGAGCCGCCCGCGGCCAACCTCCCGAGATTGCGCTCAAATACATCGTCAAGGCGTCCCGCTTGCGTATGCGCGAGGTGGGGCTGCGCGACGAATGGTGGCGCACCGACAGTGGACCTTTGCTGGCGCTCACCCGCGGGCAGCGCCCCGTTGCCCTGCTGCCGACCTCCGCCCGCGGCTATGATCTGGTGGACCCGGCGGAGAACACGCGCACGCCGGTCACTCGTGAAGTAGCGGACACCCTCTCGCCAATCGCCTTTTCCTTTTATCGGCCATTCCCTAACCGCCCGCTGGCTCTGAAAGACCTGGTCAAACTGGGTTTTCAGCACAGCCGCCGCGACCTGGTATCCGTTTTCGTGCTGGGCTTGAGCATGTCTCTGTTGGCGCTGGTGACGCCCATCGCTACAGGACGCATTTTCAACGAATACATCCCAGAAGCTAACGTGAGCAATCTGGTACAGGTTGGCATTGGTCTTCTGATGTTGGCGCTGACTGTCGGCATTTTTCAGATCGCCAGGGGCGTGGCGATCCTGAGAGTACAAAGCAAAATGGATGCAGTGTTGCAAGCGGCGATCTGGGATCGTTTGCTCAGCCTGCCTACGGATTTCTTTCATCGTTATTCGGCGGGTGATCTGGGAACCCGGGCGATGGGTCTCAGCGACATCCGACGCATGTTGTCCGGCTACATTTTGACCATCATTCTAAACACGCTTTTTTCGGTCACGAATCTGGTTCTTCTGTTTTTCTATTCGACGCAGTTGGCGTTGATTGGTATTCTGCTGGTTTTGGTGGCCTTGGGGGTGACGTTGATTGCCGGCATCTACAACGTGCGCTCACAACGGGCATTGCAGGAAATTCAGGGCAAAGTTGCCGGCACAGTCCTACAACTCCTCACCGGCGTCATCAAATTTCGCGTCGCCGGGGCCGAACATCACGCCTTCTCCCTCTGGTCCAAAGGATTCGTCGAACAGAAACGACGCTACTACAAAGGACGGACCATCACCAACAATCTCGCCGCCTACAACGCCGCCTACCCCCTGATCACCTCCCTCGTCATCTTCGCCATGGTCGGGCTTTCCAGCCAGTCCACCCTCAACACAGGCAACTTTCTGGCCTTCAATCTGGCCTTTATCCAATTCTTCAATGCCTGGTTCATGTTGGGGGCCATCTTGGTACACGTCCTGGGCATTATTCCCACCTACGAGCGTATGCAGCCCATCCTGCAAGCCATGCCCGAGGTGGACGAAAGCAAGCGCGATCCCGGCGAACTGACGGGCGAAATCGAAGTCAATCACGTTTCGTTCCGCTACAAGGCTGATGGCCCCATGGTGCTGAAAGACGTCTCCATGCACATCAAGCCGGGTGAATTCGTGGCCCTGGTAGGCCCTTCCGGTTCCGGGAAGTCCACCATGCTGCGCATGTTGCTAGGCTTTGCCCAACCCGAGTCCGGCGGTATCTATTACGACAACCAGGATCTGTCTGACCTGGATTTGCAGGAGGTGCGTCGTCAAGTAGGCGTCGTGCTGCAAAACGCAACATTGATGCCCGGCGACATCTACACCAACCTGATCGGCTCGGCGCCCAATCTGACAATCGAAGATGCCTGGGAAGCCACGCGCATGGCCGGCATTGAAGAGGACATCAGCCAACTGCCTATGGGTATGCACACCGTCGTCAGTGAACGGGGCGGCAATTTCTCCGGCGGGCAGCGGCAGCGACTCCTCATTGCCCGCGCCATGATCAACAAGCCCCGCGTGTTGTTCTTTGATGAAGCCACCAGCGCCCTGGATAACCGGACCCAGGACATCGTCAGCCGCAGCCTGGAAGGGCTGAAAGCTACCCGTGTGGTCATTGCGCATCGTCTCAGCACAATTATCAACGCCGACCGCATCTACGTGTTCGACAAAGGGGAGATTATTCAGACCGGCTCCTACGCCGAATTAATGCGGCAGCCCGGACCGTTTGCCGAACTGGCCCGCCGGCAAATCGTCTAAGAATTGTCACGAGTCCCCTATCTTCTCCTTCGTGTTCTTTTCCGTTTCATATAGTATCTGCCTTATACCGGACCGGATCAAAGCAGTGCCGGCATCCGACGAAGTGCGCCACGCTTGTTGGAATAGCAAGACCGCGCCTGAACGGGTGTGTCGGATTTATTTACCAAGGAACCATGATGTCCGTGACGAGTCAAAACACAAAATCTTTGCCCCACCACCTGATTTCCATGCCCGGCGGAGAGTGGGCTTTATGGCGGTGGACCGGGCTGCGGGGGACAGGCTTCCCTACCGACGGCCTCCTGGCCCTGGCTGACGCCCGAACAAGGGAAGCCGCCGATGCCGTTCTGGCGACCGATACAGAAGTAGACCAGGCATCTACGCTGACCCTGTCATTGGTCAACAAAGCCCTGGACGATCTGCGGGACGCGGGCGAATGGGAAAACGACGCCCGGCGCGAACCGCTGCTCACCGCTCTACGTAGCCTGAAAAAAGGGCGACTGCCCACAGCGCCAGCGGACGCCGAAGTTGCGTCCGCTCTGGATGCCCTGCAAGCAGCTATCGCCCGGCAGGAGCGCGCCCAGGAGGCTTATCACCGCGCGTTTGCCGCCGGGCTTGAGCGTATCTCGGAAGCGATCCGCCAGGTTCCTGCCGATCCCCATTTTCGTGAGGCCGTGACCTGGCAAAATCGGAAGGCCTTACACAGCGGTATCCTGAATCTGTTGAATGATGATGGCACGGGGCAGCGCAACAAGAAACAACGCCAGCAAGAAGAATTGATCGCCAATTATCTCCAGCGATACTGCGCCAAGAATGACACGATAGGCTTCTTCGGTCCGGTGGGATGGGCCAGATGGGGCGATGAGGGGGAAACGATCACGGCGGAACCGGGACGTGATCTATTGGAGAAACGGGCAGTCTACTTTGAAGGCTGGTGCATTGATACGTTGGCGCAAACAATCGGCCAGAACAAAGCCTTGCGTCCCTGGATGAATCCGCGCCGCCTGCCCTTTTTTGATCTGGAAGGTAATCTGCTGCTGGCTCCCTCGCGCCCACCAATGTGGCTTTCCCCAAGCACCGCCGCCGTTCTGCAAGCCTGCGACGGACAACATACCGCGCGGCAACTGGCTCAGGAGTTATTGCAACGGAACATAAAGGGTCTCCAAAGCGAGGAGGATGTCTGGGCGACGTTGGAAGAGCTGCGGCAAAAGAAGCTGATTGTGTGGGAATTTGAGATTCCATTGGAACCTTTTCCCGAACGTCGATTGCGCCGACTGTTAGGGCAAATTGAGGATGAGGCACTGCGACAGTCGGCGCTGGCGGCGTTGGATGAACTGGAAGAAGCGCGTGATGGGGTAGCGGCGGCGGCTGGCGATCCTTTCGAGCTAGATCGTGCGCTGGGTTACCTGGAAACGACCTTTAGCCGCCTGACGTCTACCGCGCCCACGCGCGCCCACGGGCAGATTTATAGCGGACGCACGCTCGTTTATGAGGATTGTCGGCGGGATGTGCGGTTGGATTTAGGCCCGGAGCTTTTGCAATCTTTGGGACCGCCGTTGTCTTTGCTGTTGACGAGTGCGCGTTGGTTTGCGTATCAGGTCGCCGAACGCATACGGGACATGTTTTGGACGGTGTATACGGAAATGAGCGCGGAAAGGGGAAAAAACGTCATCAGTGCGTTTGATTTTGCGGCTCGGGTTCAACCACACCTGATGGAAAAAGAGACGTCGGCTTCGAGTGTGGTCAGCAGGCTTTATCAGCAAAAGTGGGCGGAGGTTCTGGGAATGCCGGCACAAACCAACCGCGTCCACTATGACAGCCAGACAATTCGCCCGGCCATCCTGGCCGCGTTCGACGCCCCCCACAGCGGCTGGGACTATGCCCGCTACCACAGCCCCGACGTTATGATCGTCGCCGACAGTCTGGAAGCTATTCAGCGCGGCGATTACCAACTGGTATTGGGCGAAATTCACGCAACCCTGAACACGCTCGGCGCCGCTTTCTGGCTGGCGCAGCACCCTTCGCCACAAGACTTCTTCCAGGCCATCACCAGTGATTTATCCGGCACCCACCTGACCTATGCTATCCCCAAAAACTGGCCCTTTATGACGACGCGCACCCACCGCGCCCTTCTGCCAGACCACAGCTACTTTCTGGCATTTGGCCGGGACCCCATTGCCGCGGATCCATCCCAAATCGTCCCAATCGGCACGATGGTGATCACCGAAGACAATGGTCGCCTGATTCTGCAATCTCGAGATGGACAGTTGCGGTTTGACCTTCTGGAAGCCTTTACCCTGACGCTTACCTATTTATTGGACGGTATCTCGGATCCCTTCGAGGCAACAAGGCGTGATGGCTACATGCCGCGCATAACCATAGACAATCTCGTCGTGGCGCGTGAGTCCTGGCAAATCCACGTGGGCGATGCCCCTTTTGCCAACATCAAAGATGAGGAAACACGTTTTCTCGAAGCACGGCGATGGGCACAGGCGAGGGGAATACCCCGTTTTGCTTTTGGGCGGGTATCCGTGGAACGAAAACCCTTCTACGTGGATTTCGACAGCCCCGTCTACGTCAATATCATGGCGAAAATGATTCGCCGCGTGGCTCAAGATGAAAAGGCCGACCCCATTTTTACCATTGCGGAAATGCTGCCCCGTCTCGACCAAACCTGGTTAATCGATGCCAAAGGCCAACGCTACACAAGCGAACTCCGCCTGGTAGCGCTGGACATCAACGGGCAGACAACCTCACCGTGACGGACGCGCTGCCCTGCTCCCCCACCATCGGGCGCAAAAAAGAGATTTGCCGCCGTCAAGACATCTGAATGGGCGATGAAACAAGATGTGCATTGCATCGCCCGTTTGAAGGAACGGTAAGGAAATGACTTCGTCATCTCATTTGATTTCCGTTCCTTAGGGCGCGTCCACAAATAAACGGCGACGTCGTTGGCTGCGCTTGATAGGTTGCCGCTATTCCCAGCGAAACGTGCGTACGGCCACCACCACACTGATTGCAAATACACCAACCAGCACCGCCAGGGCAACCATATTCCACCCCGCGCCAAACCACAAATCTCGGATCAGGTTGACGACGTGAGTCAGGGGCAGGAAATCGCCCACCCGTCTGACGGCAGGAGGGAAGAGTTCCCGCGGCAAAGCGCCGCCCGCCAGAAACAACATCGGGAAGAAAATAGCCATGCCCACGGCCTGGGCTGTTCGTGGCGTACCGACCAGCCCGGCCAGGAGAAAGCCAACGGCGAAAAAGCTAACACTGCCGATGATGATGCCTACAATGACCGGGAAAAGGGTGCTGGGTAGTTGGAGATGATAAACAGCTATACCCAAAACGGCCAGCAAGATCACACCCACGGCCATCATGAGCAGATTGACCAACACCTGCGCGCCCAAGACCACGGTTGGCCGCAACGGGGTCGCGCTGAATCGGCGTAGAACACCCTGTTCACGATAGGTTGCAAGGCTGATAGGCAGGCCGATCATGCCCAGTGTGCCAATAATCATGCCAATGTAGCCAGGGACGGAGACGTCCACAGTGCCCCTACCGCCAAAATCGGCGACAGGTTCATTGCCAAAAATGCTGCCAAAGATGAATAAGATAATCAGAGGAAAGGCAAAGGTGAAGAAGAACCCAACGGGTTGACGCACAAAGAGCTTGATTTCGATCCATGTCATTTTGAGAAAGGCGCGCACGGATTTATTTCCTCCAGATGATGCCGGCATATACCTATTCAGGCGCGACGTGTCAGGAAAACGCATGACATCTTGAGCCGGTGAACAGCCACGCCATTAACTTTTAACCCTTTCGCAGACCACGATTCTCGTGGTTCGTGTCACTCACGCCAGCGCAGGGAACCCACCGGGGCACTGCTGCTAGTTTCTGATGTCGTTGCCGGTCAAGGCCAGGAAGACATCTTCCAAATTGGCCCGGTCGGCGTGCAAGTCGTCCGGGGCAATGCCAAACTCCGCCAACCTGGCGGCCACATGCGCCAACAAAGCGCCATCCCCATATACAACCACATCATTGCCCGACTGCGTGACGCGGCTGACGCTGGGCACTGTCTCCAACATAGACACTTGGAACTGGCCGTTGGCGGTAAAACGTACGCGGTTTTCCCCTTGCACCTGCCGAATCAAGGCCTGAGGCGTGTCCAGGGCCACAATGCGCCCTTTGTCCACAATCGCCAATCGATCACACAAGTTTTCCGCCTCATCCATGAAATGCGTAACCAAAACGACCGTCTTCCCCCGCTCCCGCACCGCGCGTACCAGTTCCCAGGTGTGTCTGCGGGCCTGCGGGTCCAGGCCCGTTGTCAATTCATCCAGAAAGACCACTTGGGGATCGTTTACCAACGCCAATGCAATAAAAACACGCTGCTTTTGCCCGCCAGAAAGGCGGCCAAATGCGGTATTGCGCTTCTCTTCCAGCCCCCACTCTTGCAGCAAGCCACGCCAATCCACGGACTTCTTGTAGAAAGAAGAAAACAGATCCAGTGCTTCCCAAACCTTCAAGCGATCGGGCAAGGAAGCTTGCTGGAGTTGGACCCCAATGACCTGGCGTAGTTCGTGTCCCTGACGCCGCGGATCGAAGCCCAGGACGCGCACGGAGCCGCTCGTTGGCTGGCGCAACCCCATTATCATCTCCACAGTCGTGGTTTTGCCGGCACCATTCGGCCCCAAAATCCCAAAAATCTCCCCTTTGTGGACAGTAAAGGAAATATCCTGAACTGCAACGTTTGAACCATACACCTTACGTAAATGCTCAGCCTGTACAACCGATTCCATACAACCCATCCTCAAGTGTTAACGATGATCATCGTCTTGTTTTCCAACGCCCCATCACCCCATCAGTTTGGTTCTGTGGGCCGAGGTGAGGTATTTTGTAGACCAGCGGCAGCCAGACTTTCCATCGCCTGGTCAAAGATCCGCGTTGCCTCTTCATACTCGCCGACAGCCGTGTAGAACCTCACCAGATCGGACTGAGCTTGAGCGATCCGTGGAAAGTCCTGCTGGTTAATAACCCATTGCCACGCCTGTCGAATGTTTTCCAACTCAATGCGAATAGCCGCAAGGAAATGACTCTCCTCCCCACTCGCGAACCTTTCTATCTGCCGATGGAGCAAGTCCAGGTAATAGCGGCTATGACGCATGTACTGCATTTTGGGAGCCAGATTGGAATGCTGCTGCAGATTCTCAACACCAAAACGCCGAAACAATTCCGGTATCTCAAAACGACCAGATTGACCGGTTGTCAGATGAGATTGTCGTTGCTTCTCGGGTATGACGTTGTGCAGCAAGGACTTGGTTTGTAGCACCAATAGCACAGATGGTGCTGCCCGGGCTATTACCTGAGCAGCTTCCACGGTAAACCCACTCGGAAACACTGAGAGCCGGCAAAAAGCTTGCTGTTCTTGAGGGGAAAGTTGCCGCCAGGCAGAAAGAAAAACAGCAATCATACTACGTTGCTGTTGGGGAAGATTATGGATCGGACTTGTCAGGAAGTCAAGATTTCTGTTAATTTGCAGCACAATTTGTGGAAGCGAAAAAATGTTTATCCAGGAAGCCGCCAATTGCAAAGCCAGGGGCAATCCCCCCGAAAGCCGGCACAACTGAATGGCAGCCTGCCGGTCCGCGGGCGTGTCCAGTGAAAAATCAGGGGCCAATCGCCGCGCACATTCAATGAAGAAACGAACGGCGCTAAATTGCTCAACCTGTTCCACATCAGCCTCCACGGGACAGTCCAGGCCTCTCACCATCAGTACCGTTTCTCCCCGCAATTTTAGCCACTCCCGCGAGGTCACCAAAATGCTCAAATTGGGCGCTAATTGCAAGAGGCGCAACAAAAAAGACGCCTGTCCAATCAGGTTGTCGAAATGGTCGAGAACCAGTAGCAACTCCCTGCTTCGCAGCCAGGCCCACGGGTGACTGGGCATGACAACGCGCTCTGCCAGAGGAATAGGTAGCGTAGATGCAATAATCTCCTGTAGTTGACCCGGTTTGGCTTGATTCAGGTTAACGAAAAAAACACCGTCCTTAAAATGGGGGGTCTCCATCCAGGCGGCTTGAAGAGCCAGAGATGTTTTACCGCTTCCACCCGGCCCGGTGAGCGTTAGGAGACGACTATCAGAGGTCGCCAATCGCTCCGCGATGTAGGTCAGTTCTGCTTCATAGCCAATAAAAGGTACAATTGAGGATGGTAGATTGTGCGGCGGCATGGGAGTCACGTCTTGCCAGGTGTTGCCGGCAATTTGCTTATACAAATCCAGCGTCTTCCGTGGTGGAGAAACACCCAACTCTTTAGACAACAACTTACGATACCGCTCATAATGAATCAGGGCGGCGTTGCGCCTGTCATTAGCCACCAGGGCCTGCATCAGTTGATGATGGCCCACGTCAATTAGAGAATCCAGCGCCAACTGACGCTGCGCCAGGGCAATCGCCTTGGCAGGATTGTGGCAGCGAAGATGATGGTCCGTCAGTTCCGACAAAGCCTCAAGAACCTGCAAATGAGCACGTTCTCGCTTAATCATCATCCACTCTTCAAAAGGCGCACTTTCGACCCCAAAATTAGCCAAGAACTCCCCTCGATACAAGTCCACGGCATCCTGCAAGCGCTTCATGCAAACCGGGCAAGCGCCCAGCCGCCGATGATGGTGGCGTCGAACAATTTCCAGATGCTCGTTGAAGGCCGCATAATCAAGAAAAAAAGCAGCTTGCGAATTGAAACTGATTGTTTTGGCCGTCACTTCCAGAAAAGGTGTCTTATTTTGATTTTCTCGCAAAACCCGCCGCAACGCGGCAAGGGCCTGTCGCAAATTTTGCAGACCACTCTGAGCAGGCAGGTCTGGCCAGAGAAGATATGTCAGCGCTGTGCGATCATGAACAGTCGAAGCCTCAACAACCAGGTAGAAGAGCAACGCGCGTACCCGATCAAAATGAAAATGGGTGACAGATTGCTCATTAAGACTCATTTGTGGTGGTCCGAGAAGAGATAAGTTCAAAAACATAGCCATACGCTCACGTTTTGCTCACACCAGGGAGATATAATAACCTCAAGCTGTCAACAAGCAATGTAGTCAACAACACAATCATGTTGGTCTTACAAGCCAGGGTCAAGATTGCGACTTACTTGCAAGTATATTTTGCTCACTTGTAGGTAGCAAACTGTGAGGCTATCCCGCGGCATCACGATCTGGCACGAAACCTTCGCTTTTCCACAAGGAAGTGAAGCAGATAACCTGGTGAGTAAGAGAGAAGAGTGCTTGTAGACTCTGCCCGTTTTCTCCACCCCCCATATATTTAAGAGGAGTTTTTGTTATGTTTGAGACCCCCGAAGCAAAGTCAGATTTTCTCCAGCGGTATGCCAATGTTGTGGCTATGAGCTGGGCCGATGAAGATTTTCTCCATCGCCTGGTGAAAGAGCCGGTCGTTGTCCTGCGTGAGGCGGGCATCGGCATCAATGAAGATGCGCGCGTCAATGTGATCACGATCGAATCCAAGGATTCTGGCCGCGGCGCTATCGAAGACCAGATTGAACTGTGGGAAAAAGGCGCCCAGACCGGCTCCTATGATCTCCTGGTCGCCATGAAGCCGGAAGGCTGGTCCCCTGAAAATATCGAACTGGCGGATTCCCAGTTGATGGCCGTCGCCGGTGGTTTGGAAGAAGCTGCCGGGATCGATATTTCTTGCTGCTGCTGCACCCCCTGCTGCTGCTGCACGTGATTCTCTTTTTCGTCTAAACAAACCACCCTTCGAGGTGGTTTTCTTTGCGGTCAGTTCTGTAGAAATGCCCTCTCTTTAGAGGGCAATTCTGCTCTTATGCACTGGTGATTTATGGCTGGAAATCGACCAACCGCAGCGGCCAACTATGCTCTATGGGGTGGGGCGGGGCTAGTCCTGGTAGGTCTAATCTTCTTAGTGCGCAATCTGACATCCTTCACCTTTGATCGATGGTGGGCTTTGCTTATCCTTGTCCCCGCCGTGATCATGATGGTTAATGCCTGGCGCCTGCGCACCAATGCGAATCGTTGGACCCGCTCCGCACGTCGCATGGTGCTGACAAGTGTCTGGATCGCCGCGGCTGCCTTTATCTTTCTGTTCGGCCTGGAATGGGCGAAAATGTGGCCGCTTTTCCTCATTTTTGTGGGGCTGTGGGCCTTCCTCAACGCCATTTTGCCTACGTGACCATCTCAAAACAACCCGCTGTTTTGCAGGGACAAAGGTCATTTCAAGCGCATCCGACAACTTCACTATTTTTCGAATGCGCCCTAAGGAGTAATCATGCCGCTTGATCCAATGCAGCCAGTCATCAAAGTGGGTTTAGTTCAAATTGGAGAGCTGACTTGGACACGCCGCCAGAGGCAACAATGGTTTATGAAGAACGGGATTCCCGTTCTGAAACCTAGCTTTACTCCCCCTGCATCTCTGGTCTATTTACCTTACTCGGTTGGTTTATTACAGGCCTATACGCAAAAGTACAGCCCCCAGCCGGAACGCTATGAATTTTTGCTGCCGATATATCGTCCAATGCCGGCAGATGAAGCCGCGGAACAATTGCGTGGGGCGCATATCGTCGGATTCAGCGCCTATATTTGGAACATCCGGCTATCCTTGGCCATAGCCCAGGCCCTTAAACGTCAACAGCCCGATACCATCATCATATTTGGCGGCCCACAAGTCCCGGATAACGCGGAACAGTTCTTACGCGAGAATCCCTTTGTGGACCTGGTTTGCCACGGTGAAGGCGAACAGGTATTCCTTTCCGTTTTAGAAAGCCTACCAGCACGTTCATGGGAGTCCATTCCTTCAATCAGTTATCTTCAAGAAGATGGGAGCTTTGTAACCCATACACGCATCAATCGCTTGAAGGATCTGTCCGTTATTCCGTCCCCTTACCTGGAAGGCGTGTTCGATCCCTTGATGGCCGCCAATCCACAGCACCGCTGGCTAGTCATGTGGGAAACAAATCGAGGATGCCCCTTTTCCTGCTCCTTCTGCGACTGGGGATCCGCGGTCGCCAGCAAAGTCTATCGTTTTGACATGGAGCGCCTAAAGGCGGAAATAGAGTGGTTTGCCCAACGTGGCATCAATCATGTCTTTGTCTGCGACGCCAATTTTGGCATTTTGCCGCGCGACCTGGAACTTGCTGAATATCTGGTAGAAGCCAGTCGCAGATACAACAATTACCTGGCCGTTAGTGTCCAAAACGCCAAAAATGCTACTGAACGGACCTACAAGATACAGAAAACGCTCTCCCAAATCATCTCAGCCGGCGTAACGCTTTCGATGCAGTCCCTTGATTCGCTGACGCTGGGAAATATCAAGCGAGACAATATATCACTGGATTCATTCCGCGAATTGCAGCGCCGTTATACGCGCGATGGCATTGACACGTATACGGACATTATTCTAGGTCTTCCTGGTGAAACGTACGATACTTTCGCTAATGGCATTGCCCAGGTCTTGCAGAATGGTCAGCACAACCGAATCGCATTCTACAACTGTTCGCTATTGCCCAATGCGGAAATGGGCGATCCGGCCTACCAAAAACGTCATGGCGTCGTTCACGTGCCCGTTCCCATCATTCACGAGTATGACAGCCTTGAACGAAACGCGCAGACGGAAGTCCAGGAGTACATCAACACTGTTGTAGCGACCAATACCATGCCACCGGACATATGGCGGCAGGCCAAAGTCTTGAGCTGGATGGTAGAACTACTGCATTTCAATCGGCTATTGCAGATTCCATTCGTAATCTTAAATGGCGTGTACAACGTTTCCTATCGTGATTTGCTGGAAGCCTTCATTGCGATCAACGACGATGAACATCCCACATTAGCCAAAATCAAGGCGATGTTTGCCGCCAGAGCTGCCGCAAATCAGTCAGGTGAGCCGGAATACATGCCGGAAGAGCGATGGTTAAATATCTGGTGGCCGATGCACCAATATGCCTTCATATGGCTGGCAATGGAGAACAAGCTAGACGCTTTCTATGAGGAAGCCGAAGGCATCTTGAAGCGTTTGATGGAAGCCCGGACGGAACCGTACGATCCGCTGGTGCTGCAAGAGGCGCTGACATTGAATCGCAATTTGATCCGTTTGCCTTTTATATTCAGGGACATGAGCCTGACACTTTCCTACGACATTTGGGACTATTGTCAAAAGGTACTCCACGGAGAAACCGCCATCCTGAATAAAGGGGATCACGTTCATGTCTTGGACCGGACCAGTACGGTTTGGCTTACCTGGGACAGTTGGTGTGAAGATATCGTTATGCGTGAATATCGACGAAGCGACTATCTCTACCCGGTGAAAAGCAAAACACCTGCGAGTATTCCCGCGTTAGAACCCGCGAGCATGTAAACTCCGAATCTACTTCTCGCAAGCAAGCGCAAAAGACCTGGCTCTTGTTGTCAAAAAGCCAGGTCTATTCATTTTTCATGCTATTCACGACTACCTTCTCGGAAGCTGTTATGTACCTCTGAGACCGAATGGTCACCATTTTTCCGCGAGTTGCCACAGACATTGGGAATTAATACCGCGGTCACTTGAATTTGATATAATCAGCAAACGCCGTCGAGAAGTCGTGATTGTTCGGATCGAGAGTTGCATCGCACATTCCTACTGAAAACGCTCTCTGGAGATTGGACCAATTTCATGTACTCAATGGACATTTTCACCAGAGAAAATTGGTCCAATCTGGCTTAGGAACGGAAATTAAATAGGACAACGACGTTGTTTCCTTCCCGTTCCTGCACACTGACGATGCACTTCCGTACTCTATTTCATCGTCAGTCCTTAGCAGTTACCTGAATTCTCAAAAATTGGCGATCAGAGCAGCATCCCTCGGTCTCTCCCTGCTCTTAAGGGATGGGCGGCACATTTAGAAATGCGAGATCTCCCCTTTGTCATGTTGTCTTTGGGCGACTATTCAGCCTCAAGGGTATGTGTACCAAGAGATCTTCCCGGAAACCTGATTTCAAGCCCAAAGCGTCTCGTCATTCAAGTCGTGGCGCATCAAAACAGTTTCCGGGAAGGTAGTCATGAATAGTTGCGTTTTTGACACAGTTTCTTCATGAGGTATCAGCAGATTGATAAGGCCTAGTTTCAAACAATGTTTTCACATGTCCGTCGTGGAACCAGATATGGTCTTTTTGTTGACCGAAACCGGCTACGATGTCTTAACCGGACGGGTCTACAAGCATCTGGCTCCCTTGCTAAATGGCCAACACACGCTTTCTGATTTGTTGGGACGTTTGGATGGTCAGGTTTCCATGGTGGAAGCTATGATGGCTATCAAGCAGTTGCAGGCCAGGGGATACCTGGTGGAAGCTGATGAATCCATACCCCCAGAGCAGGCGGCATTTTGGCAAACATTAGGGGTGGAAGCACAAACAGCCACCGAACGCCTGCATCAAACCTCCGTTGTTGTCAAAACATTTGGCGCGGCCAATGCTTCTCCTCTGATCACGGCGTTGTCGGGCATGGGCATCGCGGTGGAGCAAGGAAACGACAATGATGCCGCGCTCCGGAACGGGGGGAAGGACGCTTTCCTGGTGGCGGTCACGGATGACTACCTGCAACCGGGTCTGGAAGCGGTTAACCAGGAGATGTTGGCCGCGGGGCGGCCGTGGCTGCTGGTCAAACTGGTAGGAAATTTGATCTGGATCGGACCGCTGCTGCATCCGGGCGCAACAGGGTGCTGGGCCTGTATGGCGCACCGCATCCAGGGCAATCGCCAGGTGGAATCCTACGTACTGAACAAGATTGGGCAGGAAGGCCCCCTCCTTACTTCCCGCTCTGCTTTGGATTCCGCGGTGCAGATGGGGGCTAATCTGGCGGCGACGGAAATTGTCCGCTGGATTGTACAAGGCCCTCCCCCCCATTTACAGGGACAGTTGCTTACCTTTGATGTTTTGTCCGCGAAGACGCAGCAACACACATTAGTGCGCCGTCCACAATGCCCGGCTTGTGGCGACCCCACATTTCAAGCCCATTATCGTCAACCTAAAATCATTGAACTTAGCAGCGGCAAGAAGAAATTCATGGCTGACGGGGGACATCGCACATTGTTTCCCGAAGAGACGTTGGCACGGACACAGCATCATATTAGCCCAATTCTGGGCGTGGTTAGCTCTCTGGTGAACATGACGGGCGATACGAGCGGCATTGCTTACAGTTATGCGGCCGGACACAATTTTGCTTTACCGCGAGATGACATGGCCATGCTGCGGCGCAATTTGCGTGGGCGCAGTGGCGGCAAGGGTATGACGGACACGCAGGCAAAGGTCAGCGCGATTGGCGAAGCTATTGAGCGTTACTCTGGTGTTTATCGCCGCGAAGAGGTGGTGAGCATACGGAGCAGCTACCGAGAGTTGGCTCCCGATGCCCTTCACTTGCAGGACATATTATTGTTTAGCGAATCGCAGTATGCGAACCGGGATGCCTGGAATGCGCAGTGTACGACGAATTTCCATCTGGTTCCGAACCAATTTGACCAGAATGCGGTGATTGATTGGTCGCCGATATGGTCGCTGACAAAGCGTGCTTTTCGTTACGTACCCACGGTCTATTGCTATTATGGACATCCCGAACTATCGTATTTCTACTGCGGGTCGGATGCCAATGGCTGTGCAACCGGAAATACCATGGAAGAGGCGATCTTGCAGGGTTTTCTGGAGTTAGTGGAGCGAGATGGCGTGGCTTTGTGGTGGTACAACGCCATCCGCAGACCGGCTGTGGATGTGCTCAGCTTTGAGCTACCCTATTACAGCTTGCTGCAAGAATATTACCAGGCGCACCGGCGCAGTCTATGGGTATTGGACATCACGACGGACCTGGGGATTCCGATTTTTGCGGCTGTCTCGGCGCGGGTGGACCAGGCAGTACAAGACATCATCGTGGGTTTCGGGGCACATCTGGACGCGAAGATTGCCTTGCTACGTGCGCTAACGGAGGTAAACCAATTGTTGCCATCCGTTTCGCGTTCCAATCCTGATGGCAGTACGAAATACTTTGTCAACGATCAGGACACGATGGATTGGCTGATGCAGGCGACGATTGAGAAACAAAGTTATCTGGCTCCCGATGAGCGGCTGCCAATGAAGACGGCCGCTGATTATACGCGCCTGGACAGCAACGATTTGCGACAGGATGTGGAGACTTGTGTGGCAATTGCCGGCAATGCCGGCATGGAAACACTCGTATTAGACCAAACATTGCCCGATGTTGGAATGCAAGTGTGCCGCGTGATTGTACCCGGATTGCGTCATTTCTGGCGTCGCCTGGGACCAGGACGACTCTACGATGTGCCTGTAAAACTGGGATGGTTGGACGCTCCCATTCCCGAAACAGCGATGAATCCTTTTTCCATTTTCTTCTAAGGGTCTGTGCAAAATCAACTTTGGACTTTCCGACAGGCAGGAACCCTTCCCGCGCATCCGTCCTTTCCCGAGCGAAGCCTCTATTAACCGATGCGCCCTAAGGGTTCGTGAAAATCCACGGTCAACGAGAAACGAACCCTAAATGCGATAGGGCAAAGCTACGCCGCTTGTGCCTGTTTTTTATTCCCTCAAGGTAGAACATTATGATCAATCAGCCCATAACCTGGAGAAGCGGTCAGAGTGATGCACCGCGGCCGCCCCTTATACAGTTGCGGCCACTGTCTGGAGAAGCATTTGAAAAATTGGGTCAAATCTCCGCGTTTTTTTTAGAGAATTACCGCCGGAGCGGACCCATTTACCGCTTCCGCCGCGCGAACGAGGAATTTATCGTGATCGCCGGGGCGGAAGCAAATCAGTTTATGTCGCGGGATGGGCGGGAGTATTTTCACGCCGAGGAGTACCGCCGCGAGCAAAATGATGAGTTTGGAATTAACAAGACGCTGGTCAGTCTGTCTGGGGAGGAGCACTACCATCTCCGCAAATTGCAGAAACCAGGCTATGCCCGCTCGTCGCTCTATGCGCACTTTCCCAAGCTGATAGAAATTGTGCGGGAAGTTGCCAGGCAATGGCGACCAGGGCAAATGCTAATAGCCGCCGACTTCATGGCTCCCATCATCGCCGAGCAATTGGGCTGGGGCGTGCTAACGTATCACACGGGCGACTATTGGAAAGACCTTACTCTGTGGGTACGTTCGATTGTCTTGACGACACTATCACAATTGCAGCCTAAATCAATTCTGCAGCGACCTGAATACCTGCAAGCAAAAGCGCGCGTGATGCAATTGGCCGACGAGATCATTACGGCTCATCGTCTCCAGAAACCAGGTGTTCGGGAACCCGACTTGGTGGATGATCTGCTGGCGGCTCTGGATGAAAACCCAGAGTTAATGACTCCCCAGGAGCTGCGCATCGCCGTTCTGGGGCCGTACATCGGCGGGCTAGACTCCACGGCACATACGTGCCTTTTTATGCTCTATTCTCTGCTCAACAACCCAGACATCCTGGCGCGGGTGACGGCTGACGTAGATGCGGCGTTTTCCGCCGGACAATTGACCCCATCCGCGATAAAGAATCTGGATTCGCTCCACTACGCCGCGATGGAGTCCTTACGCCTCTATCCGGTGGCCGGGGCCATTCAGGGGACAGTCACACACCCCTTTGAGTTTGCCGGTTATCGGGTCGATCAAGGGGATAACCTGATTGTGGCCGGGGCTGTGCCGCACCATTTGGAGGAGCATTTTTCAGAACCGTACAAGTTCGATATCGATCGGTATGGCGAGGGTCGCCGAGAACATTTGCAATCGGGGGTTTATGCGCCTTTTGGGTTGGGAACACATATTTGCCTCGGTGCCGGCATTGCCGAAACCCTCATCATGTTGACCATGGCCACCTTGCTGCATACAGTCCACCTGGAAATCGACCCTCCCAGCTATCAATTGAACATCGAACTGAAGCCGTCACCCCGACCGGATGACCGTTTTCGTGTGCGTGTGATAGCCCAACGAAACCAATAACGAAAAATAGGAACGGTTAACCCTCTCGTTACCTAACGAAACGAATGACGAAAAATGAGCGATTCTTATCTATGAGAGTCGTTCCCTGGCGCAGGTATAACCTGACGAGTCTTTCCAAGAACCCAAGCAGTAACAAAGTAACCGTCCGAAAATAACTTCACGCTTTTTACGGACGGTTAGTGACAAGCTGTTCGCACAATTCCGCCAACCTAATTGCGAACAGCCACAAAGGAGCAAGTTTGCCCATGAAATCACAGCTTGTACTATCTCTGCGCGCGGACGTTCCTCCGATGGAACTTCCTGATGGCTCCCTGGCTTTTCGTGCATCCGAGGGAGGCCCTTTGGTTTTGCGCAAGCCATCGCCGGGAATGGCGGATGTGTTTGCCAGGCTGCGCGCGGAGGGCGCGACGGAATCAGCGTTGGCTGCGCTGGCTATCACCAAAGATGGTCCTGCCGGCATTATGCTCTTTCAACAATATGCGCAACGACTGGTGGACTATGGCCTGCTGTGCCATACACTCACCCTGGACGGAGAGCCGCTGGCAACCATTACGCCCGTAGCTCGCCATTATCGTTTTCGTCCAGACCTCGCCCGACCAGAAGCGCAATACGTCCTCTCCCATTTCGCCTATTCCCACAACATGCAAAACCAGATGGTCCTGGAATCCCCATTAGGATACGCCAGGATTATTTTGCATGACAGCCGGGCTGCCGGCCTGCTGGCGAAACTGGCCCAACCCCAATCCTGCGCCGACCTGACCGATCTTGTTCCCGAAGATGTCGCCACGATGTTCGTCACCTTCCTCCTGAACGCCGAAGCCCTCACGACGGTGGACAAGGAAGGAAACACCGGCGAAGAAATCAACCCCACCCTGGGTCAGTGGGACTTCCACGATATGCTGTTCCACATGCGCAGCCGATTAGGGCGACACAACAACCCGTATGGCGGCACTTACCGCTCGCGGGACAAGTTCGATCCGCTGCCACTGGTCAAGCCGCACATGCCGGGCGAGGTAATCCCCCTGTACAAACCAGACCTGGAACAGTTAAAGGCGCATGACGTCCCCTTCACGGCAGTGATGGAGCAGCGCAAATCCATCCGCGAGTATGGAGAAAAGCCACTAACGGTGGACCAGTTAGGGGAGTTCCTCTACCGCACAGCTCGCTTCAAGTTTGTGATACCCGTGCCGCCGGGCGAACAGGAAGTAGGACTACGCCCATATCCCGGAGGCGGGGCCATTCACGAACTGGAAATTTATCCGATTGTGGACCAATGCGAGGGACTGGCGGCGGGCGTGTATCATTACAATGCCCTGGAGCATTCGCTGTCACGCCTGGATGCACCGCCGGAGATGATGAATATCCTGCTGAATCTGGCCTGGATTACGGCGGATCGCAAATCGAAACCGCAAGTTTATTTTGGGATCACGGCTCGCTTCCAACGTCTGCAATGGAAGTATGAATCCATTGTTTACGCGCTCATCTTGAAGAATGTGGGGATTCTGTTTCAGACGATGTACCTGGTGGCAACGGCAATGGGGCTGGCTCCTTGCGCGTTGGGCGGCGGGAATTCGGAACTGTTCAAGAATACAGTAGGGTTGGACCCTTACGCGGAATCCCTGGTTGGGGAGTTTGTTCTGGGTAGCCAGTGACGGGTAATGGCAATGAATCAGGATGGCATGACGGTGTCGGAAACAAATGAAGCCGTGGTCCGCGGTTATTATCAGGCGATCAACAACGGCGATCTGCGCGCGTTGGATACGTTGGTATCGCCTGGTTTCGTGCATCATACACGAGGAATGCCGGCAGGATTGCCCCCCTACAAACACATCCTCCTCATGTTCCGCCGGGGCTTCCCCGACATCCACAACCATATCGACGCCCTCATCGTCGCCGACGACCTCGTCACGGCCCGCACCACAACAAGTGGCACGCACCAGGGCACATTCCTGGGACACGCCCCCACGGGCAAACAGTTCGAGGCCAACGGCATAGACATCTTCCGCCTGCACGAAGGGCGTATCGTCGAACGTTGGGGCGTTTTTGATACGATCACCATGCTGCAACAGCTTGGCCTCTACACGCCATCTGCTGCATAAAAAAACGGGGTGGTAACGTGATTTCCGCAAAAAAACATCCGCCAGGGCCAGAGACAGACCTGGCCGTCCAAGAGATTCGCCGCGACCCATTGCAATTTATCATGCGCATCACCGGGGAATACGGCGACATTGTCCGCTACCGCGCTGATGGCTGGGCCGCCACCCTGGTCAATCATCCCGACTACGTCAAGCGCGTTTTGCAGGACAACCACCGCAACTACACCAAAGAAGGCACGCCCGACTTCATGATGCTCAAGCCCATGCTGGGGGAAGGCATCCTCACCAGCGAAGGGGAATCGTGGCTGCAGCAGCGACGCATGGCTCAGCCCGCCTTCCACCGCAAGCGCATTGAGGCCTTCGGCACGCTCATGACCGACCTCACCGCGCTCATGCTGGACCAATGGGAAACCCAAATCGGCCAACCGCTGGAAATGGTCAAGGAAATGACCCAGCTTACCCTGCGCATTGTGGCCCGGGCCTTGTTCAGCTATGACGTCAGCAGTGAGGCGGACGTGTTTGGTCGCGCCGTGGAAGTCCTCAACGAATCCATGGGGCACTTCGATCCCACGAATATGGATGTGCGCCGACAATTCCGCTCCGCCCTGATCACAATCCAACAAATTGTGCATCAGATCATTCAGGAACGGCGGCTGCACCCCGAAGATCGGGGAGATTTCCTTTCCATGCTCCTGGTCGCGCAAGATGAGGAAACGGGCTATCGCATGAATGACCGACAGGTGCGCGATCAGGTACTCACCTTGCTCCTGGCAGGACATGAAACCACGGCGAAGGCCCTCAGTTGGACCTTCTACCTCTTGAGCCAGCACCCAGAAATCGAAGAAAGGCTGGTGCAAGAACTGAACACCGTCCTCGGCGGCCGCACGCCGACGATTGAGGATCTGCCCCATTTGCCCTATTCCTGGATGATTATCGAAGAATCCATGCGCCTGTACCCGCCCATCTGGCTGCTTTCGCGGGTGGCGGTGGCCGACGACGAGATAGGCGGCTTCCACATTCCTGCCGGCTCCCTGGTGGCCGTCAGCCCCTACGCCATGCACCGCCATCCAGGCTATTGGGAGAACCCGGAGCGATTCGATCCGGAACATTTCCGGCCAGAACGAGCGGCCGAACGCCCCACCTTTGCCTATCTACCTTTTAGCGGCGGGCCGCGCCTGTGTCTGGGCAAACACTTCGCCAGCGTGGAAGCGCACCTGGTTCTGGCCATGATTTACCAGCGGTTCCGGCTGCGTCTCGCGCCGGCGCATCCCGTTGTTCCCGAAGCCCTGGTGACGCTGCGTCCCCATTACGGGCTGCCCATGACTCTCCATCCAATCTCATGAGCGTATCCGCCTCTTACGAGTTCGATCAGGAAAATCAGGACGCCGACAGCGAGTTGGCGCGGCTGCGCGTGCAAACGCTGATCAGTTGGGAACGGGAAGCACGCCTGCTGGGCTGGCTGGGCTTGCGGGATGGGCTGAATGTGATTGAGTTGGGCAGCGGGCCGGGTTTTGTGACGGAACAACTGCTGCATGGGCTACCCACGAGTCCGATCACGGCTCTGGACGCAGATCGGGAGATGCTGACGCGGGCGGCGCAATATCTGGGCGGGGTGGACGATGGGCGGGTGACGTATGTGCCGGCATCCGTCACCGACACCGGCCTGCCAGACAACACCTACGACTTCGCCATCGCCCGCTACCTCTTCCAACACCTCACGGACCCCCTCGCCGCCGCCAAAGAGACCCTGCGCCTGCTCAAACCCGGCGGCAAATTAGCCATCATCGACATCGACGCCGCGCTCTGGGGCATTGTCGAACCGACCTTCCCCCAGTTGCAAGCCATCTACGCCAAGACGGGTCAGGCCCGACGCGGCGGCAATCGGCGCATTGGTCGCCGCCTCTGGCGCACCTTGCAAGCCGCCGGGTTTGTCAACGTCGAATTGGAAGCGTTTGTTTACCACAGCGACGACCTGGGCCTGGAGCCATTTCTCCCCCAACTTGATCCCAACCGCCTGCTGCGCTCCCTGAAGAGCGACCAAATCTCATTGTCGGAGTATGCCACGGCGCACGCCTTGTATCACAAATTCCAGGCAGCGCCCGACGCCTACGTGTTGATGGTAGGCTTAATCGCCTGTGGTGAAAAAGGGTAACTGCCCAGGAACGGAAATCAAATAAGACAACGACGTTGTTTCCTGACCGTTCCTGCAAACTGACGATGCAATTCCGTGCTTTATTTCATCGTCAGTCCTAAGCCAGATTGGACTAATTTTCTCTGGTGAAAATGGACATTGCGCGCGTGAAATGGGTCCAATCTCCAGAGAGCGTTAGTTGTTACGAAAAAGGCCAAAATTCGTGATTACCAGACCAAAATTCAAAGACCATTTCCACATCGAATTGGTGGACCCGCATCACATTTTCCTGCTCACGGAAGAAACCCATTGGGTGCTATCGGGACCAATCTACAAAACACTGGCGCCCTTTTTAGATGGAACCCGTACCGTAGCGGACATTCTCACCCAGCTATCAGGCCAGGTGTCCCCGCCCAATATCTTATACGCGCTGCAACAGCTCGAAGCCAAAGGCTACATTGTCGAAGCAACCGACGAAACACCCGTGGGACGAACCGCTTTCTGGCATTCTTTGGGCCTGAACACGCGCACGGGCGCGCAACGCTTGCAACAGGCACGCATCACCCTGACCACCGTCGGCAACGCGGATGCCACGCCCCTCTACCAGGCACTAAGCGACATGGGCGTTCAGGTGAATGTGGGGTCGGGCGGCATTACGACGGCGCAGGAACGCGACTTGCTCGTCGTTGTCACCGACGACTACCTGCAAGAAGGACTGGAAACGATCAACCAGACCATGATGACCGCCGGTCGTCCCTGGATGCTCGTGCGTCTCATCGGCCTGACAAACTGGATCGGGCCAATCTTCCAACCAGGCCAGACAGCGTGCTGGGCTTGCATGGCGCAGCGCATTCAGGCCAATCGCCAGTTAGAATCCTTTATCCTGCGCAAAACGGGCCGCTCCACGCCCCTGAAAACAGCCGTGGCCGTACTCCCGTCCACGCTCCAGTTTGGCGCTAACATGGCGGCAACCGAGATCGTCAAGTGGCTGCTGCGCGACCGCAACGAAACGTTGGAAAACAAGCTGATCACGTTTAGCAGCCTGGCTGCCGAAACGCAGTACCACGCTATCGTACGCCGACCACAATGTCCCGTTTGCGGTCAGGCGCATCAGGAAGAAGCAATCCACCCGCTGGTGTTATCTCCGTCGCGCAAACGATTTACAAACGACGGCGGTCACCGCAGCGCCTTGCCCGAGGAGACGTATGCGCGTTACCAGCACCATATCAGCCCGATCACGGGGGTGGTTAGCTGGCTGGTGAATATCACGGAAGAGATCAATGGTCTGGCCTACAGCTACATTGCCGGGCACAACTTTGCCATGGCTCAGGACACCCTGTTTTGGCTGCGGCAAAATTTGCGCTCCCGCACAGGCGGGAAGGGAATGACGGACATCCAGGCCAAAGTGAGCGCCATGGCCGAGGCGATTGAGCGGTATTCGGGCGTTTTTCGCGGTGAGGAAGTGGTGGTTCGCGGCAGTTACAAGTCACTGCAACCGCAGGCCATTCACCTGCACCAATGCCTCAACTTCAGTTATCATCAATACGCTACCCGCCATGCCTGGAACGCGCGGCTCAAGGGGGGGCGGTTTCATGTCATTCCCAATCCATTTGATGAGAATCGTGAAATAGAGTGGGCGCCGGTCTGGTCCCTGACGCACAATGAAGTGAAGTATATGCCGGCATCTTTCTGCTACTTCGGCCACCCGGATTCCACCCGCTACTTCTTCTGCGCCGGCGACAGCAATGGCACTTCTGCCGGCAACACCCTGGAAGAAGCCATCCTGCAAGGATTCCTGGAACTCATCGAACGCGACAGCGTCGCCCTGTGGTGGTACAACCGCGTACAGCGCCCCGGCGTAGACCTGGACAGCTTCCACCTGCCCTACCTGAAAGCCCTCAAAGCATATTACCAGGGACTAAACCGCGACCTCTGGGTCATCGACATCACCGCCGACCTGCAAATCCCCGCTTTCGCGGCCGTCTCGCGCCGGGTGGATAGTCCCGTGGAGGACATTACAGTCGGCTTTGGCGCGCACCTGGACGCCAAAATCGCCTTACTGCGCGCGATCACGGAACTGAACCAGTTTTTGCCGGCAGTCACCCACCGCAACGAAGATGGCAGCACCCGCTACAACTTCCCGGACACCGAAGCCGTCGATTGGTGGAAAACGGCCACCATCGCCAACGAATCCTACCTCCTCCCCAACCCCCATTTAGCGGCGAAGCGCCTGCAAGATTACCCGCGTCTGGCCAGCGACGACCTGAAGCAAGACGTGGAAACCTGCGTGGAGATTGCCCGCCAGGCGGGTCTGGAAACGCTGGTGCTAGACCAAACCCGTCCAGACATCGGCATGAACGTGTGCCGCGTCATCGTGCCCGGTCTGCGCCACTTCTGGCGGCGGCTGGGCCCCGGTCGCCTCTACGACGTGCCCGTCAAGCTGGGCTGGCTCTCGGAACCAACACCCGAAGAATCGCTTAATCCCTATTCGATTTTCTTTTAGATGGGGCAAACAAGACTGGAGCAGTCCTTGAGACTGCTCCAGTCTTGAGAGAGGGAGTCACTTCCGCCGAAACAGACCAAAGACGAGGGCAAACGCCGCCGTCGCCAGCACCACGCCCGCCGTCGTTTTCTTCACCGCCGGTTTCATCTCCATCGTTTGCGCGGCATTCAGCAGCGGCTCCAGCTTTTGCGCGGGACCGACGCCAAACATCAGCTTCATAACGGCCTCGCCCAGGCGGTAATGGCCTGGCTCGCGCATCTGCGTGGCAATGTCGAAGGGGAGCGGCGGCTGACCGACCGCGTAGGAGTGGGATTGGGTGAACTGCAACACCTCACGGCTGCCGTGCGTGCGCGCCGTACCCGACTTCTTGATGCCGCCAAAGGGGAGCAAAGAGACGGGATAGTGGGAAATGGCGTCGTTAACGTTCACCGACCCCACTTCGAGCTGCTCCGCCACCTGCTGCGCCCGCCGCAAGTTGCTGCTCCAGACGCAGGCGCTGAGGCCATATTCACTGTCGTTGGCTTTGTGAATCGCTTCCGCCTCATCCTTCACCTTCATGATGGGCATAAGCGGGCCAAACGTCTCTTCGCGCACCACCTTCATGCTGTGGTCCACGTCCACCAGAACCGTCGGCTGCATGAACAAGCCTTCCATCTGCCCGCCGCAAAGGACGCGCGCCCCCTTGGCCACGGCGTCTTGCAGATGATCGGTGACGATGTGCTGCTGGCGCTCGAACGTGAGCGGCCCCAGGTCGTAGGGGCTATCCAGGTCGGGGCTGTAGCCCACTTCTAATTGGCGTGTTTCTTCCAACACAGCGGCCACAAACTCATCGTAGACGGATTCCACCACGTAGACGCGCTCCACGGACATGCAGGTCTGGCCCGTCATGTAGAACGCGCCCCAGACGCCCCATTTGGCCGCGGCTTTGATGTCCGCGTCTTCGAGGACGATCATCGGGTCTTTGCCTCCCAACTCGCAGAGGAAGGGGATCATGTTGCGGGCGGCGGCTTCGGCCACTTTGCGCCCGGTGGCGACGGACCCGGTGAGGAAGATGAGGTCGGGGGCGGTCTCCACCAGGGCGGCCCCGACCGCGCCATCCCCATGCAGAACGCGCACGTAGGGGGCGATTTCGGGGACGCTTTGCAGTAGTTTTTCGATCATCACGCCCGTGCTGCCGGCAACTTCCGACGGTTTGTAAAGGACGGTATTGCCGGCAAGCAGCGCGGAGAAGATCGGCGGCATGCCCAGGTCAAACGGCAGGTTCCAGGGACCAATCACGCCTACCACGCCAAAGGGACGCGGCTCCGTGGAATATCGCTTGAAGAAATACAACCCGGGCGGCACGCGCTTGCGTCCCAGCCAGTCGGGCGCTTTCTTCAAATACATGTGCAGCTTATCTACCGTCATCATCACTTCGATCAGGGCATCCTGGCGACTCTTGCCCGTATCCTGGCTGATCACTTCCGTGATGTCGTCCAGGTAGTGGATGATGGTCTTTTGCAGCTTCTTTAGGATACGCACCCGTTCCCGCACGGGAATGCGGCTCCAGGTTCCATACGCCTGCCGCATTTGCTTGTGCGCCAGGACGACCTCTTCCGTCGTGGCCATGGGCACCTCGCCAAATTTATCGCCGGTAGCGGGATTGACGAAATCAAGCATTCTCGTACTCATTACTCTCTCCTTTAACACCTTGTAGGGCGAGTTTCTAGCGTTACGAACGGCGGTCGCGGTTTTGCAGGATTTTGACGGCAAAAAGGGTGATGGGAAGGACGAGGAGGGAAATGCCGGCAATTTTGCCCAACACTTCTGCCCGCGATGAAGATACTACTTCGGCGGGTTGCCGGGTTCCATTGGTAAATGCCGGCAGCGGTTCCGGCAGCGGCGCATCCGCTTTCGCCGGAATGCGGCTCATAAACCGCTCCGTCATCGCCGTAATCGTCAGGCTGGGATTCACCCCCAAATTGGCGGGGATCACCGAGCCATCCGCCACATACAGCCCGGGATAATTAAACACCTGGTGGTTTGTGTCAATCACCCCCATCTCCTCGCTGACGCCGATACCGCAGCCGCCAAGGATGTGCGCCGTGGAGGGTGTGTTCATTAACACTTCGTTGACGGTGGATTGCGGGATGGCGTTCGCCTTCTGCGCGAAGCGTTCCAACACCTGCCGCCCCGCGTCAATCACGGCGGGAATGGGCAGCGACTTATCCCGTTCGCTCACCAATCCCTGGCGAAAAAGGGTGAATATACCGCGCCCTCGCCGCATCTGCATTCGGTTTTCCACCGTCTGCATAATCAGCAGGATGGTGCTGTCGCGCGCCCAATCGGGCAGGATACGCGCCTTTAGCAGGTCGTAGGGGTTGCGCAGGCCGTATTGAATGAAGCGGGCCATGCGGATGAGCGGGCTGCCGTGGAAGTCCACCAGGGGCACGGCCAGGTTGCGCATCAAGGAGGAGCCGCGCGGATAGCGCACCGGTTCAACGCTGGTCACTTCGTCCACCCAGAAGTGGGAGGTGATGGCCACGCCGGCGGAGTAATCCACGTCGTCGCCGCGGGCGGTGACGCCCATGAGGGCTTCGCTGTTGCTGCGAATCTTTTTGCCCAGGTGGGGGGAGAGGCGAGGCAGGGAGCCGGTTTCGTCGCGGCATTTGAGGAGCAGGTTGACGGTTCCCAGGACGCCGGCGGAGACGATGACGTTGCGAGCGCGCACGGTTTGCCGCCGTTTGAAGGCCCAGTCGGTGGTACGTTCGTAGAGAATCTCGTAGCGGGCACGGTCGGCGCGGAGGCCGAAGAGGGGGCGGATGTCGAGGACGTTGGCTTCGGGGCGCACTTCGGTCCCGTTTTTCTCGGCGAAATAGAGGTAGTTTTTGTCGAGGGTGTTCTTGGCGTTGTGCCGGCATCCGACCATGCACCCGCCGCAATGAATACACCCCGCCCGCTCCGGTCCCTCCCCGTCAAAGAACGGGTCCGGCACCGTCTTGCCCGGTTCGCCAAAGAAAATCGCCACCGGGCTGGGTTGGAACGTACTCTGCTGCCCCAGTTCCTCGGCGATTTCGTACAGATGGCGGTCGGCAGGCCACAAGCGCGGATTGGGCGTGACGCCCAACATGCGGTTGGCGGTGGCAAAATGGGGTTCCAGTTCCTCCTCCCAATCCCCCAAATCTTTCCATTCGGCGGCTTCATAGAAGGCGCGTCCCGGCTTGATGTGCGTGCTGGCGTAGACGAGGCTGCCACCCCCCACCCCGCTGCCGTTGAGGATCATGATGTCATCGAAGAAATTGACGCCCATGATGCCAAAGCAGCGTAATGCCGGCATCCACAAATACTTAAAAATGTTCCAGTTCGTGCGCGGGAAATCCGGGGAGCGATACCGCTTCCCTCGCTCCAGCACCAGCACCCGATACCCCTTCTCCGTCAACCGCATGGCGGACACACTGCCGCCAAACCCGGATCCAATAATGACAAAGTCGAAAACATCGTCGCCTTTGTCTACCGTGGAGTGCGATTTATTCATCTGGATGTCCTATTGTCTTGTACGCGGGCCGGCGGGGTGCTGAAACCAGCGATGGCGCGTGCCGCCATCGTCTCCCACCAGGCCCATGGGAATGTGAGAATGCTGCCGGAGCGGAAATCAATTAAGACAACGCTGTTGTTTCCTTTCCCCCAAGATTGGTTCATTCTTAGAGAATAAACCAATCCACAAAGGAGAGGGTGTTATTAGACGGTCACTTACCACTCCTGCAAACTGGCGACGCAATTCGCATTTTCTTTCATCGCCAGCCCTTATAACACAGTGCGTTATATTATTGTACAAGATTCCCGGCAACAAGTCACCAACCAGACACCGCCGTTTTGCCAGAAACCGTTCACCCCATCACGGAACGGACCACTATTTTTGCCGGCATCTTCCATCTATGCTATCGTTCTCCCATTACGCATCATCCTGGCAGGAACGACCCTATGCCTCCCTCCCCCCGCACTATCAGACAATTACTGGCCGCCTGGGCACGGGCAAATGCCGGCACAAACCACCCCCAACCACCCCCCTACCACGGCCCCGACGTCACCCTGCGCCGCTTTCAGGAAGACTCCCGCCTCGTCGAACCAGGCGACTGCTTCGTCGCCCGCCTGCGCACCCGCCACGACGGCTCCACCTACAGCGACGGCCACCCCTACATCCCCCAGGCCGTCGCCAACGGCGCCGCGCTCGTGTTGGGGCAGCGCCCCCCGACGGAAATCGACCTGCCCCCCCACACCCCCTACCTGCAAGTGCCCGACACAGCCATCGCCCTCGCCTGGCTCGCCGCCGCCTGGCACGACTTCCCCAGCCAGCAACTCATCATCATCGGCATCACCGGCACAGACGGCAAAACCTCCGTCACCAACTTGCTCTACGCCATCTTGCGGCAGGCAGGCATCAACGTGGGCATGATCAGCACGATCAACGCCTTCCTCGGCGACCAGGCCGAAGACACCGGCCTGCACGTCACCACGCCGGAAGCCCCGGCCATCCAACACTACCTGCGGCGCATGGCCGACGCCGGACTGACCCACTGCATCCTGGAAACCACCTCACACGCCCTCGCCCAATACCGCGTCGGCGCGGTCGCCTTCGATGTGGCCGTCGTCACCAACATTCAGCACGAACACCTCGACTATCACGGCAGTTACGAAGGCTACCTGGCCGCCAAAGCGCGGCTGTTTCAGGCCCTCAACGACGAACCGCTGGCGCTCCCCGCCGCGCCGCGCAAACACGCCTTCACCCGCGCCGCCATCCTCAACCGGGACGACCCCTCCTTCGCCGCGCTGCGACGCATTCCCGCGCCCATTCACGTCACCTATGGCCTGCGCCTGCCGGCGGACGTGCGCGCCGAAGCCGTCACCTATGCCACCGACGCCACCCGTTTCAACTTGATTCTGGACACGCGCGTGGCGCGTCACACGGGCGAAATGCCCCTGCCCCCCGCGCCGCCGCGCCCGTGGCCGGTCACGACGCCGCTGGCGGGCGCGTTCAACGTGTACAACATGCTGGCGGCAGCGGCGGCGGCGGATGTGCTGGGCGTGCCAGAGGCGGTCATTCAACGCGGATTGGAGACGGTGCAAGGGATCAGCGGGCGGATGCAGCGGATTGATCGCGGGCAGCCGTTCCTGGTGGTGGTGGACTTCGCGCACACGCCTAACGCGCTGGCGCAGGCGATTGCGGCCGCGCGCGGGATGACGGCGGGCCGCATCATTGTCGTCTTTGGCAGCGCGGGCAAGCGGGACGTGGAAAAGCGGCGCATCATGTCGGAGATTGCCGCCCGCGCCGCCGATCTGGCCGTTCTCACCGCCGAGGACCCGCGCACGGAATCGCTGGACGACATTCTGGAGATGATGGCCGCCGGCTGTCGCCGCGAAGGGGGCGTGGAAGGAGACACGTTCTGGCGCGTGCCCGACCGGGGGCAGGCCATTTATTTCGCCCTGCACCTGGCGCAACAACCGGACGATATGGTGCTGATTTGCGGCAAAGGGCATGAGCAGTCCATGTGTTTCGGCGTCACCGAATATCCGTGGGACGACCGCCAGGCCGCCACCGCCGCCCTGGACGCCTTCCTCGCGGGCGCACCGATGACCAATCTGGGGTTGCCAACGTTCTAACCTTCCCGGAAACTTGCAGTTTCCGGGAAGATCGTTGATTGTTTATGAACCGTTTGTGGGTACGTTTAAGCATAGCCATTAGCAGCCTGATTATCCTGGCTGTGGGTCTGATGGTGCTGGTGGGCGTGGTCCTAAGCCAGTTGGGGCTGATCACGGGTGGCCCGCCGGGGGACAATGTGCCGCTGCTGGTGCGCCTGCTGAATGGGCTGGTTTTTACGGCGTTGATCAGCGTGGTGGTGGGGATCAGTGCCGGCATTTGGGTCAGTCGCACCATGGCCGCCCCCCTCGACCGCCTGGCCGAAGCCGCGCAAGCCATCGGGGCCAAAGACCTCAGCCGCCGCGTGGAAGTCCGTGGCAGCCAGGAAGTCATCGCCGTCTCGCAGGCCTTTAACGAGATGGCCGTGGCCCTGCAAAACGCGGAAGCGGTGCGCCGCAACCTGATCGCCGATGTCGCCCACGAACTCCGCACCCCTCTCACTGTGCTGCAAGGCAATTTGCAGGCCATCCTGGACGACGTGTATCCGCTGGACAAGGAGGAAGTGGCCCGCCTCTACGACCAGACCCGCCTGCTCATTCGCCTGGTGAACGATTTGCACGAACTGGCCCAGGTGGAAATGCGGCAGTTTCCCGTGCAGCCGCAGCCGACGGATTTGCGCCGGTTGGTGCAAGAGACTGTTGCCACGTATGCGCCGATGGCGGAGGAGGCGGGGGTGACACTGCGCGCCGACGTACCGCCGGAAGTTCCGCTGATCAACGCGGATCCCGCCCGCCTGACGCAGGCGCTGCAAAATTTGCTCTCCAATGCGCTGCGACATACGCCAGATGCCGGCATCATCACCATCCAACTCGCCCGCGAAACAAACAGCCTGCGCCTGAGCGTGCGCGACACCGGCTCCGGCATCGCCGCCGAACACCTGCCACACGTCTTCGACCGCTTCTACCGCACCGACAGAGGGCGCAGCCGCGACGCCGGCGGCGCGGGCCTGGGGCTGGCGATTGTGAAAGCCATTGTCGAAGCCCACGGCGGGCGCGTGCAGGCCATGAGTCGTGGGCGCGGCCAGGGCAGCACGTTCGTCATCATCCTACCACTATAGCCGGATCGAAAAACCGGGTTTTTTGAAAAAACCCGGTTTTTGTTGTTGTTTGGAAAGACCAATGAAGCTATACGACGGCTACATTTTTGACCTGGATGGCACGGTTTATCTGGGGGAGGCGCTGCTGCCGGGCGCGGGGGAGACGATTGCCTGGCTGCGGGCGCGGGGGAAGCGCACGGTGTTTCTTTCCAATAATCCTACCCGCACGCGCGCGGATTATGCCGGCAAACTCACCCACCTCGGCCTCCCCACTCCCCCTGAAGACGTGATCAACGCTTCCTACGTGATGGTAGACTTCCTGCGCCGGCAAATGCCCGGCGCGCGCCTGTTCGTCGTTGGCGAAGCCTCGCTGCGGGCGGAATTGGCGGCGGCGGGGTTCGAGATTGCGGCAGACGCGGCGGGCGTGGCCGCCGTCATCGCCAGTTTCGACCGCACTTTCGACTACCGTAAGCTGCAAATCGCCTTTGACGCCATTCGCGCCGGGGCGCGTTTCTTCGCCACCAATGCGGATCGTTACTGCCCCACCCCAGAAGGGGGACAACCGGACGCGGCGGCGATGATTGCGGCAATTGAGGCGTGTACGGATACGCGGGTGGAGGCGGTGGTGGGGAAGCCGTCCGCGCACATGGCGGAGGCGATTTTGCGCCTGTTGGGGCTGCCGCCGGCGCGCTGCCTGATGACGGGGGATCGGTTGGAGACGGATGTGTTGATGGGGCTGAATGCCGGCATGTCCACAGCCCTCACCCTCACCGGCGCCACCGACGCAGCCGCCGCCCATCGCTCCCCCATTCGCCCCACCTACCTGCTACACACCCTGGCCGATCTCCTCCCCGCCGCCGCGCCCCCCTGACACTCACACCAGCAAAGCCCCCTCGTGGCGCAGCAGCCACTCCTTGCGCCACAGCCCGCCGCCGTATCCCGTCAGCTTGCCGCCGCTGCCCACAATGCGGTGGCAGGGAATGATAATGGGAATCGGATTTTGGCCGTTGGCCGCGCCCACCGCCCGCGTCGCTTTCGGGTTGCCCAGCGCGTCGGCCACATCCTGGTAGGTTAGCAGGCGGCCATAGGGCACGGTGAGCAGTTCCTGCCACACCCGCCGCTGAAACGAGGTTCCTTCCGGTTCCAGGGGCAGGTCGAAAGTTTCGCGCCGGTGGCGAAAATAGGCGTCAAGTTGTTCGCGGGTCGCCTGCGTCAGGGGATGGGTCTCATACTGAGCGGGGGCAGCGTCTACAAAATTGACGGCGGTGATGGCGGTGGTTGTGCCGGCAATTTCCAGCACGCCAATAGGAGACGAATAGTAAGCAAAATAAATCGTGGTCATCAGCGCTTTCTCCAAACCGCCGCGCCCCTCCCCGTGGCCGGAAAATGTGTTAGCGGCCTCATTTTACCACAAAATGCGCCTCATAAATGTTGCCAATCCCCGCCGCAAGAGGTAAGCTAATACGCAATTATGTTCGATTTATTACAAGCTGCCTACGCCTATGCCGGCTCCCACGTCACCGAGCTTCTACAGGCGCTGCGGCAGCACTTACTCCTGGTGGCTGTGGCCCTGGGCATAGGCATTTTGCTCTGCGTTCCGCTGGGTGTCTGGACCTCCCGCTCCCGCGCCGCCTCGCTGGCCATCATCAACACCTTCAACACGTTGCGCGTCGTGCCCAGTCTGGCTATCCTCTTCCTGGCAATCCCCTACTTCGGCCTCTCATTCACCTCCGCCGCCATCGCCCTCACCATTCTGGCCCTGCCCCCCATCCTGATCAACACGGATGCCGCTTACCGCACGATTGATCCCGCCATTCGGGAGGCAGCTTTTGGCATGGGGATGACGGGGCGGCAGGTACTGTGGCAGGTCGAGACACCATTAGCATTGCCGGTGATTGTTGCCGGCATTCGCACCGCCACCACCGAAGTCATCGCCAGCGCCACCCTCGCCGCCTTCATTGGCAGCGGCGGCCTCGGTCTCTACGTCGTGCGTGGCTTTGCCCTTTACAACATCCCCATCCTGCTCGTCGGCGCGCTGCCCGTCGCCCTCCTCACCCTGCTCGCCGACATCCTGCTAGGGAGCGCCCAGCGTTTCCTCCAACCGCCCGTCCAAAGCTAACCATTTTCATGCCGGCAATACTGCCGACGATAATGTAGGTGCGTTTCAAACAAACCTGTGGAGAAATAAATAATGGGTGAACAGTCGAACTGTTGCATAGCTAATGAAATTGCATGACGACAAATGGATTAGTCATTCACCAATTCAGCCATTCACCCATTAACCGTTTCTTGCAAACGCGCCTACCCCAAACCATATCACCAAACAGAAGGAGAACATCATGAGACGCCACTGGCAAAAACTCAGCCTCCTGCTCGTCCTCGTCATGGCCTTGTCCCTGGTCCTGACGGCGTGCGGCGGCGGCAACAAGGGGAGCGTCACCGTCGCTTCCAAAGATTTCACGGAGCAGTTCATTTTAGGTGAAATGTACGCGCTCTTGTTGGAGGACGCGGGCTACACCGTCAACCGCAAGCTGAACCTGGGCGGCACGCCCGTGGCACAGCAGGCGCTGCTGGACGGAGAAATCGACCTCTACCCGGAATACACGGGCACGGGACTGCTCACGGTCCTCAAACTATCGGTGATGAGTGACCCACAGGCCGTTTTCGACACGGTGAAGCAGGCGTATGCGGACCAGTTCCAATTGGTCTGGCTGGACCCCGCGCCAATGAACAACACGCAAGCTCTGGCGATGACCAAAGCGCGCGCCGCCGAGTTGGGCATCACCACCTTCTCGGACATGGTAGCCCATGCCGGCGACCTCGTCCTCATTGGCCCGCCGGAATTCGCGGAACGGGAAGATGGCATCCCCGGCCTGAAGCGCGTCTATGGTGACTTCGCCTTCAAGGATTTTCTGTCGGTTGACCCGGGGCTGCGCTACCAGGCACTGCTAAACGGGGAAGCGGACGTGGTGGTGGCCTTCGGCACGGACGGGGAACTGGCGGCCTACGATTTGCTCTCTCTGGTGGACGACAAAGGGCTGTATCCCCCCTACCAGGTGGCTCCCGTGATTCGTGAATCCGTCCTCAACGAGCATCCCGACATCGCCGACATCCTGAATAAAGTGGCTCCGCTGCTGACCAACGAGACGATGCAGCGGCTGAATAACGAGGTCTCCGGCAACGGGCGCGAACCCGCCGACGTGGCCAAGGAGTTCCTGACGCAAGAAGGGCTTATCAAGGGTTGACGGTCGATAGTTGACGGTCATTCTTGAGAGACGGGAGCGGAAGGCCTGTTCCCGTCTCTCCCCTTTTTTTGACTTTCCGTTCTCTTCCTACTTCCTTTGTAACGGCCAATCTCCAGATGCCTATGTGTGCGATCCGGTTTGAACATGTCTCTAAGCAGTTTGCGAATGCGCCGCGGCCGGCGGTGGATGATTGCTCGTTCACGGCGGAGGATAGCGGCTTTGTGGTGCTGTTGGGGCCGTCGGGCTGTGGCAAGACGACGCTGCTGAAAATGGTGAATCGGCTTTATGAGCCAAGTGCCGGCACAATTTACCTCAACGACGCCGACATCCGCCAGATGAACATCACCGACCTGCGGCGGCAAATCGGCTACGTCATCCAACAAATCGGCCTCTTTCCGCACATGACGGTGGCCCAAAACATCGGCGTCGTGCCCAACCTGCTCAAATGGCCCCCGACGCGGACGCGCGACCGCGTGGATGAACTGCTGACACTGGTGGACTTGCCGCCTGACGAGTACCGCGACCGCTACCCGGCGCAAATGTCCGGCGGGCAGCGGCAGCGCGTGGGCGTGGCGCGGGCGCTGGCCGGCGACCCGGACGTGATCTTGATGGATGAGCCTTTTGGGGCGATTGATGCCATCACGCGCGCGGGGCTGCAAGATGAAATGCTGCAATTGCAACGCAAGCTGCGGAAGACGATCCTGTTTGTGACGCATGACGTGGAGGAGGCGCTGCGGCTGGCGGACAAAATCGTGGTGATGCGTGCCGGCAAAATCGTGCAATTCGACACCCCCTTCAACATTCTCAGCCAGCCCGCCAACGAATTCGTCCACCAACTCGTCGGCGCGGACGACATGGTGCGTCAACTCGGCCTCATTCGCGTCGCCGCCGCCATGACCCCCCTGCCCGCCGCCGCCGCGCCCGACGACCGGCACACCATCAGCCGCGACGACGACCTGCGCCAGGCGCTCTCCCTCCTCCTGCGTAGCCGCGCCCCCGCCCTCACCGTCACCGAAAACGGGAGACCCGTTGGCCTGCTCACCCTGGACAACATCCGTCATTCTACGGGCGACCACGTGGATGATGCCGGCATCTGACCCCCAACCCTCATGTCCTACATCTTCCAGCACTTCGACATCATCCTCCGCCTCACGGGCCAACACCTCTTCATGGTCCTCCTCGCCTTGCTGATCTCCACCGTCATCGCCCTGCCCCTCGGACTGCTGCTGGCCCGCTACCGGCGACTCGCCACCATCGTCCTCGGCATATTAGGCACGCTCTACACCATCCCCAGCATCGCCCTCCTCATCCTGCTCCTCCCCCTCTTCGGCCTCAATCAACGCTCCGTCATCGCCGCCCTCGTCATCTACACGCAAATCATCCTCGTGCGCAACATCGTCGCCGGCTTGCAAGGCATCTCCCCCGCCATGATCGAAGCCGCCAACGGCATGGGCATGAATTCGTGGCAGCGGTGGTGGCTGGTGCAGTTCCCGCTGGCGCTACCCGTCATCCTTGCCGGCATGCGCATCGCCGCCGTCGTCGCCACGGCCATCGCCACCATTGGCGCCAAATTCAGCGCCGGCGGATTGGGCACGCTCCTTTTTGACGGCATCGCCCAAAACCGCTACGACAAAATCCTCTCCGGCTCCCTCGTCGTCGCCCTGCTGGCCATGCTGCTCAACCGCCTCCTCCTCATCGCCGAAGACTACTTCGACCCTGCGCGCCGCGCCGAAAAGCGTGAACGCCAACGCGCCGCCCGTGAAGGAGGCATGGGGTATGAGGTATGAACGACCACGAATAATCAACTGTCGGCTTCTTTCGCGGGAGGAAATAGGCGAGCGAGGTTCTGCGGAATCCGCCCCACGTAGGTCAACACCAGCCGTTGCCCGGCGCGGGTGAGCGCCATGTACAGTTTGCGCGTGTTATCGCGAATCAATTCGGTTCGCTCTTCATCGGATAAGCGAATACTCTGCTCGCGCTCATACAACTCATGCGCCCCCATGAGAAACACAATAGGGCTTTCCAGACCGGTGGCCGCATTCAGGGAACAAACCCGAACCTGGTTTTCCGATTTGCCCTTACCTGGATCAATGGCGGTATTTGCCCCAAAAACCTTGTTCAGGCGCACAATGATGTGCCCGATTTCCTGGCGGCTGGCATGAATGATCAGAATGTCTCGCCAGGGGATGCCGTTTTTGCGTAGCAGGCGTATTTCATTGATAACGCGCGTCACTTCATCTTGTTCCGTGGTGAGCGGAATGATGACAGGGATCGCCCCATGGGGCATATCTTCCATGCTGGGCGGCACAATATCATCCGCGTCATCGGGCAATCGGGTACGGTATAGGAGTGTGGCAAAATCCAGGATTTCGTGGGTGGTGCGGTAACTTTTGTATAGGCGGTGTACTCGTCCGCGCACTTCCAAACCACTGGACAGCCAGGATTGACCCCGTTTCAAGAATCCCTGGCTGGTATCGGCCACCAGGAAGAGATGCCCTACGTCTGGGGTGAGGACGCGCTTGATGATTTCAAACCAGAGTGGGGCAAAAAACTGCGCTTCGTCCACGAGGATAACGTCATAGCGAGGCAACGCTACTGCTCCGCTGTGCCAATAGCGCCATAATTGCCGGGGAACATCGCCCCAATCCATTTGTTGCCGATGCCGCAAAGCCTGGTGATAGCTTTCCATGGCCTGGTAGAGACGCAGGCGCATGGACTCGCCTAAAGCAAAACCGCGCCCACCGCGGTCCGCGGCCAGATAATCTTCCTGACTAAAGAGCAGCCGGTCTTTATACCAATCAATTTCATCCAGCAGCATTTGTTCGGAAACAGCCGTCCCGCGTAAATGCCTGTGCCAGATTTGTGTCGCCAGGTCGAGGCGGTCACGATAACGGATAAGTCGGTGCCAGGTCCTTTCGTCGGGCCAGTAGCGACGACACCAGCCCATGAAGGTGTACATTTCGACGCTTTTGTCGCCGTCGCTGAGCCGGGCATAACGGCGGCGCAAGTCGTGAATGAGGGCGCGATTGTGGGTGAGAATGAGGATGCGCTTGTGGGGGAATAGCTGGCGCAGGATGTGGGCGCGGTAGATGACGATGAGGGATTTGCCGCTGCCGGCAACGCCGTTGACGAGGCGAAGTCCGAAATCTTTGGCTGTATGCTTGCCAACATCGGGCAAGTCCAGGTCCAGTTTGAGCGCATATTCCTGGTCATAATCCAGCAGATAATCAGACAGTTGGGCTTCCGTATAGCGTTCAAGAGGTGGGCGCACGGTAAAGGATGCGGGAATGACGACTTCCGGCGTGAAGTGAGCGCGGATGTGGTTGATTTGTGCCGGCATCAGCGGCTCCGACAAACGCTCAAACACCCATTGATGCCAGCGCTCCGGCGTCAAATGCTCTTTACTCACCCAAAACGTTCGGGTATTCGCCGGCCTCATCCCGTCCAAATGCCGTTGCATGAGATTGGGGAAAAGAATGGCCGCGGGAATTCCCAACCCTTTGGCCGCGCTCTCCAGGAACAAGGACAGCAGTTCCTCCTCCCGCGCCCCAATAGACACTTGCGCGCCGTGAAACAAATCCGGTTGTTGCGCTCGCTGGGCCTCTTGCGGCGTTGCCGTGGAAACGGCCAGGAAGAATGCCCGGTTATCCCGTAGCAACCAAAAGTGCGGTCCTGGTCCGTGTAATGCCGGCAATCGCTGTGATACAACATAATCATCCGGCAGTCGCTTCAACACATTAAACAGACGAATAACCTCCGCCGATGAACCCTGTATCGGCGTTCCCGGAACAAGCTGAGCCATCTGATCATCCTACCTTTTGCCCGTGCCCATCACCACTCACTCTCCCATACCTGGGGAGAAATATCCTGGGTCAGGGGAATATATTTGCAGCTTGTCAGCAAATCGTCCAACAAATCCACCATGGCGGCAAACGCGGCATCGAATGGTTGCGCATTCAACACAAAGCGGCTGCCAACAATAATCAGCTTATAGCGCGGGCGCGTGATCGCGACATTCAGGCGCTCCGGCTGAAAAAAGAACTCGGCCACATTAGCGGCAAAACCCGGATTAGACGTGGTCAAGGAGAGAATAATCAGGTCCCGCTCCTGGCCTTGCATACGCTCAACCGTATCCACAACAAGCTGGCGACGAATGGCCGGTTCGGGCACGTAGGCGCGCAACATATTGCGTAGCAGGCGACCCTGCGCCCGGTAAGGAGCCACCACGCCGATTTCCGCCGCCGGCGTGCCGCACGCTAGCAACGTCGTAATTAAATCAACCACCGCGGACGCTTCCTGATGACAGTAAGTTGTATGATTATGGTGCCCCAGGTCCCAAAACACTTTCGGTTCGTGGGGAGCGAGTACATCATCCAGGCGGCGGGGTGGCGCATGGTACTGGATACGTCCTCCCGCGGCCTGTGGGGCCGACGTCAGTAAACCATCGTAGAATTGGCGGCTGGGCCAACCGGCTAAGGCATCATTTAAGCGATAGGTCTCGGTCAGCATCGTGTCAAAATTGCCATCCACGAGCGTCCCAAAAACGGATTCGCGGAAGGCGCCGCCCGTCATGCGCGTGGTCAAAACGGGCGGCAACTGCTTCTGATCGCCAAAGAAAACATATTTCTGACCGGCTAACATTCCCATAATCGCCAGTGGAAGCGTGATCTGGCTCGCCTCGTCGAAAATAATGGTATCAAAAGCAACGCCGCCCAATCGTCTGGTACGCGTGGCGAATGGCGTCGCGCCGACAATGTAGCCGCCGCCTTCATCGGCCAAAGGGGACTCGTGAAACGTCTCGTAGTTTTTTACGCGCAGGTCGTCCGCGCGCGTGGGATCGCCAACCTTGATTGCCGGCACGCCAGGATTAAAACGAGCGATAGCATTAAGCGCGTTGTTGATAGCCCGATGAGTAAAAGCGCAAACCAACACCCGCTCCCCGTTCTGGACCAACGCCCGTGCCAACGTCGCTAAAACACGGGTCTTGCCCGTGCCTGGCGGTCCCTGCACCAGGTAAGCGAGATCCGTGGCATACGCATTCGCCAGGGCTTCACTTTGGCTCCAATTAAGCGCCCGTTCCTCCCCTAACGCTAATCCGTGAGCGTACAAAACAGGATCGATGTCCGGCTGAACACGCTGCATAAGCAAGGGGAGAATTCGCTCTCGCCCCACGCGCGTATCCCCCGCTTCCACCAACGCGCTAATGATGTAGCTACTCAAATCAACGAACCCGATGTCCAACGTCCACGGCTCTTGATGCGCCGAGAGTTGGTCCCACGCTACGGGCAGTTCAGAGGAAACAATAAGTTTTGTTTCTTCATCTTCATCAAGGGTGAGCATGGGATTGCCGGCAAAAAACGGATCATCATGACTCAAGCACAGCACATCCCCCGGACGGAAACGGGAAACATTGCGCGGACAGGTCAGTTCCACCTTTCCATCCGTGCGTATCTCGCTGACACGCACGCCTTCAATCGCATACCCATCGGCGACACGTGTCGAGAGAGGCTTCCTCCATTGATCAGATATTTGCTGCCGCTGAGCTTCCGTCTCCGTCAACACCAGATCACGCAGCCCCTCGAGAAAATGACGCATTTCCGCGTCAGCAGTGGAGAGTAAATGGTTCATCTAAAGAACTCCATCTGTAGACATGCCCTTGCCCGGTTTATTCGCACCTACTCGTACGCCTTCGCGGACGCTGTTATGAAGGTAAATGGCTTGAATGACGAGAGGTTTTCGGCGAAAAACTGCGCATCCGGGTAGGTTTTAGGGACATTCGTGAATAATCGCCTCTATTTTATGTCACGTATTCTATCGATTGTCCGCGCAAATCAGTAATTTTCCAAACCGCTCGTGGTCCGATTTACCAAACAAGAAACCAAACAGCCACAAAATCTTTAAGGTTTATCCCCCTTTTGACCCACCCCTTCCTCTCCAGGCAAGGTTTCCGCAATCTCCAACTCGCTATATACTTGAGGTATCATTTCCTCCATTACGGAACGAGTATTAGATGCATCGGGGGAAATACTCGCGATCTTTCCCCCCCCGGCGCGGAATATAGAGCGCGCGCGCTTCGGCAAACAATGCGCGCAGGCGTAGGTCTGGCGCTTCCTCCTGAGCAGTCGTATGAGCGAGCAATCCCCACGCCCCTTCTACCACTTTTCCCTTCTGGGAGAACTGGAAATTACCAAAGTAATCCCAGAAGGGAGCATACGCATCCCCCCTCCTCCCCATCGCACCCACACATTGCTGTTGGGCTTGCTCCTGCGCCCACGCCCATTGGCCCGTGAGCGACTCGCCGGCTGGCTGTTCCCGGATTTGCCGGAAAAGACGGGGCGACAACGCCTGAGTGACTTGCTCTGGGTGGTGCGCAAAGCGCTGCCTGACCTGCCCCTGCAAACCAGCAATAAAGATGTGCTCCTCCCCGCCGATGCCCGGTGGTTGGATGTGGAAGCATTCCAAAAATACGCCGCTCAGGATGATCCGCCCAATTGGCTCGCTGCCATCAATCTCTACAAGGGACCCCTGCTAACGAACGGGCTGGGTGGCTGGCTCAACGAAGAAAGCGAATCGCTCTATTTGCAATACATCCGTCTGTTGCACCGCTGCGTGAGCCACCTGGCGCAAAACCAGCAATTTGAGGCTGCGCTGCACCTGGCGCAGCGGCTGATTCAGGAGGAGCCTTACGACGAAAAAGCGCTGCGGCTGCTCATGCGCGCCCACCACGCTCTGGGGCAGCGGGGCGCGGCCCTGGCTGCCTACGAGCATTTCGTCGTCCTGATCCAGGAGGAACTGAAGATCGAGCCGGAACCGGCCACGCAAGAACTGGCCCAGGCTATCCAGACGGCCGCCATTACTTTGCGCAGCGCGCCAACCATTACGGTGGATGCCTCGCCAGAATCGTTGCTGCAACAGGCACGATTGGCCCTGGACCGGGCCTATCGTTCCGCGGTGGAGACGTGCTTACAACGTTTGGGGACATTGCTGCCGGCATGTACCAACCAACATTCGCCTCTATGTACTGCATACAAGCTGTTGCAAGTAGACCTGGCCCTGTTATATGACGAATACGACACGGCCGGCCGCGTGCTGGCAACCTGCGACGCGGCCCAACCCGCCGTGATGGCCCGCCAGGCGCGGCTGGATTATTTCGCCGGGCGTTCGGAGCAGGCGCATGATCGCGCGGAACAGGCGCTGCTCTGCGCCTATGAGACGGGCAATCAACAGGATCAGTTAGAGGCGCTGCTGGTGCTGGCGCGGGTGCAATGGGGGTTGAGCAAGGGGACGCAGGCGTTGGTAAGCGTGGAGCAGGCGTTGATATTGGCGCGGCAGTTTGGAATGCCGGCATCTATCGCCCGCGCCCGTCTCATTCAAGGCTTCACCCTCATCCACCAGGGACGACAAAACGAAGCCACCCGCTGCTTCCATGAAGTCCTCTCCCTGGCCCATGAACACGACCTGCAAGCCCACCGCGGCGAAGCGTGGCACGGATTGGGCATCATCCTCTCCAACCAGGGGCGCCTCCTGGAAGCGGAAAAATATAGCAAAAAAGCCCTGCAAACATGGCGCGACCTGGGCATGCGTAGCGAAGAAGCCCGCGTGCTGCAAACCCTGGCCATGCACGATTCCCAACTCGGTCGCAATGTGGAAGGGCTGCGACTGCTGGCCCAGGCGCGGACCATCTACACGCAAATCGGCAGCCGCTTCTGGCTCGCCTATAACCAGTATTGCCAGGCCTCCCTCCTGCAAAGCTACGATGATAGTCTCCTCCCCGATTCCATCCAGGTGGCCTCCGCCGCGCTAAATACGTTCCGAGAATTGAAGATGCCCGGCTGGGAAGCCGCCACGCTCACCATCCTCGGCTACTCCCTCTGGTTGACGGAACAACACCAGCAGGCCCTGACCACGCTGCGCCAGGCATATCGCATCCAGAGCGATGTGGGCGATGTCCTCTACCTGCCGGAAGTGCTGCTGATCCAGGGGCTGGCGCATCTCGGATTGGGGCAAAAAGCACAGGCTCTAGACTGTACGCGGCGGGCGCTGCTGGCGCTGGCGCAAGGGGCTGCCGACCAGCAATATGCTTCCAGCATCTACTACGCCCATGCCGTCGTGCTGGAAGCGTTAGGACAAAAACAGGAGGCGCACGATTACTTCAAACGCGGCTACAAGAGCCTGTTGCAAGACGCGGCCCAACTTCAGGATGAACCAGCGCGCGAGGCGTTCTTTCACCGAGACCCCATTGTACGCCGGCTCATGGAAGAGGCGCACATTCGGGACATTGCGCCGCCGCCGACGGCCAGCGTGGTCACACGCCTGATGCCGGCACTTACCGGCGCGCGCCTCATCCCCGTCCACCTCACCCTGGATGCCGGCCCCGCCGACGCCGCCATCAGGCAGTCACAGGGCAAAGTCGCTCTGCGGCGCGCACGGCTGGCCCGCATCCTCCAAGAAGCCGAATCCCAGGGAGCCGACCCCACGGCTGCCGATATCGCCCAACTGCTCGACGTCAGCAAACGCACCGTACAGCGTGACCAGGCATTTTTACAACAATCCCCGTGAGGTCGCCTCGAGCAGGACTTTCTTCCTACTTGGATCATCCACGCGCCAGTTTGTCATGGAAAAAGACAAGTTTGTGGGCAATTCACGACACTTACACGATAATTCGGTGCTAAACTGGTACGAGCGTATGAAATAAACTCTGCGTTGCCTTTATCACGGGTGAGAATGCTGCCGGCATTTCCCCACCACAAACTGTTTGCATAACTGATGAAAGTGATTGCAGCACAACGGCCCTGCCTGGTGTAACATTTGTTGCACTTTTTTGCTTTTAGGTACCAGAGGCGGGGCCGCGAAGCCCCCCATCACAACTGCTTTGTTCTTTCATCCGTTAGCAATGACGAAGCAAACCCCTCGTTGTAACAAAAAAGGAATTGCACATGTCTAGAAAATTGTTCCGTATTACCCTCCTTATTATGCTGGTAGGTGCCGGCATTTGGGCTGTTGTTCGTGCAACACAACTCAAATCCGAAACCATCGCCCGCCAGGAAGCCGTCCAGGCATTAGCCCCCGGCCAAAATCGGACCGGAGCCATCGCCGATAGCGATGCCGCCGCCGATGAAATCGTCCGCGGCACCTCCGCGGCCCCCGTTGTCGTGGACATCAACAGCGTACCCCACCGCGCCAGCGACGTGGACCGCATGTACGAAGAGTACATCAACGGCGAACGTGAAATCGAAGCCAACGAAGGCCCGTTTTCCGAAAGCATTTTCGCGGCTCAGGTCGCCGAATCCCTGCGCCTCGGCGTAGACAAAACCGTGCAGAACTACGATGGCAACCAGGCCAATGGCTCCCTCCTCACCGGAGCCAGCTTCAAATCCATCGACTACACCCAGTCGCAGCAAGGCGTCCCCCCCGATCCCGAACTGATGGTCGGCACAAACCACGTCGTCGTGAGCGTCAACACCAGCTTCGCCGTCTACAATAAAAGCGGCCAGCAGCTCATCGCCCCCACCCTCTTTGACGACTTCTGGAATGGCAACTGCGGCACGGGCAGCAACAATATGGTGCTGTTCGACCCCTTCTCCACCTACGACGAATCCGCCCACCGCTACGTCCTCGGCATCACCGGCTACGACTCCGCCGTCAACGGCGGCAACAACGGCTGGGCCTGTATCGCCGTCTCCCAAACTGATAGCGCCACCGGCAACTGGAACCTCTACTCCTTTGATGGCAACCCCGGGGCGGGCACGGACTATTTCCTCGATTATCCGCACATTGGCACAGGGCAGCAGGCGCTCTATCTTGCCGCCAACATGTTTGGCACGTTCGCTTTCGTCCGCAACCACGTTTTTGCCTTCGACAAGAACGCCATGTACAACGGGCAAACGGCCAACTTCGCCAAAGTCAACGTCGCCAGCACCTACTTTAACCTCTCCCCCGCCGACCTGAAAGCGTACAACTTCGGCGGCTGGCCCACCAACCCCAACGAACCCCACTACTTCGTGGAAGCCAAAAACGGCAACTCCAACCTGCTGCGCGTTTTCGCCTTCTCCGATCCCTGGGGATCTCCCGCCGTCAACCTCGTCGCCACCCTCACCGTCAACAGCTACAGTCAGCCCATCAGCCAACCCCAGGCCGGCACAACGGCCAAACTCCAGGCCAACGACGACCGCATTCTGGACGTAGAATATGTCGGCGGTCGCCTCTGGGCCAACCACGCCATCGCCTGCAATCCGGGCGGCGGCAGCGTTGACTGCCTCCGCTGGTACGAAATCAACACCAACAACGGTGGCACGCCCTCTCTCGTGCAGCAAGGCACCTTCTCCAGCGCCGGCGACTATCGCAGTTTCCCCGACCTGGCCGTGGACGCCTGCGGTGACATGCTCATCGGCTACACCAAGACCAATTCCAGCATCTACCCCGGTGTCTACGTGGCCGGGCGCGAAGCGAGCGACCCCAGCGGTCAGCTCAAATCCGAAACCACCCAGCACGCCGGCGAAGCCTACTACACCGCCTACGACCCCCAACCGCACCGCTGGGGCGACTACACCGGCATGACCCTCGACCCCGATGGCAAGACCTTCTGGTATCTGGGCGAATATTCCCGTAATCAGGCCACCGCGCGCTGGTCCACCTGGGTCGGCTCATACAGTTGGTCAAGCTGCAACCCCAACGGCGGCCCCACGCCCACCCCGCCTCCTGGCCCCACGCCCACGCCTCCCCCTGGCCCCACCCCCACCCCACCGCCCGGTGGCTGCACCGATCTGATCCAGAACGGCGACTTTGAACTGGGCCAGCAGGTCTGGATTGAGCAATCTTCCCACAACTACACCCTCATCTGCGCTGACGGCGCCTGCGGCAACAACGTGCCCCCGCACAGCGGCACCTATCTGGCCTGGCTCGGCGGTGGCAACAATGAAACCTCCGTCCTGGTGCAACCGTGGCGCGCCGTGCCCGCCGGGCAACCCGCCACCCTCAACTTCTACAACTACGTCAGTTCCACCGACGCCTGCGGCTACGACAAGGCAGCCGTCCTGGCGAAGCGGCAATCCGGCGGCGGGTTCAACCTGCTCACCTACATCCCCTTGTGCAGCAGCAACAACTCCACGGATTGGGTACTCGAATCCATTGACATGAGCGCCTACGCGGGCGACTCCGTCATGCTCGTCTTCTACACGGTCACGGACGGCACGCTATCCAGCAGTTGGTTCGTGGACGACGTCAGCCTGCTCACCGGCAACAGTTGCGTCGCTTCCCCGGCATCGCCCGCCATGAACCAGACGCTTTCCACGCTGGACCTCAACGGCATCGGTAACACCAGCGATGCCAAGCCCATGTCCCCATCCAACCCCATTAACGAACGCAACTAGCTATTGTAGGCGATCAAGCAGGGGCGCGGCTTCGCCGCGCCCCTGTTTCTCCCTATAGTAAAAGGAGGAATCCATAAGCAACTATCCGTGTCTCTGCTTCTCGTCGGGTGATCGTCTGGCGTAGTCCTGACCAGATGGCAGACCCCAGAGCACGTAGAGAAGTTGTCCGTCCGAATTCTTAATAACCTAACAGGCGGTAAAAATGTTTCGAAGGATTTCGCGTTTTGCGTTACTGTTCTTGTTCATAGGTGCCGGCATTTGGCTGGTCCTACGCGCAAGCACCCTAACCCGTGAAACTGTCACCCGACAGGATGCCATCCAGGCGCTTGCGCCAGGGCGGCAAGGCAGCGGCGCCGTCGCCGCCACCGATACCAGCCAGGACATCACCATCATCAAAGGCGCCCCCGTCGCCCCGGCGGCCGTCGTGAACATGATGGACGTCCCCAGCGGTCCCGCCACAGTGGACCGCCTCTACGACGCTTATCTGCAAGGGGAAGCCGACCTGGAAATGAACGAAGGCCCCGTCAGCGAAGCCGTCTACGAAGCCCTCGTGGAAGAATCGCGGCGTCAGGGCGTGGACAAAACCGTCCAGAACTACGACATCAACACCCCTCAGGGAACCCTCAACCCCGGCGTTGGCTTCAAAGCCATCGACTACACCCAATCCCAACAAGGCGTCCCCCCCGACCCAGACATCATGGTGGGGCGTGACCACATCGTCGTCGGCGTCAACACCAGCTTCCAAATCTTCAACAAAAGCGGCGTCAGCCTCGTCGGTCCCACCCTCTACGCCAGCTTCTGGGGGTCCAACTGCGGCACCGGCAGCGGCGTCGTCATGTTCGACCCCTGGTCCGGCTACGACGAAGCCGCCGGACGCTACGTCATGGGCATCACCGCCTACGACCCCGGCGTCAACGGTGGCGACAACGGCTACGCCTGTATCGCCGTCTCCCAGACCGACAGCGCCACCGGCAACTGGTGGCTCTACTCCTTCGATGGCAACCCCGGCGGCGGCACGGATTACTTCTTCGACTACCCACACCTGGGCATCGGCCAAAACGCCCTCTACCTGGGCGCCAACATGTTCGGCGCTTCCTTCGTCCGCAATCATATCTTCGCCTTCGACAAGAACGCCATGTACAACGGCCAATCGGCCAACTCCGTGAAGATCAACGTCGGTTCCGCCAACTTCACCATCCAGCCCGCCAAGATAAAAGGGTACGCCACCGGCGGCTGGCCCACCAACCCCAACGAACCGCACTACTTCATCGACGCCCAATACGGCAACAACCAGAACACCCTCACCGTCTGGCAGTTCACCGACCCCTTTGGCTCCCCCTCCTTCACCCAGGCGGGAACCGTCACCGTCAACAGCTACAGCCTCCCCGTCAGCCAGCCGCAACTCGGCTCCTCGGGACAGATGCAGGGCAACGACGACCGCTTGCTGGACGTGGAATACTGGGGCGGCAAACTGTGGGCCACGCACGCCATCGGCTGCAACCCCGGTGGCGGCACGGTCAACTGCGTGCGCTGGTATGAAATCAACATCGCCGGCGGCACGCCCAGCCTGGTGCAACAGGGCACCTTCTCCAGTGCCGGCATTTATCGCAGCTTCCCCGACCTCGGCGTCAACGCCTGCGGCGACATGCTCGTCGGCTACAGCATGATGAGCAGCTCCATGTACCCCAGCATCTACGTCGCCGGACGCGAGGCGGGCGACCCCCTCGGCCAGTTGAAGAGCGAAACGCTCATGAAATCGGGCGAAGACTACTACACCGCCTACGACTCCAGCCCCCGTCGCTGGGGCGACTACACCGGCCTGGCCCTCGACCCAGACGGCATCACCTTCTGGTATCTGGGCGAATACTCCCGCAACCAGGCCACCGCCCGCTGGTCCACCTGGGTCGGCTCCTTCACCTGGTCCGCCTGCAGCGTCGGCCCCACGCCCACCCCCACCGCCGGCCCCTCCCCCACGCCGATTCCACCCACGCCCACCCCTGGCCCCATTTCCTGCACCACCTACCCCAGCACCGACGTACCCAAGGTAATTTCCTCCTCCGGCACGCCCACCGTCACCTCCATCGTCAACGTGGCCGCCAGCGGCACGATTGCCGACGTGAATGTGTTGGGCCTCAACGGAACCCATACCTGGATCAATGACCTGGACTTCAATCTGCAGAGTCCTGCCGGCACAACCGTGCAAATCATGGCCCGCTCCTGCAGCAGCGAAGACAACTTCAACCTCAGCCTCGACGACGAAGCCGCCCCCGGCTCCTGGCCCTGCCCCCCCACCGATGGCGGAACCTACCAGCCCAGCAACCCCCTCTCCGCCTTCGACGGCCAAAACAGCAGCGGCACCTGGACCCTGATCATCCACGACAACGCCAACCTCGACGGCGGCAGCCTCAACGGCTGGAGCCTGGAAGTCTGCGTCGAAGGCGCGGGCGGTCCCACCCCCACCCCCACCAGCGTCCCGCCCACACCTACGGCCACCGGCGTGCCGCCTACCGCCACCAACACCCCCATCCCCCCCACCCCCACCCCGATTCCTCCCACCCCCACACCCAATCCTGGCGGGAACGACATTATTTATGTCAGTTCCACAACCAATGGCAGCGCGGGCGGCGTTTCCTTTGCTGACGAAGACATACTTAGCTACGATACGGGTAGTGGTACGTGGGCCATGGTTTTTGACGGCTCTGACGTTGGCATGACCGTGGACGCAGATGCGTTTGCCTTCCTGCCGGACGGCTCTCTACTCATCAGCCCCAATGTGGCCGCGACGATTGCCGGCATCTCCACCGACGATTCCGACATCCTGCTGTTCACCCCCACCTCGCTCGGCTCGAATACCGCCGGCTCCTTCTCCATGTACTTCGACGGGTCCGACGTCGATCTGACGACCAGCGGCGAGGATGTCGATGCCGTATACGTGCAGGCCAATGGCAGCCTGATCGTCAGCACGTCTGGCAGCTTTAGCGTCAGCGGCGCCTCGGGTCGGGATGAAGATTTGTTGTTGTTCACACCCACCGGTCTGGGCGCGAACACGTCCGGTACGTGGAGCCTTTACTTCGACGGCTCCGATGTTGGTCTCACTGACAGCAGTGAAGATGTGTATGGCGTCTGGGTTGACGCCAATGGCGACATCTACTTGACAACCGCCGGTGCGTTTGCGGTGACGGGCGTCAGCGGTGATGGCGCGGACATCTTCGTCTGCGCGCCCGGTTCGCTGGGCAGCAATACTTCTTGCGTCTTTGGCCCCGGTCTCTACTGGGACGGTTCGGCCAACGGCTACAGCGGTGAGATCATAGATGCCATGACCATCAGATGACCGTCATCAGACTAATGACGACCATCAAATCGTGTCGCCAAAAGCGCAGCTAGTTGTTGTCCCAGGTATTGTTCGATATGCTTGAGGGCATGGAAAAAAGGGGGCTGGTCTTATCCAGGCCAGCCCTCTTCTCTCTCCGTAAAACATTCGACCCAAGTAACTATTCACGACCACTTTCCCGGGTGACTATACAGGTCATCTGCCCAGATTGGACCAATTTGCTCTGGTTGAATCTTATTGATGTCTACAAAATTGGTCCAATCTCTCGGAGACGTGAATAGTTACTTTCCCGGAAGCTATTTTGATGGGCAATGACTCGAATGACGAGACGCATTGGGCTTGAAATCGGGCTTCCGGGAAGATGTCTTGGGACACACACCTCTGAAGCCGAATAGTCATTGACCCCAAACAATTGATAGGAGCGCCTATAAGTACCATATAAAGATGCCGGCACCTTCAACGTAATTCGCAGCCGTCTTTTTGCGGTCAATCAATCTTTTTCTTGTTTGATCACATCGCAACCTAAATCCTTTTTCAACCTAACAGGTGAGACAATGCTTCGAAAGATATCGCGTTTTGCGTTACTGTTCTTGTTCATAGGTGCCGGCATTTGGCTGGTCCTACGCGCAAGCACCCTAACCCGTGAAACTGTCACCCGACAGGATGCCATCCAGGCGCTCGCGCCAGGGCGGCAAGGCAGCGGCGCCGTCGCCGCCACCGATACCAGCCAGGACATCACCATCATCAAAGGCGCCCCCGTCGCCCCGGCGGCCGTCGTGAACATGATGGACGTCCCCAGCGGTCCCGCCACAGTGGACCGCCTCTACGACGCTTATCTGCAAGGGGAAGCCGACCTGGAAATGAACGAAGGCCCCGTCAGCGAAGCCGTCTACGAAGCCCTCGTGGAAGAATCGCGGCGTCAGGGCGTGGACAAAACCGTCCAGAACTACGACATCAACACCCCTCAGGGAACCCTCAACCCCGGCGTTGGCTTCAAAGCCATCGACTACACCCAATCCCAACAAGGCGTCCCCCCCGACCCAGACATCATGGTGGGGCGTGACCACATCGTCGTCGGCGTCAACACCAGCTTCCAAATCTTCAACAAAAGCGGCGTCAGCCTCGTCGGTCCCACCCTCTACGCCAGCTTCTGGGGGTCCAACTGCGGCACCGGCAGCGGCGTCGTCATGTTCGACCCCTGGTCCGGCTACGACGAAGCCGCCGGACGCTACGTCATGGGCATCACCGCCTACGACCCCGGCGTCAACGGTGGCGACAACGGCTACGCCTGTATCGCCGTCTCCCAGACCGACAGCGCCACCGGCAACTGGTGGCTCTACTCCTTCGATGGCAACCCCGGCGGCGGCACGGATTACTTCTTCGACTACCCACACCTGGGCATCGGCCAAAACGCCCTCTACCTGGGCGCCAACATGTTCGGCGCTTCCTTCGTCCGCAATCATATCTTCGCCTTCGACAAGAACGCCATGTACAACGGCCAATCGGCCAACTCCGTGAAGATCAACGTCGGTTCCGCCAACTTCACCATCCAGCCCGCCAAGATAAAAGGGTACGCCACCGGCGGCTGGCCCACCAACCCCAACGAACCGCACTACTTCATCGACGCCCAATACGGCAACAACCAGAACACCCTCACCGTCTGGCAGTTCACCGACCCCTTTGGCTCCCCCTCCTTCACCCAGGCGGGAACCGTCACCGTCAACAGCTACAGCCTCCCCGTCAGCCAGCCGCAACTCGGCTCCTCGGGACAGATGCAGGGCAACGACGACCGCTTGCTGGACGTGGAATACTGGGGCGGCAAACTGTGGGCCACGCACGCCATCGGCTGCAACCCCGGTGGCGGCACGGTCAACTGCGTGCGCTGGTATGAAATCAACATCGCCGGCGGCACGCCCAGCCTGGTGCAACAGGGCACCTTCTCCAGTGCCGGCATTTATCGCAGCTTCCCCGACCTCGGCGTCAACGCCTGCGGCGACATGCTCGTCGGCTACAGCATGATGAGCAGCTCCATGTACCCCAGCATCTACGTCGCCGGACGCGAGGCGGGCGACCCCCTCGGCCAGTTGAAGAGCGAAACGCTCATGAAATCGGGCGAAGACTACTACACCGCCTACGACTCCAGCCCCCGTCGCTGGGGCGACTACACCGGCCTGGCCCTCGACCCAGACGGCATCACCTTCTGGTATCTGGGCGAATACTCCCGCAACCAGGCCACCGCCCGCTGGTCCACCTGGGTCGGCTCCTTCACCTGGTCCGCCTGCAGCGTCGGCCCCACGCCCACCCCCACCGCCGGCCCCTCCCCCACGCCGATTCCACCCACGCCCACCCCTGGCCCCATTTCCTGCACCACCTACCCCAGCACCGACGTACCCAAGGTAATTTCCTCCTCCGGCACGCCCACCGTCACCTCCATCGTCAACGTGGCCGCCAGCGGCACGATTGCCGACGTGAATGTGTTGGGCCTCAACGGAACCCATACCTGGATCAATGACCTGGACTTCAATCTGCAGAGTCCTGCCGGCACAACCGTGCAAATCATGGCCCGCTCCTGCAGCAGCGAAGACAACTTCAACCTCAGCCTCGACGACGAAGCCGCCCCCGGCTCCTGGCCCTGCCCCCCCACCGATGGCGGAACCTACCAGCCCAGCAACCCCCTCTCCGCCTTCGACGGCCAAAACAGCAGCGGCACCTGGACCCTGATCATCCACGACAACGCCAACCTCGACGGCGGCAGCCTCAACGGCTGGAGCCTGGAAGTCTGCGTCGAAGGCGCGGGCGGTCCCACCCCCACCCCCACCAGCGTCCCGCCCACACCCACCAACACCCCCGTCCCCCCCACACCCACCCCGATTCCTCCCACCCCCACACCCAATCCTGGCGGCGGTGAAACGATCTACGTCAGTTCCACTACGAACGGAAACGCTGGCGGCGTTGCTTTCAACGACGAGGACATCATCAGCTATGACACCAACAGCGGCACCTGGGCCATGGTCTTTGATGGCTCTGATGTCGGCCTCACGGGCGATGTCAATGCGTTCGCTTTCCTGTCCGATGGCTCCTTGCTCCTGAGCATTGATGGCACGGCCACCCTCAGCGGCGTCGCCGTGGATGACTCCGACATCGTGCGGTTCGTTCCCACATCGCTGGGGACAAACACGGCCGGCACCTTCTCCATGTACTTCGATGGCTCCGACGTCGGGTTGTCCACCAGCAGTGAGGACATTGACGCCCTGCAGGTCCTATCTGACGGCAGTCTCATCGTCAGCTTTACCGGCAGCTACAGCGTCACCGGCGCGTCTGGCGTGGATGAAGACCTGGCGCGCTTTGTGCCCACCAGCCTGGGAGACAATACGGCAGGAACCTGGAGCATCTACTTCGACGGTTCCGACGTGGGTCTCAACACCGCTTCCAGCGAAGATACCAATGGCCTGTGGATTGACAGCACCAACGGCGACCTCTACCTGACGACCGTTGGGGTCTTCTCCGTCACCGGCGTCAGTGGCGATGGCGCGGACCTCTTTGTCTGCCATCCGATCACGTTGGGCAGCACCACTTCCTGCAACTTCGGACCTGGCCTCTATTGGGACGGCTCGGTCTACGGCTTTGCCGGCGAAGTCATGGACGCGGTGGAAATCGTCCGCTAATGCCCCTTGCGCGTCACGGCTGCTCTGACCGGTAGCCGGGCGCAGCCCATGAATGACAAAAGGGACTGGCTTTTGGCGAGCCAGTCCCTTTTTTTGTGCCCTAATGCCGAGGGAAGCGGTGCAAAGTAACCGTTCGAAAATAACTTCACACTTTTTACGGATGGTTACTGACAAGCTGTCCGCACATTTCCCCTAACTTAATTGCGGACAGCCACAAATGGATTGCCGGCATAAATCACGGTGTGGTATCTGGCAAAGGAATCACAATAGCGTCATTGGATACGGCGGGCGTGACCGGCAGGCGCGTGCCGGCAGGCCAACTGTACATGCCAATTTCCAGGTGTAGGGGGTGTTGAATGCCGGCATTCACCCCCAACACATAATGGTCCGTCACCACTTCACCCGGCGTCCAGCACCAGGTAGGAAGTTGTGGCGGGCGATCTTGCTGGCTTACCGTCTGGTTCCGTCCGTCCAGCAGATGCACAAACACCAGTTCATCCGCATACACCCAACCCAACGAACGCCAGTAAAGAGTCAAGTCCACCGCGTCCGCCTGTCGCGTCACATTGTAGCCCTGCAACGCAATACCATCTCCCAGGCGATAGTCAAGCGGCAGACTGGACATGGGCAGGCGTGTCTGCCGTTCGGGCGCAGCCGCGCCGCGAGGCGGTCCAGACAGAAAACAGCCGGTGACGACCGCCTGCAATCCAAAAACCACAAATACCAGATAAAGCACCCAGCGGCGTGGCGCGGCCGGCATATCCGCGTCAGGGGCCTGATAGCCCGTCCCCGGTTCACAGATGGGCGGCCATCCGCCAATCCGCGCCAGTGTCGCCACGCCCGCCAGCATCCCCGGCACGGCCAGGAACAGCCACAGGCGACCCGTTTCCGCGCGCACCTGCCCGGAAGCGTTCAGCAGAAGCAGGAACAGGGACCATCCCAAGAGCCACACATCGCCCGCCTGATGCCGCCGCCGCAAAACGCGCCACAAGGACCAGCCGCCGCCGCCGAGTGCCAGCAGCAACCAGGGCAGTCCCATGAAAATGCCGGCATCGTACAGGTTGAAGAGCAGCCAGACGGGATAAGTAATGCGAATGTCCGCATGGATGCCCTGCCCGACGGCCAGGATGTCCAAACCGGAAACGCCCCAAATGAACCAGACCGCCAGCCAGAGCGCAAGGAGAGCCGCGCCCATGGCGGCGTTGATGCCCACCCAGCGGCGGACGCCGGGCCACGTAGGCTGGCGCAAGGCAATGTAGAGGATGAGGAAGAAATTGATGAAAACGATGTTGATGAGGACGCCGATGCTGAAAAGGGAGATGAACGCCATGACGCCCCCCAACCCTACCGCGGGCCACCACGCCCGCCGTCCCGGCCGCATCAACGCTTCCACCGCCAGCCACAACACCACCAGCGTCACCAGCGCATAGAGCACGTCAATGTAAGCCTGAAAAACGAGAAAGCCAGGGATGAGGGGATAGGCCACCAGTGCCAACCGCGCCACGGCGGGCGAAAAAAAGCGGCGCGCCAACCCAAAGAGCGGGATCGCCCCCAGGCCGCTGAGAAAGACCAGGCTCATTTGCAAGGTGGCGCTGGCAATTTGCGCCCGCGACATGTCGTGAAAATTGTACGCCGTGCAGTCGTAGCGCAGCAGCCACTGCCCCACGCGATCCGCCACTGTGGGGAACCGCTCCCAAACGCGCCAGGCCGCCCAAAACGCCAGCGACCAGCCGAATGGCTGCGTGCGTTGATGCACGCCCAGGTAAGTGGGCATGTTCTCCACATGCTCGCGGATGTAGGTATTGGGGTCGCTTATGCGCACGCCATCGTAGAAAAAGCCCAGCTTGGGCAACGTGGTGGTGAGGAAGGCCACGGAGAGGGGCTGTACGCGGTGCTGCGCGGCGATCACAAGCTGCGCGGTGGGCGTAAAGAGGATGGACCAGAGGAGCAGAAGCCCGATCTGGCGGCGGCTCCAGGTGGCGCGTCGGCGCGTGACCCAGGCCAGCGCCAACAGCCAGATGACGGCCAGGCCCAGCAGCAGCGCCAGCCGCGTTCCCGTGAGGGTGGGGGTAAAGCGCCCCCACTGCCAGGATACGCCGCGCAGCCAGGATGGTCGATCCTGGATGAGGGCCACGACGTACCATAATGTGCTGCCAGCAATGGCCATAACGGTGGCGAACCGGAGAGAGAATGTCCTAAATTTCTTGCGCATGGTATGAAAACGGCGCACCTGCTGGCGACGCGCGGCTACGCTGATGAGCTGTCTTTTTTGCGGGAAACGCGCGGAATCCGGTGCGACTCATGACGAGTCGCACCAGCCTATTTTACTCTCTCTCTCTCCCATTCGGCTACCGGCGCCGCGCGTCTGCCCCGCGCTTTTCAGATTGGTTCATTCTTGGAGAATGAACCAATCTTGGGAATAACCGGATGGCGCGCCGTCAATAAGCACGCCACGCACCCGCTGTAAACGGGTGCGCGGGGTTTTTGTTGACACCGTCATTTTTGTGGGGCGAATACTGTTCCGCGCCAGGGCGCTTTGCGCCCCGCGCGGGGAAATTTACGGGGTTTTTCTGGCGTCGCCAGGCGCGCAGCGCCGAGGCGACGCCCTCGACTCGGGCGGAAACAACTTGTGTTCCCCGAATTTCTGTGAGAGGCAATGGGCTTATGGGTTATCAACAAAAGTTCCACGCACCCGCTGTAAACTGCTGTATTGACGAGATTTGACGGGATCGAGTAAACTATATTCATACCTTCTGCCCCTGCTACAAGAGGTTCCAGGTGTGATGCGTTTTCTCCGCCGTGTTCTGGTGTATCCAATAGCCAGTTCCATCGGCAGCCAGCAACGGATCATACACCTCACATTTCCCTTTTCATTTTAGCCCCAAAAGCGGAACCTATGATCCCCGAGATTGACAGACGGCTAATAGAATGGATTGGAAACGTCGTCGGTGACGTGACCATATCCCTGGCCGCGCCACGGGATCAGGAAGAGGGAAGCGGCGTCTCGCTTTACTTGCTGCAATTGTCCAGCACGCCGCCGGCCAGCACTTCACACGTGACCCCGCTGCAATTCACGCTGCACTATCTGGTGACAACCTGGAGCGATGAGCCGGAAACGGCGCATCAACTGCTGGGCGATTTAACGCTGGCGGCGCTGGATAACGCGGAGATGGAGGTGGACTTGACGCCGCCGGTGCCGGAGATGTGGCTGGCGCTGCGGATGTTGCCGCGTCCGGCGTTTGTGCTGCGCGTGTTGGTACGGAAGCCGCGCCCCGACCCGGATGTGCGCTATGTGACACAGCCGCTGGTGTTGCGGGCGGGGCCGAGCGTGGCGTTTGTGGGGCAGGTGTTGGGGCCGGAAGATGTGCCTATCGTGGGAGCGCGTGTGGAGTGCGCGGCGTTGAATTTGACGGCGATTACGGATGGTCAGGGGCGGTTTCGGTTCGCGGCAGTGCCGGCAAATCTCCCCCTCCGCCTCCTCGTCAAAGCCAAAAGACGCCAGACCCAAATCATCACCGGCCCGGCCGCGGACGGGCAGCCCTGTATCATTCGCATGGAACTCCCGTGAAAACGGGAAACAGTCAACGACAAACGTACAACGCGCTAATCCCTGTTTTATTCGCGTTTTTCCACGTCCCTTTTTTGAAGGCATGGACGAGTTCGAGACTCGTCCTACAAGGGTGTTTTCGTAAGGAGAATAATCATGATCTATAACGCGCCAGGCATTTACGTTAAGGAGGTTCCCAGCGGGGCACGCCCAATCCAGGCGGTGGGGACCAGCACGGCAGCTTTTGTGGGCGTGGCCCCCGACCCGAAAGCGCCGCGAGATAGAGCCATTCCCATCAACAACTGGACGGAGTTTGTGCGTACATTTGCCGGCAACGACAACCCGGACAGCACACATTTATCGCAAGCGGTGTATGGCTTTTTCCTGAACGGGGGGTCGCGCTGCTATGTCGTCGCCGTGGAGAAGGACAAGCCGATTGTGGGCGCGGCCAAAAAACGGGCGGGACTCGATTTGTTGGCGCAGGTCGATGAGGTGGCCATTGTGGCCGCCCCTGGCTATACGGATGCCGATTCCTATGACGCGCTGCTCTCGCATTGCGAAGAGATGAAGGATCGGGTGGCGGTGCTGGATAGTCCGGCAATGGTGGAAGACGTGGCCGACCTGACGCAGGTGGCTGCGCCGACGGCGGAGGGAGCCGCGGCAGGAAAAGGTCGCCGCCCGCGCCAGTCGAAAGGGGGATACGGCGCGGCCTACTATCCCTGGCTGGTGGTGCGGGATGCGTTCGCGCCATCGCGCCAGATCAGCACACCCCCTTCGGGGTACGTTGCCGGCATTTGGGCACGCAGCGACGCCACCCGAGGAGTCCATAAAGCGCCCGCCAACGAAATCGTACGCGGCGCGCTCAATGTCACCCACATTCTCACACGAGATGAGCGGGCAGTCCTCAATCCTGCCGGCATCAACGTCATCCACTTCCTCCCGCAACAAGGCGTCACCGTCTGGGGCGCGCGCACCGTGGACGACGGCAGCAGCGAATGGCGCTACCTGAACGTGCGCCGCCTGTTCAACATGATCGAAGAGTCCATCGCCACCAGCACCCGCTGGATCGTCTTCGAGCCAAACGACCAGACGCTGTGGAAATCTATCCGGCGCGACATCAACGCCTTCCTCACCCGCGTCTGGCGCGATGGAGCGTTAATGGGACGCACGCCCGACGAAGCATTTTTTGTCAAGTGTGATGAGGAAACCAACCCACGCGAGAATATCGATGCCGGCATTGTCACCACCCTCATCGGCATCGCCCCCGTCAAACCCGCGGAATTTATCGTCTTCCGTATCAGCCAATACGAAGGCGGTACGGAAACCGAAACTGAAGGAGGCCGCTAATGCCCGAGGAAACAGGCGCTCAACCAGGAACCTTTGTCGAACCCTACCGCTCCTATAACTTCAAACTGGAAATTGACGGCATCACCGCCGGGCACTTCACCGAATGCAGCGGCCTCGGCGCCAAAGTAGAAGTCATCAAATACCGCGAAGCCGGGCAAAGCCAGATCGTCCACACCCTCCCCGGTCCCGTAGACTACGCCTTCGTCACCCTGCGCTACGGCGTCACCGTCTCCCGCGAACTGTGGGACTGGTTCCTCCGCTCCGTCGAAGGGCAGGCCGAACGCAAAAACGTCTCCATCATCATGCTAGACAGCGCCGGTGTGCAAGAAGTCATGCGCTGGAACCTGCTGGACGCCTGGCCGTACGAGTGGCGCGGCGCGCCCCTGGACGCCCTCGCCCGTACCGTGGCCATCGAATCCGTTCACCTGGCCTTCAACCGCCTGGAGCGCGGCTGATCCGCGAACTTTCCCAGAAGCGCGATCTCAGGCCCAACCGGAGATTGGACCAATTTCACCAGAGAAAATTGGTCCAATCTGGCCTGGCCGTTACGTTTCCGTCCCGCTCCTTCAAACTGATGCTGCAATTCGAGTCTTATTTCAGCACCAGCCCTTAGCCGCGGAACCACTTCCGGGAAGATGGTCGTAAATAGAAACGATGAATGAACCAAACTGGTACCGCCGCCTGACCGAGGCAGTGGGCAGAGGACTGGTACGTCTGGGTCGGCGGCTGATCCCCGACGACAAGGCCCCACGGGCAACAGACGCGCCGCCACAACTGTCACCCGACTTCTGGCGGCAGCCGCGCCCGCCCGCGCACTGGCTGGCCCTGCTGCAGCAGAGCCAGATTCCCCTGCAATGGGTGGGGACGGATGCGGATGCCCCCCCAGCCGACGCCGCCGTGACCGCCGTGGCCGCGCCAGACACCACCCCCACGCGCCCGCCCGCGCCGCCGCCCGGTCCCCCGGCCTACGTCCCCACGGCATCCACCCCCCCAACGCCCCCCGCGCCGTTTGCCCCGGCGACTTCTCCGCCAACACCCGACGCGCTCGTTTACGGTCCGCCCGCCCGCGCGCCCATGCGCCTCCGCCCCACGCGCGCGCCGCATCAACTCGTCTCGCCGCCGCCCGCCCCCCACGACCCGCCGCCCCCGCCCGACGCACCGCCGGAACCGGTCTACGCCGCGCCCGCCGCGACCAGGGGAGAAACCTCGCTCCAGACGACGCGCCCCGCGCCGCCATCTGGCACGCCCGCGCTCACCATTGCCCCCCCTGCGTCGCCACAACCCGCGCCCGCACCGCGCTTCGCCCCACTGCCCGCCTTACGTCCCGTGCCTGGGGCTGTTTACGCCGCCTCGCCGTTGCCGCCCGCGCCCAGGCCGAATTTTGCGCCGACGGCCATGCCGGCATCACCCCCGCCCCCACCCGCGACCTACCCCTCTCCCGCGCCTCCACAACCGGAGCATCTTGCGCCGCCACCTCCGCCCGCGCCACGAACGGCCACCGCGCCCACCGCGCGTCCCGCCTACCCGTCCCGCTCCACGCCCACGCCCCCCACCGTGGCGGAGACTGTTCCGGGAATTTATCCTCCTTTGTCTTCCTCGTCTTCTTTTGCTGACTACGCGAAGTTATCTGCTTCTGCCGCCCCTTCTGTCGTCCCTACGGTCGTCTCTCCTGACTATGCGAAATTATCGGAAGAGGAACCGTCGTCCGTGCCGGCATTTGCCACAACCGAAGCAGAGCGGTGGCCGTCGCTGCTGCCCCTGGAGCAATTGGACCATGTGCCCACGTCTGCGCCGGCGGAGCGAGCGCGAAAGCAACGGCGTCGGTTGGATGAGGAACAGTTGGGAATCATGAATGGATGAATGGCTAACAAGGTTGGTAGCGTATGGAACGAGTAGCGTTTTTAATCGAGGAATCGGGCGAACGGTTGAGCTGTATGCTAAATCCGGAGAGCCTGGTGGTGCGGCGAAATGCCGGCATTCGCCCCCAGCAATCCGTCAATGGCAGCCTCACCGGGTCCAGCCTCAGCGACGACCCCCTGCTCTTCACCGGCGGCGGGCGCACCGAACTACAACTCGACTTGCTCTTTGACGTGCATATTGCCGGCACCACCCTGCAAACCAGCGACGTGCGCGACCTCACCGCCCCCCTCTGGCGGCTGGCGGAAAACACCCCGGACGCCCCCGGAACCAACCGCCCCCCCCTGGCCCGCTTCGTCTGGGGCAAATCATGGAACATCCTTGGCGTCGTCGCCAGCGTCGCCGAACGCTTCGAGAATTTCACCGCCGCCGGTGAGCCACAACGCTCCTGGCTGCGCATGCGCTTCATCCGCGTCACGGAACCGGAAGCCGCCGCCGTAGACCTCACCACGACCGACCTCATCAACGCGCCGGATGCCGCGGACGCCGCCGCCGCCACGGCGCTGCTCGGCGATCTGGCGGACGCGGTTCCTGGGGAAATTGCCGGCATCAACGACATCGCCGCCGTCCACGAATTGACCGGAGAAGGAACCACCGGCGAAAACCTGCCCTACCTCGCCTACGTCTATCTGGACGACCCCGCCCAATGGCGCTGGCTCGCCTGGTTCAACGGCATCATTGACCCCCTACGCCTCGCCGCGGGCACGCTCATCAACGTCCCCACCGCCATCCTCCGGCAACGGTCCCCCAAACCATGAGCGCCATCTCCCTTCCCCGCCTCACCCTCCTCGTCAACGACCGCCCCCTCAGCGGAGAGCGCGGCAGTCCCCTGACGGCGCTCACGGCCGTGCGCGTGCAGCAGCGCCTGTCGCTGCCCACCCTCTGCGAACTCACCTTCAGCGATCCCCCCGGCCCCCTCACCATCGGCGAGCAGCTATCTCCCGGCGCGCGTCTACGGCTGCTGGTAGAAACAGAAGCGACACCCCTCTTCGTCGGCCAGATCACGGCCATTGAATACGTCTACCTCCCCAGCGGCGGGCGCGAGATGCGCGTGCGCGGCTACGACGCGCTGCACATCCTGCGCAAACAGCACGCCGTGCGCGCCCATGTACAGGTGAACGCGCGCGAACTGGCGGCGGAACTGGCGGCCCCCGCCGGGCTGCGCGTCGAAGCGGAGGCGGCTGGCCCCATGTTCCCGCGCATTGTGCAGCACCGGCAATCCAATTTTGACCTGCTGGCGCAGGTGATGGCCCGCTGCGGTTTCTATTTTGTCGTCCGCGACGAGGTGCTGCACCTGCTGACGCTGGATGGCCTGGGCGCGGCCCAATCGCTGACCCTGGGCGCGTCACTGCTGGAAGCGCAAATCTCCCTGAATGGCGACCAGGCCGCCCGCTCCGTATCCACCATGGGCTGGAGTCCCCTACCGATGGAGACATTCTCCGGGCAGGCAACGGCGGCCCGCTCCGGGCGAGACGTGGCCTCACAGGTCGCCCCCGCCGCCGTCAACGGAGATGGCGCGCCCCAGTTAGTGGACGAAAACACCGTTGATTCAGAACACGCAGACGCCCTGGCGCAGGCGGAACTGGACCGCCGCACCGCCGCCGAAGTCACGTTATGGGGCGTGGCGCGGGGCAATCCGGCGCTGCAACCGGGGACGCCCATAGCAGTCAGTGGCGTGGATGAGGCCCTCACCGGTCATTATGTCCTCACCCGCGTGGACCACGTCGTGGACGCCCGCCTGGGCTTCGTCTCCGAAATCGCCACCGCGCCGCCGCCGCCGCCGCCGCGCCCGCACAGCGCCATCGCCGCCCTGGGCGTGGTCACATCCGTGGCCGACCCGGACGGATTTGGCCGCGTGCGCGTGGCTTTTCCCACGTACAACAACGTGGAAAGCGAATGGCTGCAAGTGGTCAGCCCGGCGGCGGGCGTGCATAAAGGGCTGGTCGCCCTGCCGGACGTGGACGACAACGTGCTGGTGCTGTTTACGCATCAGGACCCGGCCCAGGGCGTCGTCGTGGGCGGGATTTATGGCCCCTTTGCCCCCTACGACAGCGGTGTGGAAGGGGACGACGTGAAGCGGTACAGCCTGCGCACGGTGGGCGGGCACATCATTCGGCTAGACGACCAGGCGAAGACGCTGCGCGTGGAAGACAGCAGCGGCAGCTTCGTGGAGATGGCGCCGGGCAAAGTGAAGTTATATGCGACGGCGGACCTGGAGATCAGCGCACCCGGTAAGTCGATTGTGATTGAGAGCAAAGCGATTGATTTCCGCCAGCGCTGAAGGCGCATCCATTTGTCATGAACTGGTTAACGGAAGACGCGAAACTGATTTGTGCGCACGTTTTGGGCAATGTGGACATCAAGCCGACGCAGTCGTTTGTGACGATTGAGGGGCGGCTGGTGCTGGTGGAGACGGACCCGGAGGAACGGGGGATCGATGGCTGCCCCAACGTGGGGCCGACGATCAAGCCGTGTACGAAGACGCGGCGGGTGGAGGAAGGGTATTCGCCCTTTATCACGATTGAAGGGCGGCGGGTGTGCCTGGATACGGTGAAGGGCAAGACGAATGGCACGCCGCCGGGGACGGTTTACTATTTTGTGCGGGAACCGGGACAGGACTGGGTGGAACAACAATGAACCAACGTTATCGCGCCTGGCGATTCTTACATCCTGATTTGGACGTGCCGGAGGCTTATGCCGGCATTCAACTCTCTCCCACCGGGGGCATCGAAATGGTCGCCGAAGAAGCCTCGGTGCGCCAGGCGATCCTGCTGCTCCTTTCAACTCGTCCTGGTGAGCGCATTATGCGCCCCACCTACGGCTGCGACCTTTATCGTCTCGTTTTCTCGCCCAACGACGACACCACCGCCGGCCTGGCCATCCATTACGTTCGCCGCGCGCTGGAACGTTGGGAGCCACGCATCGACATTTTGCGCCTGGATGCCAACCGCAACCCCGCGTACGCAGAACTGCTGGACGTGATCCTCACCTACCGCGTGCGCGTTACGCGGCGAATCGACACGCTGCAATTCTCGCTGCGCCTCACCGGGGAAGTATGAAAGGGTGACGGGGTGCGTTAACTGGAATGGTTACAGGATTGGAATAAATCATGTCGCTGAAATCACCTAATTTAGATGACCGTACCTTTGATCAACTCAAGGCGGATGCGCTGCGGCTGGTGCGGCAGAAGGATATTGGTTGGACAGACCTGTCGCCCAGCGATCCGGGCATTGTGCTGCTGGAGCTTTTCGCCCACCTGACCGAGGTGATGCTGTATCGCCTCAACCGTCTGCCGGAAAAGGCGTACGTGGAGTTTCTGCGTCTACTGGGGGTGACTTTGCAACCCCCGGCGGCGGCGTATGTGGAACTGACCTTTTCCCGCGCACGGGCGACCGCGCAGCCGCTACCCATTCCTCGTGGCACGCGGGTGACCGTGGGGCGCGTCGGCGGCGGCGCGGAGCCGCCTGTTTTTGTGACGGCAAAGGCCGCGGAAATCCCCGCCGGGGCGACGGAAGTGACCGTCGGCGCTTACCATTGTGATGAAGTGGAGGCGGAGCTGGCCGGGCGCGGTAATGGTCTGGGGGGGCAGTATGTGCAATTGCGTCGCCCGCCGCTCATTGCTTCCACCGGGGATCCGGCGGACCTGATTGTGGCGGTGGAACTGCGACCGGAGGAGTTGGATGAACGTATTCCGGCGCGAGAATATGCCGGCAAAACATACCGCATATGGCAGTGGCGAAAGGAATCCCATTTTACGAATCCGGGTGAGGATGACCACATCTATGTTGTAGACCGCAACAGTGGTCTGATTACCTTCGCGCCGGCGGTTCGTATGCGCCAGGCGGATGACAAGCTGGCGGAGACGGCGGAAATGTTGGCCGCTGTGCCGGCAGTTGGGCGGGAGATTCGGGTCTGGTATCGGCGTGGCGGGGGAAATGCCGGCAACGTCGCCGCCGACCGGCTCACCGTGCTTAAAGACCCCATCCCCGGCGTCAGCGTCACCAACCGGGAGCGAGCCACCGGCGGCAAGCCGGGCGAAACGCTGGAAAACGCGCTCTTGCGCGGCCCGCAAGAACTCCACTCGCTCCAACGGGCGGTGACGGCGAAGGATTTTGAATTAATCGCCCGTAACCACAGTGGCCGCGCCGTGGAGCGCGCCAGGGCATTCACGCGGGCGGCCTTGTGGCGGCACGCCCCTCCGGGACACGTCGAAGTGCTGCTGGTCCCCGCTATTCCGGAAGAAGAGCTTGAACGGGTGACGTTGGATATGTTGCAGGCGCGGGAAACGGAGGCGGCGCGGGAACAAATCGAAAAAGTGCTGGACGAACGCCGCCCGTTGGGCACAACCTGCGTCGTCAGTTGGACCCGCTATAAAAAGGTGCAGGTGAACGCGACCGTCGTCGTGCAGCCGGAGGAAGACCTGGAGGCGGTGCAGCAACGCATTGTGCAGCGCCTAAACCAGACAATTACCCCGGTAACGACCCCCTTTAACTCGACCGGCTGGCCTTTTGGGCAGGCGCTGCGCGCGTCTCACGTCTACGATATCGCCCTGGCGGAGCGGGGCGTGCGCTGGGTGGATCGGGTGCGCTTGCTGGTGGCCGAAGTGCCGGAGGCACGGGTAAAGGGATTGGGCGTGGATTATTTTCAGCCGCGCACCTGGTATGCCGGCAGCGATACCACTCTCTTCCGTTCACTCAACGACGGCGAGGGGTGGGAAGTGATTGGCCGCTTCGACGGTCCGGTAACGGCGGTGCGGGCGCACAAGGGACGGGCGGGCCTGATAGCCGTCATCTCACAGCGAATGGACATGGTGGGTTCGCAAGTGCATGTTTCCACCGACTGCGGCGAAACGTGGCGGGCTTCCTTCCCGCTGGCGTTCACGGTTAATGGGTTGGACTGGATTATGCGGGATGAAGTGCCGGTGCTGTTTTTGGCGACCAGTAGAGGTCTGTATGAGATTGCGGTAGAACCAGGAACCGCGCCGATTCAAGTCCTGGTCGATCCGCAGTTACCGCAGGAGCGCGGCTTTTACGCGGTTGCCACGCATACCGATGTACGTGGAGTGGTTACGGTCGCCGTGGCCGCGGAAAGCCAGGATGGGATTTTCCTTTCTGTTAATGGGGGGCTGCCCGGCAGTTTCCGCAAAAAGGGAATGAATATGCCGGCAACCGAAGACACCCGCGTCCTGGAAATCCAGGACGAAGGTGTGCGCGCCTACCTTTGGGCCGGCACGAATGCGCTGGAGGGCAGCAACGGCACCGGTTGCTACCGCTGGGAATTGCGCGGCCTGCAAGACCCCCCTGAAGGATGGCAAAGTTTTGGCCTTGCCTGGCAGGGCGGCAGCTGCAAAGGGTTAGCCTTCCACCGCAACGTGGTTTTTGCCGCCAGTCACCGCACCGGCGTGTTGAAGCTGGACCTGGGCCAGGAAAAGCCAGCCTGGCAGGCCCCCCTGGTCACCTGTGGCCTGCCTTTGCGCGACCCTGGTCGCTTTCATCCGGTGGACGCCGTTGCCGCTGCACCCGACGTCACCAACAGCCTGGTCATGGCCGGCGGCATTGAGGGTGTGCATCGCACGTCGGATAGCGGAGTCAGCTACACGGCTTCCTCTACGAAGGAGTTCATCGAGAAGGTCACGCTGCCGGACACCTGGCTTTTTGTTTCTGACGGGCATCAAGTGACCGTCTTGCGTGAAGACGAGGCGTCGCCGACGGCGTCTACGACGGCGGCGGCGACGCAACCAGGATAGGGAAACGGAAGCATGAAGCAAAACGAGATTTTGCAACTGTTGCCTGAGATATTTCAGCGTACGGCTGTGCCGGAAAACCCGTTGATGGCGCTGCTGGCCGTGATGGAGCAGATGCACGCGCCGGCAGAAGAGGTGCTGGCAAGCCTGGACATGGCGTTTGATCCCCGGCGCACACCAGACGCATTTGTCCCGTTCCTGGCCACCTGGGTAGACCTGGCGTCGTTGCTGCGCGATCTGCCGCCATCGTCTCCGATTGATGCGCTCTCAACCGGAACCGGTCGCTTGCGCGAATTGGTGGCCGCGGCGGCGTACCTGTCGCAATGGCGGGGCACGCGCCGGGGATTGCTGCGTTTCCTGGAAACAGCCACAGGCGTAACGGGGTTTGACGTTAATGAGACCGTGGTGGAGGATGGGCGCGTTGCGCCTTATCATTTACAGATCACGGCCCCGGCGAGCGTCAAACCGTACCGCTCGCTGTTGGAACGCATTATCGAGATGGAAAAGCCGGCCTACGTGACTTACAAACTGCTCTTTGCTGAATGAAAGCGGGCAGAAGGCCGGACCTGGCGGGATCAACATTTGTTCTGATTGAACGGTTTCATGGTCTGGGACGGACAGGAGGTACTGGTGAACTACGGTCAAAGATTAGGTCATTTCTGGATGCCCAGCGGCTGGACGCTAGGGTGGATCGCTTTGGGATTGCCGGCATTATACTTCTGGCAAACTTTGATCCATGAAGGCTCGCACGCGGTAGCGGCGCTTTTTGCGACCGGCAGTTTCCCCAAACTGGCCCCTTACGCCCACGTGAGCGCCGTCGGTTTTCGTAATGGCGTCGCTTTTACAGGCGGCAATGGCTTCGTGGCTACGCCGCAGTTCGTTGACCTGGTGCTCATCCTGGTCTTTACGGCCCTGTTTATATGGGCGCCTGTTCGCAGCCGGTCCGGGCGCTTTATCCTCACGTTCCTTTACCTGGGGGTGTGTATTGACCTGGGGTACAACACCATCAAGGGGTTGTGGGGTGGTTCCGGGCCTGCGTCTGACTGGGGCAAGTTTCAGGCGGAGATTGGAGATGCCGGCATCATCGTCCTTTCCTGGCTCATCTGGTTGATCATTCTCAGTCACTTTCTCTGGGTCTATTACTCCACCTGGCACAATCGCGTCTTACCTGAGGCCGGGTTCTGGGACTTTCGTTGGATCGTCTTTGCCTTTTCGCTGGCATCCCTGTCCGGGCTGCTGTTCGCGGCCCTGGTCAGCGACCCCAGCATTGACAAAGGGCATTGGGTATTCATAACCTACGTGATCATGCAGGCCGTGGCCGTGGTTGGTTACAGCACCTACTTCGGATTGTCATTCAGGCAAAGGTAAGCTATCACCTCCGCCTACGCACCGCGGACGACTGGCTGGCCTGCGTATCCCACAGACTATTTCATTCAATTGGGCGGACCGCCCCTATCGGCGCGATACGCTTCGATGCCTGACGCTGGCAAAATCTAGTGACGGCGGTCAGAGACGTCACCATAACCGGGTCAGCGCGCACCGCCGCATCATGACCACTTCCTGCTGACCCTTGTTTGAAGGAGAAGCATCATGAAAAGTTGGTGGGCAGCTTTGGGTGGATTATTGGCCGCCGGAGGAATGGTGGGCCTGTATTTTGGTTTGGGTATCAGTTGGGCCAGCCTGGGTATCGTTGCCGGTGTGGTGCTCATCTTCTACATCATCGCCCGTTTTACCGCGCTCACCGGTTTGGGGGAGGTGATGCGCGGCTGGTTGGTGGGCGTTAACGCCGGCGCCAATGCCGTGCTGGCCATGACGGTCTATGGGCTGTTGCTGGGTGAAACAGCGGGAATGATCACCGGCATTGTCCTGGGCCTGCTCAATTTCATAATGGTTTTTGCCCCCATATCGCAAAATGTGGTGATGCAGACCCTGGCGGGCTGGCTAAACTGGCTCATGCCCATGTCCTGGCTGGTGACGGGGCTGGGGGCCTTATTCTTCCTGCTGAATGTGCTAGGCTACCTGATTCTTGGCCTGGCCGGCGTCAACTACTTCCGCATTCTCGGCGTCGTGGCCGATTGGCACACAGGCACGTTCTTTATGCGTGGCGGCTGGATCAGCAACCTGAATCCTATTGACACGGCCTTCAACATGGGCAACTTCGCCTTTGTGGATAAGGACTCTGGCGGCACCTGGCACAAGAAACACGAAGCAGGTCACACGCTGAATCTTTTCGCCTTTGGTTGGATATTCCACTTCATTGGTGCGTTGGAAGAAAATGCGACGCCGGCGGGCGCCAACGCGCTTTCAGAGCGGCTGGCGGAAAGCCACTCTTCAGGAAGTGGAGGTTCGAACATTCCCATGTGGATTTGATGGGAGGAGGTAGCACACATGTCTAACGAATTTACAATTACGGCACTGTCGAACAGCGTTCAACTGAACGCCAAACGAGAGGGCAGCGCCACCTACACCGCGTTTAACGCCAGTGGGCGGCCGATTACAGGGCGGGCCATTCTGGAGACGATGCCTGGAGGAATGCCCCACGCCGCCTGGTTGAAAGTGGCCGGAGAAAGCGAACGGGCCTTTGCCATCGGCGCTGCCGAGCAGTTCACGGTGCATGTGAACGTGCCTGACACGGTGACCGCGGGCAGCTACAATTTCCGCCTAAAGATGGTAGACGTTACCAATACAGATGAGGGTGTATCAGAGGGGCCGACTGTAACCGTAGTCGTGCCTGAACCGGTCTCCGGGGGCGCCAAATTCCCGATCTGGATCATCCCCATCATCGTCGGCGTGCTGGCCGTCATCGCCCTGATCGTCTTTTTGATCACGCGCCCCAAGACCGCCACCATGCCCAACGTGGTCGGGCTGGTGGAAACAGATGCCGAAGGAACGCTGGTGGCGGAAGGGCTGCAAATAGGGCGCGTGCGCGACGAGGCCAGCGACGATGTGGCCGCGGGCCTGGTGGCGCGCACCGAACCGGAGGCAGGAGCCGATGTGGAAAAAGCGACGCGGGTGGCGCTCTATCTTTCCACGGGGCCGGACGTCACGATGACGCCGACACCAACGAACACACCCGTCTTCACCCCCACGCCAACCCCCACGAAGCAGCCAACGCACACCCCTACGCCAACCATCGATCCGTCGCTCCTGGCATTCTATCCACTGGCGCGAAACGGCCGCGAAGTCACCGGCCGCAACGACGACCTGGACCTTCAAGCCATTTCATTTGTGGATGAAGCGGCCTACTGCAATGGTCAGTACGACTTGAACAATGCAAGTGGCTGCCGTATTCAGACGCCCCAAATAAGCGGCATGAACTTCAATCGCTTTACCATTGCCGTGGAATTCAAGGCAGACGAACTGGCTAATCGCCCCGTTTTTATCGGGGGTCGGGGTTATCGCTGGATCGGTTTCGTATTGAAAAGCGATGGCGGCATTCGCTTGAAGTACAACAATAGCAATTACGCCGACTGTACCGTGACTTACCAGGCCGGTCGGTGGTACAGCGCCCGCGTCATCTACAATCAAGGTGAGGCCCGTCTCTATTTGAACGGCGTTCTGGGCTGCACGGTATCTTTTACCATTGATCATGGCAATAACGCCAACGTCATGGTAACGGATTACTCGAACGCCACCCTTTTCAAAGGGTATATCCGCAATCTACAAATCTACAACGCCGCGCTCGTTCCCTGAGAAGCGAACGCGCTTGTGAAACTTCGCCGGAAGACCGGCAGTAATGCTCAATTTGGAATCAATCTGGCCTGGGGTTGACGATAGATTCCCTTTGCTCCAGGTCGGTGGTCCTTTCTCCGCGCCTGCCCCCCTTTTGCGACATGTGGGGCAAACGGGACAAGATGCCAAGAATTGCCGGAAGAATGGCTTGTTGCTTTAATCATCTTGTTTCCTCGTGTACAATAACCGTTGCTGGACACTGGCGTTTGTGAATTTCGCCAGACTCCAGACCGTTATCAAGTTGCCCTTAAGCCGCTCTCATGGTTGCCAGAAACAAGGAGAAAGCCGTGTCCAACGAATTCACGATTACGGTAGCATCAAACAGCGTTCAATTGAATGCCAAACGCCAGGGGAGCGCCGCATACACGGTGTTCAATGCCAGTGGTCGCCCCATGACGGGGCGGGCTATCCTGGAAACGGTCCCCAAGGGTGAAGCACACGCCACCTGGTTGCAAGTGGAAGGCGCGAATGAACGCGCCTTTGTCATCGGCGCGGCGGAGCAGTTCACGGTCAACATCAAGGTGCCTCCCACCGCGGCTGCCGGCAGCTACACGTTCCGCTTGAGGATGGTTGATGTCGCCAATACCGATGAGGGCGTTACCGAAGGCCCTACGGCGACCATCGCCGTGCCGGCGCCTGCGCCGCCGCCTAAGAAATTTCCCTTCTGGATTATCCCGATCATTGTCGGCGTGCTGGCCGTGATCGCCGTGGTCATCTTGATACTCAACAACGCATCGACGGTGACCATGCCGGATGTCCGCGGTCTGACGGAAGCGGATGCTGAAGGAACGCTGGTCGCCAGCGACCTGGAAATTGGGCGCGTGCGTGATGAGGCCAGCGACCAGATAGCGGCGAACCTGGTGGTGCGTACGGAACCGGAACCAGACACGGAACTGGAGAAATCAACCCCCGTGAGCCTGTTTATTTCCACGGGACCTGATACGCCTGTGCCGCCCCCCCCCACGGACACGCCCACGCCCACCAACACGCCCAAACCGGATACGCCCACACCCGACCCTGGCGCGTGGGGCGGCTCATGGACGACCTTTTGCGACGTGCTGGATTGCGCGGATATGAATCTGACGCAGGTCGGCAATCAGGTGAGCGGCTCGTTTGGGAATGGTCTGGGCAGCATCAATGGGACCGTGCAGGGCAATCGCCTTTCGGGGACGATGTCCTATTCGGGCGCGGATAGTTCGTTTGATTTTTGGCTGGATGAAAGTGGTCTTTTCTGGCGCGGCAACTGGAATCGGGTGCTGACGTGGTGTGGCTACCGCGCGGGACAAAGCAAGCCTTCGCCATGTGGGGTGGCGTCGTGGTATGGCACGTGGCAGGCAAACAGCGGGCTAGGACCGATGACGTTGTTCCAGGATGGGCGGCGCGTGTTTGGCACATATGCCGGCACGGACGGACGCATCGAAGCCACCGCCAGCGGCACCTCCCTGGGTGGCTCCTGGACACGGAACGACAATGAAGGCACTATCCAGTTCTTCCTCGTCCTCACCAGCACGGGCCAGCAGTTTCAGGGCAACTGGAATACGAATAATGACTGGTGCGGTTTCCAGGGCAGCACCAATTTCCCCAGCCCCTGTTTCAAAAAACAGGACCGCATCTCTGTTATTGACAACATCGTCGTCGGGACCGAGATACAAGGCGTTATCCCTAATGATTTCACCAAATTCCTGGTGCCGACAGCAACGCCAAAGCCGTAGCGGCCGGCTGTCAGGTTTAGCGCCGGACCAGTCAGGAGCGCACTGTCATGAATCCCAAACCCGTTATTGTCATCCTCATAATCATCTGCGTCATATTTGCCGTGGGCATTGGCGCAGGCGTTGGGCAGGACGACGAAAGTCCGCCAGACATGACGGACGCCGATTGGGTGCAATCGTTCAAGAAGTGGATTCCCACAAGTCAGGCCGGCGTGGACGACATCATCCGCGCCACGCCCGCCGGCTGCCTGAACGACGCGCAGGAGCGGCTGACCGTGCCCGCCGGCGGAAGCTGCGAGCTAACCTGGCGGCCCGCCAACACCCAGCGCACGATTCGCCTGCGCATGACGGCGGGCGAGGGCGCGGACCTGTTTCTGGTGCAGACGGTGCAAAAAGATGGGGATACGCTCACCAGCCGCGAGCGGGGCGTGGGCGTAGGGCAGACGGTGGAAATGGACATTTACCGTCGCCAGACAGAGCAGGACATGATCAAACTGACCGTGACCTGCCAGTTAGGCGACGCTTGCGGCTTCGTTTTTCCCTAAAAACCGGGTTTTTTTGAAAAACCCGGTTTTTGTTCAGACAATAGACTTGATAATGGCGGGGATGGAGCCAATGAGCAAGACGATTAGCCAGATGACGGCGATAATGCCCAGGATGATGGCCGCCAGGGCGTCGGTGATGCTCACGAGGAAGCCGGGGACCAGCCCGTGCAGGAAGCTGACGATGATGTTGGACAGAAGGGCAGTGAGAATCAGCAGCACCAGCCCTTTGTTTTGCAGGAATCGTTGTTGCGCCAGGAGCAAGCAGGCAACGAAGCCGATCTTCAGGAGCATGATGCCGCTGAGGACGGCAGCCGCCGCGCCACGGGGGAAGCTGGCAAAGGCGGCGAAGTAGGCAATCGTGCCGAAGGGAACGGAGAGGAACAGCCCAACCATCAACAGCAGTTTCCCCAGGGCGACGAAGATGAGGGCAATGGAGGCCAGGATGAGGAGGATGGCGAAGATGAGGGTGATGATGCCCTGAATGCGCCCGTGAATAGAGTCGGGGAGCAGCAGGGAAGCACCCATCAGGCCGACGGTGAAGAGGAGGACGCCGTCCACGAGGGCGAGGTAGGAAATCGCCAGGCCGGGCACGTCCTCTTTGAGGCCGTTGGCTTCGTCCGGGTCGCATTCTTTGCGGATGTCGTCGTCGTTGGGGAGTTTGTTGCAGATATTGCCGGCATACGACCCCGACACCGCCAATCCTCCCCCAATCTCCGTACTCACAACCAGCAGCAGCAGGAGCAAAGCGACCACAAAAAAAGGTTTTCGTAACGCATCCACCATGGGAAATTCCTCGGCTCAGTCAGTGAGGTCTGTCAGGCAACAACACGGCCCGCGGACCAGTATCTGTCAGAAAATGTAGCACAAGGAAAGCGAAAGTCAACCTGTAGCCATTTCTCTACGGAGGCCTATGTTCTTCTTCCTCTCCAAATTCCTCCCATTATTCTTCTACCCGCTGGGGCTGGCCTGCATACTGCTGCTGGCGGCGCTGTGGCCGGCGCGCCATCGGGGCCAGCGCCGGCAGCGCGCGCTCCTCATTGGCGCATTCCTGGCCTTGTGGCTGGGGGGCAATCGCTGGGTGTCGCTCAGTCTGGCGCGGTCGCTGGAGTGGCAATATCTACCCGTGGGCGACATCCCCTCGGCGGAGGTGATCGTCGTGCTGGGCGGGGCAACGCGCTCCGCGCACCCACCCCGCCCCACCGTGGAGGTGGGGGAGGCAGGGGACCGCCTGATTTACGCGGCGCAGCTTTTTCAACAGGGCAACGCGCCGCACGTTCTCGTTTCCGGCGGCATTTTGCCTTTTACGGAAGAATCAGCCAGCGAGGCGGACAATATGGCCGTGCTGCTGCAATTGATGGGCGTGCCCGACGCGGCTATCTGGCGCGAGGCGCGCTCCATTAACACGTATGAGAACGCGGTTTTTACGCGCCAGCTATTGGCGGAAAAGGGGATTGAGCGCGTGATCCTGGTGACGTCGGCGCTGCACATGCCGCGCGCGGTGAAGATTTTTGCGCGCCAGGGGGTGACGGTGACGCCCGCGCCTACGGATTTCTCGCTGACGGAACGGGACTGGCAGCGGATGTGGTCGGGGAACGTCGCTTCTTTCGTGATCGGTCTTGTGCCGGACGCCAACAACCTGGAACTGACCACGCGCGTCCTCAAGGAGTATATGGGCCTGATCGTTTACCGGCTGCGCGGCTGGCTTTAGCTGATGACTCACCCGCCCGATGGGCCGGTGGCCTCCTCCAATGCCGACAACCAGGCAAGCGCTTCTGCGGCGGATGCGCCGCACATCTCCTCATGGGGACGAAACCGGGCGCAGACCGCGGGCCGTTCCGGCAGACCGAATAAGCGGCAGCGATTGTCCGGCGTGAGCTGCACGCAGCGAACGCCCCGCGGCTTGCCTGCCGGCATTCCGGGAATGGGGGACGAAATCGATGGGGCGATACAACAAGCGGCACAACCGATACGACATTCCATGCGCTTCAATTCCCTTCAAAAGCCAGAGTCTCTACCGCCCGAAAACCACTAACCCGTTGGCGGCAAATTTATGGGAGCGTGTTGGTGTAGTGATTGTCGCGCAGCCAGACTGATTCGCAACGCCGCATATGAATCGGCCAGGGAAACGAAGGGGGGACGTTCCTGTCGTACCCGATTGACGAAATCAGTTATCTGGGCGCGATAGGCAGAAGCATAACGCTCATTGAAGTAGGGGACCACATCGTGGGAGACGCCTTGTTGATTGAGGGTGAGTAGCGGCGTTTTTTGGAGATAGCCAATGCGGAGTGTCCCCGCCGTCCCCATGACCTCGCAGGCAATGTCGTAGCCGTAGCCGGCGCTGCGGCTGACTTCGACAACCCCAAGAGCGCCTTCAGACAGGTGGAGTGAAGCGATGGCGGTATCAACGTCATCAACTTCCGTCAGTTCGGGGTAGCGTTGCGTGGTTCCGCTGGCATAGATGGTGCTTATTTCATCCTGCATCAGCCAGCGCACGACATCAAAATCGTGGATACCCATGTCAACGAGAATGCCGCCACTATGGGCGAGGTAGTCCAAACCTGGGCGATAGGGATCGCGGCTGAGGGAGCGAATGAGAAAGGGTTGGCCGATTTCGCCCTGTTGAATGCGGGCGTGGGCGGCGACGAACCCTTCATCATATCGCCGATTGAACCCAATCTGGCAGAAGGCGGCTTTCTGGTCTACGGCTTGCTGCATGGCGGCTGTTTCTGCCAGGGTGAGGGCCGCCGGTTTCTCGCAGAAGATGGCTTTGCCGGCATTTGCCGCCGCCACCACAATCTCACCATGCGTCTGCGTGGGAGAAGCCACCACCACCGCATCGACGGCGGGGTCCGCCAACACCGTTTCAACCTCCACGTAATGGGGCACGCCATATTCGCGTTCAATAACCGTCGCCGCCGCCGACGTCCGGCTGACAATACTGTGGAGGCGCGCATACCGAACCTGCTCCGAAATAAGCGCGCTATAAATTTGTCCCATACGGCCAAAACCGATGATAGAAACGTTGAGATGCGTCATGAGATGATCCCCGCAAAGGGCGCATCCATTTATCCGGGCCGCGCTCAGGAATGAATGGATGCGCTGGAAGGGTTCTTGCCGGTCGAACAGTCCGAAGTTAATTTGCACGAACCCTCATACGACAACAAAAAAGTGACATTCCGTCAATTCCTGAGCGATGCCTTTCTTAACGGATGCGCCCTAAGTGGCTGTCCGCAATTAAGTTAGCGGAATTGTGCGGACAGCGGCTATCATGGATAGCTTGTCAGTAGCCATCTGATGAAAACGTGAAGTTGTTTGGGGCGGCTACTGAGGACTGACGATGAAATAAAAATCTCCGTTCCTATGCAGTCCACGCCCTATGGCGCAAGATGTCGTATAGAGCCTCCATGAGCGCCTCCTGGTCCGTCGTTTCCAGGCGCAGCCCCAGAGGCAGGCAGGCGTGGTGGTTTGTAAAATAGGTAGCTCCGGGAAATGCCAGATGTTCATAACAGCCCTGCCAGACGGGGTGGCGCGGCACGGGCAGCGACCACAGTTCTCCGTCCAACCGGAATCCGCGCGCAAAGAGCGCGTCTTTGAGCGGCTGGCGCGGCAAATCGGAGGGGAGCAGAAAAACGTAGCGGAGCCAAACGGGATCACATCCATCGGGGACGGGGGCGCGGCGCAGTCCAAATTGATCCAGGTTAGCCTGTTCCCACAGGCGGTCGTAGGTATGCGCCAACTGGCGGCGCCGCGCCAGGATGTCGTCCGCTTCGGCAAAGACTGCCGCGCCGAGGGCGGCGGCCAGTTCCGAGGCGCGCCAGGCGTATCCCTCTTCATAGGCGATTGGGCCGCCGGAAACGCGCTCGCGGCTGCCAAAGGTCATCAGTTCGCGGGCGCGTTGGACCACGTCTTCGCGGTCGGTCAGCAAACCACCTCCCTCGCCCGTGCTAAAGACTTTGGTGGCCTGCGTGCTGGCAAAAGAGAAGTCGCCAAAACTGCCGGCATAACGCTGTTGGTAGCTGGCCCCTAGCGCATGGGTGCAGTCTTCGATGAGGATGATGCCCCGTTGCCGGCATTCCTGCTCAATGCGAGGCGCGTCACGGGCCACAAAACCACCTAGCTGGGTCAGGCAGACAGCAACAGTGCGTTCCGTGAGAACAGCAGCGACTTGCTCCCACGTCGGGGCCATGCCCGCTTCCACCGTCACGTCACAAAAAACAGGCTCCAGATCGAACCGCGCGCACAGCAAGGGCATGCCGACAAAGCTGTTCGCGGCAAAGACCATTTGCCCATCGCGCAGTCCCAGGGCGCGCATGCCGACTTCATAAGCAGCCGTGGCTGAACTGGTAGCGACAGCGTGACGGCGATGCGCCAGCCGCGCCAGGTGCGCCTCATATTCGCGCGCGTTTTTGCCGGCAGCAATCCAGCCCGACTCTAAAACATCTCGAATGCGATCCAATGCTGAAGTAATAATTGTGTCGGAAAAAGCCACCAGGGCCTTGTCTTTCATGGCGCTAACATTCCTCCGCGTATCCTTTTTAGATTGGTTCATTCTCCAAGAATGAACCCATCCTGGCATAGTTGATGGCGGGGTTTTCCATTCCCCATGAATAGGTGGTAATAAAAGGGCGGCCTTGCGCATCACTACCTACGGCCAGCCGGCTCAACTGGTTTTCTCCCTGTTTTGCCAGCCAGTCGGCGAATGGGGCGGGGGGGAGGTGAAGGGCCACGGCCATATCGCGCAAATGGTGGGCGACGGCGTTAATCGAGAATTGCGCCAGCTTGATGTCCACGGATTGACGACTGGTGGTGGTTGATTTGACAAGGAACAGGGCCAGGGGATCGCGCGTGTTGGCCAGGATGTGGCGGCAAGCGCGCCAGAGAGCATCCCGTTGATCCCGGTATATGCCGGCATTTTCCGGGGGAAACAACGCCTCGCGCACCAGGGGCAGGAGCGATTCCTGGCTGATCACGGGAATGCCGGCATACCTCTTCACCGCCAGATGGTCCGTTTCCGCAACCCAACCGATGGCCGCGCCCAATGCAACCTGACCTGTCACGGCGCGCAGCGATGGCGGGGCCGGCGCGGCTTTCATCCCCAAATACACCTTGTAGACAATGCGGTTGTCTTCTTCGGCGACGCCCAGGAAGCGCACGCCGCCCAATTCATTGAGTAGCGTTTGCACCTGGGCGACGACGCGCTCACCGGCTCCCAGCCGTCCGCAAAGAGTGTGGCAGTGGTGTTGAATGCCGGCATTCTCGTCAAACGGCAAAAAGTCCAATATATACCGATTAGATTGCAGACAGCCCTCCGTCAACTTGCTGCTGCCAAAAATCGTCATCCGCTCCCCCACCACCTCGCGCGCCACGCGCAGCGGCAGCAAGAACCGCTCCGCCCGCGCACCCGTTTCCGCGTCAATCATCACACACCCCTCTCTCACTCTCTCCGCCAGGCCAACTGCCGATTGACCATCACAAAAGTAATCAGACTGAAACCGAGCAAAGCCGCCACATCTACCCAGAGCCGCGGCGTCAGCGGTCCCAACAGAACCTGGCGCAAAGCAGACGAAGCATACGTAGCAGGACTAAAACGCCCCAAAATCACCAGCAGTGGCGGCAGCCCTTCCGGCGGAATCAGCACCGGGCCGATACCCAACATTAAAAAAGTCAACAACGTGCTGATAGAACCGGCATCCTCCGGGGTGCGCGCCCAAATCCCCACCAATGCACCCACGCCCGACAAAGAAATCGCCGCGGCAACAGCCACCGGCAGCACCCACGGACTGATGGACAGGGGAATACGCAATAACCACGCGCCAAAGAATAACGTCACCACCACGGAAGGCAGGCCCAGGCAAAGAAAAGCAGCCGTGGCGGCAGCCACCAGCAGCATCTTGTTCACGGGCAGCGTGGCAAAATAATCCAGCGAGCCTTGTATGCGCATGAACATGAAATGGCTTTGCAGTTTGTCCTTGATGCCGAACATCAACGCCATCACGATATTGCCCGTGAGGATATAGCTCAGCGTTTCGGGATTGGACTTGTCGGCGAACAAGGAGAGCGCCAAAATGCTCATCAGCGGGGCCACCGTGCCCAGCACGACCAGACTGCGCCAGGACCAGCGCCAGTTGGTGATTTCAATAAGAAACAGATCAGCAAATTGGGCCAGGAGCGGAAGCCGGGTCTTATTGGTTAGCATAATACAGGTACAAATCCTCCAGTGTCGCCGAATAGAGGCGAAAATCGTCAACCAGATCAAAATCAATGGCGTCCAGCGTGTCCGCCACCTGCGTCCGATCCAGCAGCAAAAACCAGTGACCGGGCTGCCGCTGCTGCATCTCCAACCCGGCCAGACCATCCGGCGTCCGTCCCGGTGGCAAGAAAAGCTCCAGACGCAGCTTCTGGTCAATCTGTTTCTTCAAATCCCGCGGGCGACCGTTCGCCACCACGCGCCCATCGCGCATGATGACCACGCGCTTGACGGCTTTTTCCGCTTCGATGGCGTCGTGGGTAATGAAGACAATCGTGGTCTGGTATTCTTCATTGATGGTGCGCAGGGTGTTCCATACCAGTCGGCGACGTTGGGGATCGAGGTCGTTGGTCGGTTCATCGAGAATGAGGACTTGTGGCGAACCGGCGACGGCCACAGCCAGGCGCAGCAGACGGCGCTGTCCCCCAGACAATCGCGCACAGACGGTGCGCTGCCGCGCCTGTAGCTGCCACGTTTCCAGCAGGCGGTCCCGTTCGGCGCGGGCGGCGGCGCGGGAAAGCCCGCGCAGGTGGGCGGTGAAGTAAAGGGCTTCGCTGACGGTGAGGTGGTTGAGGGCGGCGCTTTCTTGTGGCATGTAGCCGACGTATGCCGGCACAAACAAATCATCCTGCCCCACCAACTGACCAAAAAGCCGCACGCTGCCGCTGCTGCTACGCAACAGGTTGACCATCTGGCGCACGAGTGTTGTTTTGCCGGCACCATTGTCTCCCAGAATACCCAGTATCTCGCCCTGTTCAATTTGCAGCGTTATGTTTTCATTGGCCGGACGTGACTGATCCGGATACTGTTTCGTGAGGTTTTGAATGTCATAAACCAGCATGGGGAGGGTTTCCTACGATGGCGTGGGCCTGAACCGGCCACGGCTGTTGGTGTATGCTGCCGGCAAAACCACGCTGCTGCCACAATTCTTCGGCGAGATGGGGGGCAACCGGGGCCAGCAATCTCAGCAAAATGGATAGGGTCCCTGCCCAGCGCCAGGGTACGGGCGAGGCGGCGTGGGCTTCGCGTCGCAATGCCTTGATAAGGGCCATCAGTTCAACCATGTAATGGTAAAGGTGGAACTGGGTGATTGCTTCATGCAGCAACGGGAGAAACTGAAGCGTGATGTCATCTGGCGGCAGCGTCAGGGACTGCGCGACGGCATCCGCCGGGGTCGGATACAGTTGAGACAGGTAGACGACGCGCCGCAGCCATTTGTGGGCGCCGCGCAAAGCCGGGTCGTGGTTCTTCCAGTCAATGCTGCTGCCGTTGTCGGCCAGCGATAGCAGATACCAGCGGCAGGCGTCAGCACCATACCGGTCTATTAAGGTTTTGATCTTGACGACGTTGTTCTTGCTTTTGGTCATTCGTTGGTGGTTGTGCCCATGGACGACGCCTTGCTGGGCAAAGCGGGGGAAGGGTTCGGTTTGGGACAAGTAGCCGGCTTCCGCCAGGACCATGCCGGCAAAACGCGCATAGAGCAGCCCAAAATTCGTCTGTTCCGCCCCGCCCACCAACAAATCCACCGGCATCCAGTAAGCCGCGGCTTCGCCGGCAAAGGGGAACTGTTCCGAGTCGGGAACGGCAAAACGCAAAAAATGCCAGGCCGAATCAAACATCACCGAAAGCACATGTTCATCCCGGCGCGCGGGTTCCCCGCATTGGGGGCAAATCGTATCGCAAAACCCCGGAACCTGTGCCAGATCCGTGGGCAGGGGACCACCGGCAAGGGATGGCAACCGCACCGGCAGTTCTGGCGCCAGTTGGACGCCACAAGTCGGGCAATGAATCAGCGGCAGCGGCGTTCCCCAATAGCGGCGGCGACTTATGGACCAATCGCGCAACTGTGACAACCAGTGGCGCTGCATCTTCTTCATGGCCGCCGGCCAATCGAGTGCATCCAATGTCCTGTCCAGTTTGGCCGTGTAGGCCGTGATACGCACAAACCACTCCCGCGAAATGATCTGACTCGTGGACCGACCACAACGGCAGCAGCGCTCCCTTTCATCCACCTCGACGGCGCGTAACACTTTGGCGCAGTGGGCGCACCAGGTGCGCACATGGGATTCCGCGTAGATCAATCCTCGCCGGTACAGCAACTGAAAAAACCACTGCGTCCAACGATAGTAGCCGGGGTCGCTGGTATTCAGGCTGCGCGACCAGTCGTACGAAAGCCCCAGACGCTGCATCTGTTTCTGATACTTGGCGGCGTGTTCTCGAATCACCTCCGCCGGGGGAATTCCGCGCTGCCGCGCCTCTTTTTCCGCGGTGATGCCAAAAGCATCCCAACCCATGGGATAAAGCACGTTATAGCCTTGCGCCCGCGAGAAGCGCGCAAACACATCCGTACCCACGAAATTGCGGCAGTGGGCGACACTGAGTCCGGCCGCGGACGGATGAGGAAACATATCTAATAAATAGCGTTTAGGTCGTTCGTCAGGAAATGCAGCCTCGTATGCGCGCTTTTCCTGCCATTCATTCCGCCATTTTTCTTCCATTTGCAGCAGATTGCTCAATGTATCCACAGTTTGCCGTCTCGTTGTATGTTGCGCGTGATAGAGCCTGTTGGCTGAGGGGTCAAGAGACCGGCCCCTTCGTGGTTGATTGGAGAAGTTCGTCTGTTTTTTGCAGGTCTCGGTGGCGGCTTAGCAGGACGTGGCGGGCGGATTGGGAGACGGTGACGTGGTCGGCAACGACGCTGCCGTCTAGCGTTATGTGGTCGTTGACGGTGACGTGATCCCAGAGAATGGTGTGGCGAATGCCGGCATTCCTGCCCACCACGCCATCCTTTCCAATCACGACCAGCGGGCCAATCTCCGCCCCCGCCGCTATGGTTGTGTTTGGCCCAATCATATAGGGAGGATAGAGGCGAGCAGTGGCACTAATGCCGGCCGTTTCATGCACCCAACCACGCGCCTCCCGCTGCGCATACCCCGCCGTCGGCGGCGGCAGCGGCACATCCTCCCGCAGCATTTGAAAATGCGTCTGCAAATACCGCGCCGGCGTCCCCACATCCACAGCCATCACCTCCGGCGCCATCGCCGCAAACCACCGCGCCGCCGGATTAACGCGAAATGCCGGCACATGACTCCAAAACATCGCCGATTGTGGCGGATACCCAAACCAGGGAGGATCATCGCCAAAATCAAAAGGGTAATCGGCCGTGGGGAACAGCATCTGTTCAATATGATGGGGCGAAGCCAACAGCAACCCCGCGTGTTCCAAACTCCCCGCCCCACCCTGCTTCGCATACCGCGTCATCCGCCCCGATTCATCACAAAACCAACCGGCGACTTGCTCGCCCAGCCCACTCGCCAGCGCATATGTACAATGCGCTGCGCTACCAAAATGGCGCCGCCGCAGTTTGTCCAGAGGAAACCGACAAAGACGATCACAACTGGTGAGGGCGAAGTGCGTTGTAATCATCGTCCGCAACTGCGTCATGCCGAACAATTCTGGCTGTTGATCCAGCAAAAACACAAAGCGAAGTTGGCTATCCGCCGCGGCGTGCCCATCATGCTGATCAATATGAGCCTGAATTTGCCGCGCGGCCCGTCCGGGCCGCATCTGCAGAATAAGGGTGTTGACCCCCAGCGCCCGCATCGTGTCTATCTGGTAATCCAACAGCCGTTGGTTGCACAGCGGCATCAGCGCCTTGGGACGACATTGATTGAGCGGATACAATCGCTGCCCCAGACCTGCCGTCAATATAACGCCGACGGGGATTACCTGAGCCAGTAGTTCGCTATCCGTGAGTTGTTTTGGCATCATGGTTTGTACACGGCGCAACATGGACACGGAGGCCCATCCAATCAACGGCAATCGGCTCCAGCGCCCAACCTTGCGCCCGCAGCTGTCTGGCTATGGATTGACGTTGCGACAAAGGCAGCAGCAGCGTTGCGTAACCGCCGCCGCCCACGCCGCCCAATCGCGCCCCCCAGGCGCCCGCGGCGCGAGCGGATTGCAGCAGCATCCGCGCCTGGGGGGGCGACACGGGAATAGGTAGACGTTCCTGGTTGGCCTGGCTTTCATTGAGCAACTGTCCAAAGCGACGAAGATGCCCGTCGGCCAGGGCCAGGCCGGCCTGACGGGCCAGATCGCTGTGTGCGGTCATCACGTCCAATAACAGCGGGTCCTGAGCCGCCAACATCTCGATCATTTTCCGCATCAGGTGATCGCTGCTGCGCTGGACGGTGGTGTAGGCAACGTATAACCCGCTCAGGAAGTTTCCCGCAAGCGCGGGTGGCAGGGAGATGGGCCTGCGCGTGACGCGGTCTTGGGAAAAGGTGAACTGGCTGAGGCCGCCCTGGACGGAAGCGTAGGCGTCTTGTCGCCCACAGAGAAGGCCGAGGCTGTGTCGCTCGATCTGGTAGGCTATCTCGGCTGTGGCGGCTGGCGATAAGGTTTGGTGTAGGGCGGCGGTGATGGCGGCAACCAGGCAGGTTAGCAGGGCGCTGGAGGAGGCCATCCCGGAACCATGCCGGAGGTCGGATTGCAGGAGGAATGTTCCCCCGCTGAGGGCGGGGAAGGTTTGCAGACACGCTTTGAGACGTCCGGGAAGGCCGTGTGCCGGCATTTCATCCACCCCCGCCACCTGCAGCATATCATTATTGATCTGGTCCAGAACCACAAAACCATCAGCCGGCTCCGGCAGATAAGTGCAGCGCACATAACGGTTGACGGCCGCATTGACGACCACGCCCTCGATATGGTCGCAAAAGGGCTGTACGTCCGTGACACTGCCGGCAAAATCAATACGGCAAGGAGCCTGGGCAACAATCATCATTTAGCCTGGTAGATGGGCATGGCCGTGTCCGGCTGCAAATATGCACCGCGCAGACGACGCTCAATCGCCTGTTCGATCAGGGATAGCGGCACCGGATAAAGATACTTTCCCTGGTAGGACAATGGCCGCGCCAATCCCGTCAGCAGCACCATGTGTACGTGACCCGGTTGTGCCGGCAAATAACCCCGCTTATTGTCATACCCAACGCGCGCCACAATATCCGCAACCCGCGTCTCAAACAACACCTGCATCGGCACACCGGCCGCGTGCAGCAACTTCAAATGTAAGGCCACCGTTTCCCCATCCAAAAAACCCATCTCATAGGCGATCTCCGCCGCGCACAACATACCCAACCCCACCGCGTCCCCGTGCGTGATCCGCCCATCTCCGGCCAACTCAATCGCGTGCCCAATCGTATGCCCATATTCCAATACGACGGCCTTCCCGGCCTCCTTCGGATCGTGCCGCATCACTTCCAACTTGCTGCGGATGGAGTGCTCGATCAAATAATGATACGCCTCTCCCGTATATTGATTCTCTTCATTCAAAATACTCAAGAGACGCGGCAGTTCGGAAGCATCAATGATCAAATTGTTCTTGATGACTTCGCATACGCCAGAACGAATCTGTCGCGCAGGCAGCGTCGCCAGCACTTCCGTATCCACCAACACCATTTCCGGGGCATAATAAACGCCCAAGATATTTTTCCCCTTGCCGAAATTGACGGCTTGCTTGAGCGAAAGCGCGGCGTCGAGAATGGCCATCAGCGAAGTGGGCACAAAACTCCACCGAATGCCGCGATATAGCAGCGCCGCCAGTAGTCCCGCGATATTCCCCGTGATGCCGCCGCCAAGAGCCACAATGTGTGATTGGCGGGTCACGTTGTGTTTCAGGGCGTTATCGGCAAAGACCGCCAGCGAATCCAATGTTTTGTATGTTTCGCCGGCCTGGAATGGAATCAAATGGCACGGCATCTTCTGGTTCAAGGCATCTCGCAAACGTTGACCATAGGACTCGCTCAACGCGCTATCACTAATAATGATAGTTTGATCAGCAGGGACAGTCGCCAGATGCGCGGCCATACTGGTCAGACAGTGATGGCCCAAATAGTAGTCAAAACGACTTGATCCAAATTCGATGGCATAATGCTTCATTGTCACCTCACTATGGCAGTTTCCAAAAGCCCCGTCATATCCCCCCAAGAATCCGAACACGGACAGTCTTTGACTCTGGGAATGGTGACTATTCAGCCTCTGGCGTATATAGTCCCGGCGTTCTTCCCGGGAGCGCGATTTCCAGCCCAAAGCGACTCATCATTCCCATCATCGGGTATCAAAGCAGCTTCCGGGAGGGTGGTCGTGAATCGTTACGACGCAAGAGTCCCGCTTGTAGATGCGTCGCCCTCTGGCCTGAACAGAGGCATTGTCACTTCAGCAATCAAGTTACAGTACGGCTGGAAGCTGGCAGATTCTACCCACCCTGACGGCTTGCGGCAAACGGGCGGGTTGTTTCGTTCCAGGCGTACACGCTCTCCGCTGTCAGAGGGAGGGGATGGGAGCGACATTTCCTGGCGGCATGTGGTCGGCAAATGCCGGCACAAACACCCCCCCCCCACAAGCAGATATGCCGGCATCTGTATCCCCAAAATTTCCCCCTGTCCAATGCGCAAGCAAACGTTATCATTAACCGGCAGCAACTGCGAAGGAACGGAAATTAAAGAAGCCAACGAAGTTGTTTCCATCCCGTTCCCGCAAACTGACGATGCAATTCCGTACTTTATTTCATCGTCAGGCCTAAGCCAGATTGGACCAATTGGCTCTGGTGAAATGGGTCCAATCTCCAGAGAACGTTAGCAGTTACCGTCCGTTTCTCAATGCCGCAAATCAACATGCCGCCGCCATTGTCAACCCACACCCGTTAACCGTCAACGACAACCGGGCTACTCATTACCAACATTTCCCCCATGTTCGCCACAACGCTCGACATCCGCGATCACGCCGACTACGCCGCCCAGGCCCACCTGGTCCTGGAATCCCCCCCCCACTTTCCGCGCCTGACGGACGAACTGCGCATGTTCTGGCGCATTCTGCATCTGGCACGGCGCGAACGATTGTGGCTGCTGCGCAGCTCCTGGGGACGCACCAACCCCGACGTGCTGGCCGCGGCCATCATCGGCCTCTGGCCGCGCCGCCGGCGACCCACCATCGTCCTGCAAGGCTGCATGTGGCAACCAGACCCCGGCCTGCGCGGGGCGCTGCAACGGCTGGTCGTGCGGCTGGCGGACCGGGCCATCACGCTCTACGTGGTGCAATCATCGGAGGAAATGACCCTCTTCCCACAAACCTGGGGCGTCTCGCCCCAAAAAACGCGCCGCTGCCTCTATTTCGCCACCTTCACGGAGCGCGACCTGGCGCACCCGCCGCCACCGCCGGGCGACTACGTCTTTGCCGGGGGCAATTCGCATCGCGTTTATGAGCCGCTGCTGGCGGCAGCGCGCCATTTCCCCGAACGCTCCTTCATCCTGGCGACCAATCGCTTGCAGGGGACACCCCTGCCCCCTAACGTCACCGCGCGCCCCGTGCCCCACCGCGAGTTTGTGGCCCTGATGCAGGGAGCGGCGGCGGTGGTCGTACCGCTGCGCCAGGGAATGCGCCGCGCCGTGGGGCAGCAAACCTATCTCAACAGCATGTGGCTGGGCAAACCGACCATCGTCACGGATGGGCTGGCGGTGCGGGACCATGTGGCGGATGGGGAGACGGCGCTGGTGGTGGATGGTTCGGCGGCGGGCTATGTGGCCGCGCTGCGGCGGGTGTTGGACCCGGCCAACGCGGCGGAAACGGCGCGAATGGGCCACGCCGCGCGCGCGGCCGTCGTCAATCAGTTCACTTTCCCGCACCACGCCGCCTGCCTGCTGCGCGTGATGGCCGAAGCAGCGGAACGATAATTGATTGCCGGTAACGGCTAAGAACTGACGATGAAATAAAGTAACGACGCCCCCCTTCCTTGTAGAAAAGAAGGCGCATGAACATATGGTATCTATAACCTGGATTTGTCTATTCGTCGTTGCGTATCATTACGTCGGTTATCCCGCTTTGGTATGGCTGCTGGCGCGGCTGCGTCCGCGACCGACACGGCAGGGCGCGGCGCTGCCCACGATGTCGCTGATTGTGGCGGCGTACAATGAGGCGGAGGTGATTGCGGCGAAGGTGGAGAATAGTCTGGCGCTGGATTATCCGCCTGAGCGACTGGAGATTATTTTCGTCACGGATGGGTCTGACGACGGCACGCCGGAGATTGTGGCGGCGCATAGGGGGCAAGGGGTGCGCCTGCTGCATCAGCCACGGCGACAAGGGAAGAGTGCGGCGATCAATCGGGCGGCGGCGCAGGCCAGCGGGGAGATTCTGGTTTTTTCGGATGCGAATGCGTTTTATTTGCCAGATGCGCCGCGGATGCTGGCGCGCCATTTTGCGGACGAAGCGGTGGGCGGAGTTAGTGGGAAGAAGACGATTCGGCGGAGCGATGCCGGCATTAGCGAATCCTCCAGCCTCTATTGGCGCTACGAATCAGCCATCAAAACACACGAAAGCGCCATCGGCTCCACCGTCGGCGTCGTCGGCGAAATGATGGCCGTGCGCCGCCGCCTTTTCCACCCCATCCCCCCCGACATCATCAACGACGACGCCTACCTGGCCGTGCGCCTCTGCCGCGACGGCGCGCGCGTCATCTACGAACCCGCGGCCACCTGCTGGGAAACCGCCGCCGAATCCAGCCAACAAGAACAGATACGGCGGCGACGCATCACCGCCGGACGCTTCCAACTGCTCTTCCGCCCCCGTGTCTGGCCGTGGCGCTCCCCGTGGACCCTATTCGCCCTGTTTTCCCACAAATTCCTACGCCTCCTGCTCCCCTTCTTCCTCATCGGCGCCTTCCTCGGCGCCATCCTGGCCGCCTGGCGGGGCGAGGGTGGCCTCTGGCTGCGCCTGGCGTTGGCGATACAGGCCGGTGGCGCCCTCCTGGCGCTGTGGGGCGCGTGGCAGGAGCGCGCCGGGCAGCGCGGCAGAATACAGGCCCTCGCCTACTTCCTCTTCAACGGCAACTGGAACACCCTGCAAGGGCTGGCCCGCTACCTGCGTGGTCAACAAACCGTGCTGTGGCAAAAAGCGCGGCGGGAAAAACTGCCCGCCGAATAACGCCCGCCCCGCGCCTCAAGAACGCAGCGACCGCCGCAGCCGTTGGGCCGCCATCAGGCTCTTACCCCACCACGTACGCGCGGCTCGCAGTTGCACATTCGTCTGCGTCTCCGCCCCCCAATCATACTTGTACGCCTCGTCCCCGCGCAGAAAATCAAACACGGTCAGGCCATCCGCCACGCAATCTTGCAGCGCGTAGGCGATCACCTGCCGCCCCGGACCAAAACGGGACCATTCCAGGTCGTAACCCGTGATGTAAAAGGAGAGCCGGGGACCATAACGAAAGCAGTACATGATGGCGATGGGCGTCTCCCCCAGGCGCAGTTGGTAGACGCGCAACCAGCCCTGCTCCTGAAACCGCGCCGCCACGGTCTGCTGAAAGGGCAGCATTCGCGCATCGCTGAACGCGCCGGCGCGCCCCTGTTCTTGCTGCACCGCCTGGTGCAGGCGCGCCAGGGTTTCCAGGGTGGCCGGACGCGCGGCTTCCTCGTCCAGGATGACGTACCGCACCGCGCCGGCATTCGCTTCCGCCAGGTAGCGATCATATCGCTTGATGTTGCGCCGCTGATTTTTGCCCAGACCCATGCGCAGGGTTTCCCAATCCGCCGGCAAGCGCATAAACGGGCAGGGCAGCGGCTCCGTTTCTCGCCAGTGGGAGGGGATGAGTTGTTGCAATGCCGGCATCGTCGGCGACGCAGGTGGCAAACTCTCCAAGTGCAGCACATCCCAACCGCGCCCCGCCCACACCGCCCGCGCCAACAGGTCCACCGCCTCCCCGTCACCCGGCAGCGTCATGAACTCCAGATGATCCGGCGCGGCCCGTCCACTGCCGATGAACAGCAACTGGCGATAAAACAACCCGCCCGGCAGCCGCTTGCGCCCCACCATCAACGGCGCGATCCCGCGCAGCCCGCCATCCTCCCCGCGCAGCGTCAGCACCCATGGGCGATAATCATCGCCAAAATGCCGCCACCATGCCGTCACCCACTCCCAGGTGAGAAAAACATTGTCCGCGCGGCAGCGGCGCAGAAAATCGTTCCACTCAGGCGCCAGCGCCAGGAACGCTTCCGGCGTCGTGAGAAGGGCGAGGCGCGCGGAGCGGGATGCGGGGCGCGCTTCCGCCTTCTGTTTTCCGCCTTCTTCCTTCCCCCCGCCGCCTCCCACATACGCCGCCAGAATGTGCGCGGCGATGGGCGACCAGGCAAAGCGGGTTTGGGAGAGATGGCGGGCGTATGCGCCCATTTGCGCGGCCAGGGCGGGGTCTTGCAGCAGGCGCAGCAGCGCGGCGGCCAGCGCCTGGGGCTGGTGCGGCGGAACCAGCAGCCCACTGCGCGCCTCTTCCACGGCATCCGGCAGCCCGCCGACGCGGGTAGCCACCACGGGGCGGCCAAAGCTGTAGGCCACTTGCAGCGCGCCGCTCTGGGAGCTGCTGTGATAGGGGTAGGCAACCACAGCGGCCATTTCCATCAGGGGGCCGACTTCGGCAACGGGAAGGTAGCGCATGTCGAAGATGACGTCGGCGGTTGCGCCCAGTTCCGCCGCCAGCGCGTGCAGCGCGGGCAGGTCAATGTATTTGGTGGGATACCCGGCAATGATCAGGCGGGCGCGCACCTGCCGCCGCACCAGCGCAAAGGCACGCAGCAAGTCGGGCAGTCCTTTGCTGGCGGTGAGGTTGCCGAAGAAAAGGATGATGGGCGCGTCGTCCGTGAGTTGGTAACGCCGGCGCAGCGCCAGACGCGCCGTTTCTCCGCCATGTTCGCGCGCAAACAGCATCTCGTTGCCGTGGTCAATGACGTGGGTGACATCAGGAGGAACGGCAAATAGCGAGAGAAAGCGGGCGCGGTTGCTTTCGCCATGCAGAAAAATGGTGGCGAACTGGTTGTAGACGTGGCGATAGAGCCGGTTGCTGAGGCGGGCCAGCGGATTACTCGCCTGTTCGCGCAGTTCAAACTCGTGGCAGATGTCCGCCAGGCGAAGTCCGCGGCGGCGCAAGTAGGCGAGGAAGACGGCCTCGAACGGGAAGTTGATTTTGCCGAATTGGACGATGTCGGGGCGCTGGCGTAGCAGGAAGCGGCTCAGTTTGATCCATTCGTGAACGAGGCGCAGGGCGCGCATGGCGCGACGTGCCTGCCAGTGGAGCGCGCGCGCCAGGCGGGCCAGTTTGCCGCGCGGCGGCTGCGAGGAGCGGGGATCGAAGGCAGCCCACCGGCGCAGCGGGGTGACGACGGTGAAGGTATGGGGGTGGTCGGCCATTTCGTAGCCCGCGGCGGTGACGAGGGTCACGTCCGCGCCGTGCGCGGCCAGCGCGGTGCAAAGCTGGTAGACGTAATGGATCATGCCGCCGACGGCGTGGGGTTCGATAACGAAAATGCGCATGGAAATAACGGAAAACGAGTCACAACGGACAACCGGCAACGGGTTTTTATGACAGCAATTCGTGATAGATTTGGGCCAGTTTTTGCGCCTGGCGGTCGATGTTGAATTGGGCGGCGGCGATTTGCTGGCCGGCGGTGGACATCTGTTGGGCGAGGGCGGGGTTGTCGAGGATTTGGTGGCAGGCGGCGATGAGTTGGGGGATGTCTTCTGCCGGCACAAGCAGCCCATTTTCTCCCTCATGCACCATTTCCGGCACGCCGCCGACGCGGCTGGCGACGAGGGGCAACCCTACGGCCATGGCTTCCATGAGGACGGTGGGGAGGGCGTCCTCGCGGGTGGGATGGACGAAGAGGTCGCTCATGTTGAGGAGGTCGGGGATGTCGTGGCGAATGCCGGCAAAAATCACCCTCTCCGTCACCCCCAACTCCCCCGCCAGCGCCCGCAGCGCCCCCTCATGCGCCCCCCCGCCCACCACCAGGTAGCGCAAATCTGGCCACGACCGCAGCAGATGCGGCAGCGCCCGCAGCATATACTGAATCCCCTTGGGTTCACGCAGCACCGCCACGCTGATCGCCAGCGGCGCGCGCGGCGGAATGCCCCACGCCCGACGCAGCGCCAGCCGCGCCGCCGGCGGCTGCCGGCAAAAACGGGTCAGATCAATACCGTTGTACAGCGTGAGGCAGCGCGCGGAGGGCAGGCGCGCCGTTTGCTCCACGTAGCCGCGCAACCCATCGGAGACGGCAATGATGCGGCGACAGCCGTGGCGCAGCACCCACCACATGAGGCGAATGCGGCGCGCCTCCTTGCCCGGCGAAGCCACGTCGTCGAACGTGTGCAGGGTTGCCACGGTGGGCAGACGGCGCAGGCGGGCGGCCACCGTGCCCAGGGTATTGGCGAATTCCAATTGCGTGTGGACGAGGTGCGCCCGGTGCTGGCCCAGGTAACGCACCAGGCGAGGGATGGCCGTGGGCGCGCGCAGGTGGGGGATGGGCAGCAGGTCTACGGTCACGCCCAACCGCCGCAGTTGCACGCCCATCGGATTGCCTTCTTTGACCTGGAAGGCGCAGACGCGAATGGAAAAATGGCTTTCGTTGAGGCGGCGCAGGAAGGGGACCAGCAACCGCTCCGCACCGCCCATGCCCAACCCATCAATAAACCAGACGATATTGTACTTCATAAGGAAAAAGGATTGCCGTTCCGTCAAGGGCCTCAACGGATGTCAATGACGCCGAGGCGGGTCCAGCCGGCGGCGTCGCGGTCGCCGCTGGCCAGGCGGAGGGCGGGCGCATCGGTGCGCGGATCGACGAGGGCCAGGCGCAGGTCGTAGCGTCCGGGGGGCAGGTCGGCGGGGGGTGTAAAAGATGCCGGCATTCTCATCATCTCCCCCGGCAGCCAACCACGCACACTGATATCACTCGTCTGCCGCCACAGCAACGCGCCGCCGGCATCCGTCAGCGCCAGCGCCAGCAAATAATCGTCGTAAGGAGGCGCCGCGCCGCCATTTTTCCACGTCATCGTCACCACCACGTCCGTGCCGGCAACCGCGGCAGCGGGGAAAGTGGCCTGCAACAACTGCAAACGATACCCCATACCGGCCAGCAGCGATTCAATATCCTGATCACGCCCCCTTCCGCCCAGGTTGTCGTGGACCAACGAGGCGTGCATCTCCTGGGCAAAATGGCGCGCGCTGTCCAGGGCGGCGGGCGTGTACGCCTCCGCGCCCAGTTCAAACACGATGGGGGCCATCGGCCACCGCTGCGCCACCGCCGCGCTAATTTTTTCGCGGAACCGCTGCTGGTGTGTCTCCGAACCGAGGGCGTCGAAACGGATGCCCACGTCGGCGCGCGCGTCCAGGACATAGAATAGCGCGTCTTCGTGCCACGGGTTATAGGGCATTAGTAAGCGGGTGCGCTGGAAACCGACGTAATCGTAGCTAATTTGCCCCAGGCTGCCGTCCGCTTCCAGGCAGGGGCGCGTGCCCCTGCCGCCCAGGTACATGTCGGCAATGTGGCGGCGCACGTGCCAGTCGAGGGAATCCGGCGTATCGTCGTACTGTGGCGTGCCCCATTCGCCATAGTAGCCGTAGGAGCCAATGTCCAGGAAAGCCAGGTCGGGGTCGCCATCGTACTGCCGGCGCAGGGCGTCGATAAACGCGCCGTGGGCACGCAGGAAGAGGCAACTGCTGTACTGCGTTTCTGGACCGCGTTCGCTGTCCACGACGCCCGCGCCGGCGTTACGCAGCCAGGCGGGGATGGTGGGACCAGGTCCCCAGGGAGGCGGCTGGGTGGTGCGCACGCGGAAGTGGAATCTGGCTCCGACGGCCAGGGCTTCCTGGCGCAGCGTTTCGATGGGCGTCCAGTCAATAACGTCAGGGGCGGGTTGGAGTTGGTCCCAGTTGAAGCGGGTGTAGCGCACCGTTTCGGGGAAGCGGTCGGGTTGGGAGCGGGTGTTTTGCCAGCCGATGCCGGGGTTGGGCAGGTAGCCGGGGATAGATGGGGGAAAGACGATGGTGGTTTCGGGTGTGGGAGAAGGCGTGGGCGGGGAAAAATGCCGGCACGCAACCACCACCACCCCCAGCAAACACAGCCAAAACAGACGACGAATAATGCGGGCGGTCATGACTCTTACATCATAAAGTGTTGGTGTAGTTCGCCGAAAAGCGTGCGCCAATGCACAGCGTCCGCCTGGGTCAAGCCAAATGCCAGGAAGGGACGCGCCGCCATCTCCACGCAGCACGCCAACAGCCCGGCGCGTGCCGGCAGCAGCCGGCAGCCGGGCGGCGGAGCGTAAGCGGCCAGATAAGCGGGCAGCAAATGGGTGCGCCAATCCAACAGCGTTTGCGCCGCCAACCGCGCCCGCGTGGCGTGCGCGGCATCGTACGGCGACGCTTTGGTCGCACAAACGGCGAGAAACAGATAAACGTCCAGGCTAACGTTGCTGTCCCAGCGGGAGAATTGCCAATCCACGAGAATTAAATCGAGCGCGCCGCCGGGCGCGGGGGACCTGATGACGTTGCCCGGCCAGAAATCCCCTTGCAGCAGCGCGCGCGCGGAGGCCGCGGTCTCCGCGCGCGCCACTTGTTCGCTGAGCGCCGTCAGCACCTCTTGCTCCGCTTCCGAAAGCGAAAAAAGGTCGGCGAACGCCGCCGCACTGGCCGCGAAATCCGCGCCCATTTCCGCGCCGCTCTTCGGGGTGGCGGTGTGGTGGTGCAAGTCATGCAGCCAGATCGCCGCCTGTTGCAGCAGCGTTTGAATTTGGGCCGCGTCTTGCCAGAAGCGCGTGGGCGCCGTCAACAGGGGCGCGCCGCCACAGTAGCTCATCAGCAGCACCACGTCCGCGCCATGTTGGGCCAGCGTCAGGGGACGCGGCGCACGCCCACGGGCATCCGCCCCCCATTTTTGCCACAACTCGCCCAGGCGCACATACTCACGGCGCAGGGTGTGATCATAGCGGGGTGTGCGGCAGATTTTTGCCACCAGCGCCGGCTCTTGCCGGTTGTCGGGGAAACCAAATAGGAGCAAATTGTTGTGCGCCGCCAGCGCCCCATTTGCTTGCAAGAGCCAATGCCACGTCGCGGGCGGCGGGCCAAAGTCGGGGGGCCAATGGGCTTGCGCCAGGGCGCTGAGGTAATCCGACGGCATAGACTACGGCTGTGGGCTGGTCAGGTCTTGCATCCGTTGTAAATCCTGGCGCAAAAGTTCCAGTTCTTGCCCATAGGCAGCCCAATCCCCTTCCCGCTGCGCGGTTTCCGCGGCTATGAAATGGGCGTTGGCGGAGATGATTAATTCCTCCACGGTGGCGTCAATAGGGGTGGTGGGGGGTGATCCCGTGCCTGTTTCGTTGCCCGTGATGGGTGTGTCCGGGGTGGTGATGGCGGCGGGCTGTCCTTCTAGCAGGGCGATCAAGGCTTGCTCCAGGTTGTCGCGCATGGCGATGCGGTTGCCGCTGGCGACGATGACGCGCTTTAGTTCGGGCAGGGCGCTGTTTTCGGAAAGGAGGTAGAGGGGTTCGACGTAGAGGAAGCTATTGTCGATGGGGACGACGATGAGGTTGCCGCGGATGACGCTGGAGCCAAGTTGGTCCCATAGGGAGATTTGTTCGGAGATGGTCGGGTCCTGGTCGATGCGCGCTTCGACTTGGAGGGGGCCGAAGACGAGTTCTTGCTTGGGGAGTTCGTAGACGACGAGTTCGCCGTAGTGGGGGACGTCGTTGCGGGCGGCGATCCAGGCGATCATGTTGCTTTTGCCGGCAGGCGTATAGGGTTGGATGAGTAGATATTCCGTCTTTTCCTCGCCCGGCAGGGAAAACATGACGTAATATGGCTCCATGGGCTGCTGACCCGCGTCGAAGATTTCGTTGGGGATTTCCCAGCGGTCTTCCTGGTTGTAGAAGATTTGCGGGTCGGTCATGTGGTAAATCAGGTATTGCTGGGTCTGGATGCGGAAGAGGTCTTCAGGGTAGCGGATGTGGGATTGGAGAGATGCCGGCATTGTCGACAACGGCTGGAACAGGTCAGGGAAAGCCGCCTCATAAGAACGGATCAGCGGGTCGCTCTCATCCGCCAGGTAGAAAGTCACCGTGCCATCATACGCATCAATCGTCACCTTCACCGTATTGCGAATGTATGTGATGCCGCTGCTCGTTGGCCGCGAGTAAGGGAAGTAGTTGCTGTAAGTGTAGCCATCCAGCATCCAGACCACTCGCCCATCGGCCAACACGACGTAGGGATCGCGGTCGAATGTGAGGAAGGGCGCGATCCGCTGCACCCGATCTCGAATCTGGCGATGGAACATGATACGCGTGGTGGGGGTCACATATTGGCTTAAGAGCATGTTGCTATCGCGGAAACGGATGGCAAACGCCAGCCGCCGCAGCGCATTGGAAAGCGCCACGCCCCCTTGGCCGGCATAATTGGAATAAACGTTCTCCTCCCCCTGTGGATAGTCGAATTCGGCCAGGCCGCTGTTCACCAGCACCTGATCATCAATCAGCTCCCCGTAGTAAATCTCCGGGCGGGTCACTTCCAGGGGAATCGTTGAGCGCGGTGGCAGGTCGCGGATGAAGAATTCCGGGCTGCCTTCCGGCGTGATCTTGTCCACGGGGTTCATGACAATGCCGTAGCCATGCGTAAACGCCAGCCGCTCGTTCACCCAGGAGGGATCATTCAATCCAGCCTTGTTGATTTCCCGCGCCGCCAGCATCACCTGGCGCGTGCTGCCATCAAAGGTGTAGCGGTCCACGTCGATGGAGCTGAATTGGTAGTAGGGGCGCAGCCCCTGCAACTGGGCGTAGGTCTGCTGCAAGGGGCGATAATCCCAGACGCGCACATTTTGCAATGCGCCCTGATTGTCCGCCAGGGCTTGCATGGTCAGGGGTTCCACGCCCTCAAAGGGTCTCGGTTCTGTTTCATTCAGGCCAAAACCCATGCGGGTGTAGTCAATGTTGTAGGTGATGTAGGGACGCTCCCGCTCCAGCTCGTTGGGTTCGACGACGTACCGCTGCACAAGGGCGGGGATGAGGCTGCCACCGAAGAGGACGGCGACCAGGAGGACGGCGCCGGCGACCAATGGCGGGCGCAGGTCGAGACGAAAGGCGTTGTAGGCGACGGTGAGGGCGAGGAGAAGGGTAAGGGCGAGTTGGATGGTGAGTGCCGGCATTCTCACCCGCAAATCCGTATACGTCGCCCCCACAACCACCCCCTGCGACGAGTAAAGCAGCTCAAACATACGCAAACGATACCCCACCGCCCACACCAACAGCAGCACCGTCAACAACACCGCCATCTGCCGCCGCAGCGAAGCCTGCCGGTGCGGCTGCCACAGCCCACGCTGTAGCATCTCCAAATTGTTCAACGCATATAGCCCCAGAACGCCCAAGAGCGTCAGGAACAACAGCGGAACCACCCAGTTATACACGGCGCGCAGCAAGGGCAGCGTAAACAGGTAAAAACTGATGTCCTGATTAAAAACCGGGTCCGCCGTACCGAAAGGAACACGATAAAAGAAGCGCAGCACAGTTGTCCACTGGCTGGACGCCCCTTGCGCAAACAGAAACGCCAGGAAGAGGCCAAAGAGGCCGATTATGCCGCGTAAACCGGGCAAGGCGAGCAGGTTGAGGCCCACACCTGGCGCGTGCAGTGCCCGCCGGCGCGCATGCAGCCAGTTATACAGCAGCACCACCGCGGCAATGACAAACGCCAGCACAAACAACGCGGTCTGCGCCCCCCAGCTTTTTAGCCACACTTGCGTGTAGGACAATTTTTCAAACCAGAGCCATTCGGTATACGTCGTGACAATCCAGTTGAAGCTGAGGAAAAGCAGCAGTATGAGGCCGATCAACCAGACGCGCCGGTTGAGCCACCAGGGGCGAAATGGGCGACCGGGGCGGCCATTCCCCCCCTCACTCCCATCCCCAGAACTGTCGTTTCCTTCCTGCCATTCTTTCATTCCACGCTTGAATACCTCGGGAATGTCTATGATATCACGACTCATGGGGATGCTCCTGTGAAAATAGTGGTCAGTTGAAAGTGGGTAGTTAATGGTTTGCAGTTTGCAGTTGATAGTTTGCAGTTTGCGGTTTGCAGTTTGCAGTTGATAGTTTGCAGTTGACGGTTGACGGTTGGCCGAAGCGCTACCCGTCAACGCCTGTGCAAATGTAGTCCGATTTTCCAAAGGGTGTGTCTCATTCTAGTTGACTGTTGCTTGCTGTAGGACAATTCGCTGAATTGTCCTCCTCCGTGAAGGGACAATTTTGGCAAATTGTCCTACGGCGCGGGCAGCCTGTGTAACCTTCTCCAAATCGGACATCGCCAATCCACAGCCCGTTTCATCGTGGGCAGTTGATGGTTTGCAGTTTGCAGTTGACGGTTGACGGTTGACGGTTGGCCGAAGCGCTACCCGTCAACGCCTGTGCAAATGTAGTCCGATTTTCCAAAGGGTGTGTCTCATTCTAGTTGACTGTTGCTTGCTGTAGGACAATTCGCTGAATTGTCCTCCTCCGTGAAGGGACAATTTTGGCAAATTGTCCTACGGCGCGGGCAGCCTGTGTAACCTTCTCCAAATCGGACATCGCCAATCCACAGCCCGTTTCATCGTGGGCAGTTGATGGTTTGCAGTTTGCAGTTGACGGTTGACGGTTGGCCGAAGCGCTACCCGTCAACGCCTGTGCAAATGTAGTCCGATTTTCCAAAGGGTGTGTCTCAAATTGACATCGGACAATGAATTGTCCGGGTCAGAAAACGGCGCGGACAAATCTTTCCATACATCGCCAATCCATTGTTTCATCGTGGGCAGTTGATCGCGCAGTTTGCAGTTGACGGTTGACGGTTGACGGTTGGCCGAAGCGGCTACCGCATTTGTAGTCCAGGATTTTCGCTGGCGATGTGTCAATTCTATTTTGAATCCCTTGCTGTAGGACAATTCGCTGAATTGTCCTCCTCCGTGAAGGGACAATTTTGGCAAATTGTCCTACGGCGCGGGCAGCCTGTGTAACCTTCTCCAAATCGGACATCGCCAATCCACAGTTCGATTCAGAGAACCGGACAAACCTTTCCATAGGAATTGTATCACTTTCGCGCGGAGGACGGCAGCGAGTCGCGGCTGGCCCGGCGACCATTTGCCCCAGGATCACCGCTGGCGATGCAATTCCTTGTTTTATTCTATCGTCAGCCCTAAACTAAAGGGCTTGCCCGCGGCGGCGGTCAATCGTTCGCCACCTTCTCGTAACGACTTTGTCCGTTGCCTGAGCCTGTCGAAGGCAACAGGGCATCGGCCAAGGCTTTGATAAGGCCAGCCCACGAGAGGGTTAGCCGTTACATCTTTTCTTCGGCGGCGAAATGATCCACGATGACGCCCGCCGGCAAAACAGCAAGACCAACAGCAAGACGTTATGGCTTACTGGCATTCCTACCTGGACCACAGAAATGGACATTACCACACCGTCGTGGGTAATGTGCGAATCACGTATGGTTTCTGGAGTCCACAACTACGCAACCACCGCGACATTCTCGTCTATCTGCCACCCTCCTACCATCGTAATCACCATCGCTACCCCGTCCTGTACATGCAAGACGGGCAAAATCTGTTTGACGCCGCCACCAGCTACGCGGGCGAATGGCGCGTGGATGAAACAATGGAAGCGTTGAGCCGGGATGGCTACGAGGCAATTGTGGTGGGAATCCCCAACATGGGCGCGCGACGCCTGGACGAGTACAGCCCCTTCCGTGACCCACGTCATGGCGGTGGCGATGGCCACAAGTACGTTGACTTCATTGCCAACACATTGAAGCCGTGCATTGATGCGGATTTTCGCACCCACCCCGCCGCCAGCGCCACCGGCATCATGGGATCGTCCATGGGCGGCCTGATCAGCCTCTACGCTTTTTTCCACCGCCCCCAGGTCTTTGGCTTTGCCGGCGTGATGAGTCCTTCCGTCTGGTTTGCCAATGAGGCGCTGCTGCGCTACGCGGAGGATGTGCCTTATCAGCCGGGGAAGATTTACCTGGATGCCGGCACGCGCGAGTACGCCGGATTCCGCGCCGACCTGCTGCTGCACGCCGCCTCCCGTCAATACTATGGCCGCGTGCGCCGCCTGAAACGCCTCCTGGTACAAAAAGGGTATCGCCCCGTCCACCAGCTTCTCCACGTCGAAGAAAAAGAGGGACGCCACGAAGAAGCCGCCTGGGCGCGCCGCTTGCAGCGTGCCATCCGTTTCTTCCTGGACGCCTGACTCCCCGCCCACGCCTATCCCCACCGGCATTGTCCCCTTCCCCCTCGGCTGCAGGCCTTGCCGTCGGCCATAGACTTGTGTCAAAAGCAATGTTGCGTACAATACATCTAGGCAAGCGTCATGATGTCAGCGAAATCGCCTGCCCCAGGCCGGCCCCAATCTGATAGATAGTCACCGTGATCCAATCCTACGATCCAGGGTGGAGCACCCGCCTTCAGCGTTGCAGCGCCAACTTCCTACAACCAGGACCCCTCGGAGTCTGATTGTATGCAGGAACCCAACCGCAATCCGCCCCCTAATTTTAGTACACTGGTCGAGGCTCTACGCTGGCGTGCTACGCACCAGGCGGCACAGCCTGCCTACACGTTCCTCGCCGATGGCGAAACGGACGAACAACGCCTGACGTATGCGGAACTGGACCAGGCGGCGGGCGCAATTGCGGCGCAATTACAGCAAATGACCGCGCCCGGCGCGCGCGTGCTGCTACTTTACCCGCCCGGACTGGCATATGCGGCGGCGTTTTGGGGATGTTTGTACGCGGGGATGGTGGCTGTGCCGGCATATCCGCCCCATCCCAATCGCCCCCTCTCCCGCATCCAGGCCATCGTCGCCGACGCCCAAGCCACCATCGCCCTCGCCTCCGCCCCCATCCTCCACGAAATCACCCGCCGCCTCCCCGACCTCCCCGACCTCGCCGCCCTGCGCTGGCTCGACGCCGCCACCCTCCCCGCCGCCCCAGCCTGGCACCCCCCCGCCATCACCCCCGACACCATCGCCTACCTGCAATACACCTCCGGCTCCACCGCCACCCCCAAAGGCGTCGTCGTCACCCACGCCAACCTCCTCTACAACCTCGCCTACATCTACACCGGCTTCGCCCTCGGTCCCCACAGCGTCTCCGTCTGCTGGCTGCCCCCTTTTCACGACATGGGCCTTATTGACGGCCTGCTCGAACCCGTCTACGGTGGCTTCCCCGGCATCCTCCTTCCCCCCACCACCTTCTTGCAGCAGCCCATCCGCTGGCTGCAAGCCATCTCCCGCTACCGCGGAACCCACAGCGGCGGACCTAACTTCGCTTTTGCCCTTTGTGCCGGCAAAATCACTCCCGCCCAACACGCCACCCTCGACCTTAGCTGCTGGGAAACCGCCTACAACGGCGCCGAACCGGTGCGCCACGACACCCTGACCCAATTCGCCACCACCTTCCGCGACGCCGGCTTCCAATCCCGCTTCGCCTACCCCTGCTACGGCCTCGCCGAAGCCACACTTATGGTCAGCGGCGGCCACGTCGCCGTCGAACCCATCATCCGCCACATCTCCGGTCCCGCGCTGGAGCAGCACAAAGTCACCCCCACCCCCGCCGCCGACCCCGCGGCGCGGACACTGGTCAGCTCCGGGCGCGTCTTCCTGGACACCACCGTGCGGATTGTCCACCCGGACACGCGCACCCCCTGCGCGCCGGACGAAATCGGCGAAATCTGGATCGCCGGCCCCACGGTAGCCCGCGGCTACTGGCAGCGCCCGCAAGAGACAGAAGAGGTTTTCCACGCCCGCCTGGCGAATGACGATGATGGCCCCTTCTTACGCAGCGGCGACCTCGGTTTCCTGCACGATGGGGAGTTGTTCGTCACCGGACGCATCAAGGACCTGATCATCGTGCGCGGGCGCAACCATTATCCCCAGGACATTGAGTTTACGGTGGAACGGAGCCATCCCGCCGTGCGCGCTGGTTGTGTCGCCGCCTTTGGTCTGGAAAATGCCGGCACGGAACAACTGGGCATCGTCGCCGAACTGCGGCGGAACACGGCACAACCGGACCACGCCCCCATCATCGACGCCATCCGCGCCGCCATCGCCGCCACGCACGACATCACCCCCCAGGCCATTACCCTCCTCCCCCCCTCCACCATCCCCAAAACCTCCAGCGGCAAAATCCAGCGACACGCCAGCCGCGCCGCCTTCCTAAACAACACCCTCCCCGCCCTGGCCACCTGGCAGGAGGAAACCACGCCCGCCCCATCACCCGCCCCGCGCCCCACGCCCCTCGTCTCGTGGCTGGTGCAGCGGCTGGCGCGCCAGTTCGGCATCGGTCCCCAACAAATGCGCGTAGACACCCCGCTGGCCGACTACGGGCTGGACTCCGTGACCGCGGTTGGGCTGTCCGGCGAGTTGGAAACATGGTTGGGACGTAAACTCCCTCCCACCCTCCTCTACGAACACCCCACCATTGCCGCGCTCGCCCGCGCCCTGGCCGGCGACGCCCCGGAGCCGCCGCCCACGCCAGTCACGGAATCCTCCGACGCGGTGGCGATTGTCGGCCTGGGCTGCCGTTTCCCCGGCGCGGATGGCCCGCAAGCGTTCTGGGACCTGCTGGCAAACGGGCGGGACGCCATCACGGAAGTGCCCGCCACGCGCTGGGATGCGGCGACATTTTACGCGGCGGAAACGCAGCCGGGGAAGATGACGACCCGCTGGGGCGGGTTCTTGCCGGCAATTGACCAGTTTGACGCCTCCTTTTTTGGCATTTCGCCGCGCGAGGCGGAGCGGATGGACCCGCAGCAACGGCTGTTGTTGGAAGTGGCGTGGGAGGCGTTGGAAGATGCCGGCATCCCCCCCCACCAACTCAGCGGCACATCCACAGGCGTCTTCGTGGGCATCTCTGGCATGGAATACGGCCAGATGCAGCTCAACGACAGCCAGATCAGCGACGCCTACATTGGCACAGGCAGCGCCCTCAGCATCGCCGCCAACCGCCTCTCCTACTTCCTCAACCTGCACGGCCCCAGCCTGGCCATCGACACCGCCTGCTCCGCCTCCCTCGTCGCCCTGCACTACGCCCGGCACAGCTTGCAGCAGGGCGAGTGCCGGTTAGCCCTCGTCGGCGGCGTCAACCTCATCCTCTCCCCCACCGTCACCGTCAATTTCAGCCAGGCCGGCTTCATGGCCCCCGATGGCCGCTGCAAACCGTTCGACGCGCGCGCCAACGGGTATGTGCGCAGCGAGGGCGCGGGCGTGGTGGTGCTGAAGCCATTGGCCCAGGCGCAGGCAGATGGCGATACGATTTACGCGGTGATTGCCGGCAGCGCCGTGAACCAGGACGGACGCAGCAACGGCCTCACCGCGCCCAACCGCGCCGCTCAAGAAGCCGTACTCCGCGCCGCCTATGACAATGCCGGCATCCCCCCGCAACGGGTGCAATACGTGGAAGCCCACGGCACGGGCACGGCGTTGGGCGACCCCATCGAAGCCGCCGCGCTGGGCCAGGTGCTGGGGCGCGACCGCACAGCGGACAAACCCTGCCACATCGGTTCGGTGAAAAGCAATCTGGGACATTTGGAGGCGGCTGCCGGCATTGCCGGCATCATCAAAGTCGCCCTCGCCTTGCAAAACGGCCAGATCCCCCCCTCGCTGCACTACCGCGAACCCAACCCGGCCATCCCCTTCACTAACCTGCGCCTGCGCGTGCAAGACACACTCACCCCCTGGCAGCCGGACGAGAATGGAAAGCGAATTGCCGGCATCAGCGCCTTCGGCTTCGGCGGCACAAACGCCCACGTCGTCCTCCACGCCCCCATCCCACAAGACGCCCCACGCCCCACGCCCCACACCCCACACCCCACCCTCCTCCCCCTCTCCGCCCGCGACCCACAAGCCCTGGCCGACCTGGCCCAACGGTACGCCCACCTCCTACAAACCGAACCCGACCTGACCACCGTCGCCGCCGCCGCCAGCCGCCGCCGCGACCACCACGACCACCGCCTCGCCCTCGTCGCCACCGACGCCGCCGCTGCCATCACTCACCTGCGCGCCTTCGCCGCCGCCCCCGACACCCCCGCCGCGCCACCCCTGTTCCGCGACGAAAAACACCCCAACCGGCAGGCGCGGCTCGTCTTCGTCTGCGGCGGACAGGGGCCACAATGGTGGGGCATGGGGCGGCAGCTATTGGCCGCCGAACCCGTCTTCCGCGCCGTCATGGAGCAGTGCGACCGCCTGCTGCGCCCCTACACCGGCTGGTCCCTGCTGCAAGAACTGACCCGCCCGCAAGCAGAATCCCGCCTGGACCAGACGGACATCACCCAGCCCGCCCTGTTTGCCTTGCAACTTTCCCTGGCCGCCCTCTGGCGCAGTTGGGGCGTCCAGCCGCACGCCGTCGTCGGCCACAGCATGGGCGAAGTCGCCGCCGCCTGCATCAGCGGCGCGCTCAGCCTCGAAGATGGCGCGCGCGTCATCTACCATCGCGGACGGCTAATGCAGACCACGGCAGGCCAGGGCAAAATGCTCATCGTCGAACTCACCGAGGCGGAAGCCCGCGCCGCCCTGCGCGGCTACGAAGCACACGTAGACATCGCCGCCATCAATCCCACCTCCGTCGTCCTCTCCGGCAGCCCCGACGGCGTGACCCAACTGCGCGCCGCGCTGGACGACCAGGGCATCCATAGCGAATTCCTGCGCGTCGATTACGCCTCGCACAGCCCACAAATGACGCCGCTGCAACCGGAAATGGTCGCCGCTCTGGAGGGCATCCAACCCCGCCGCCCGGCCCTCTCCCTCTACTCCACGGTCACGGGCGCGCGGGTTGCGGACGCGACGCCAGGCCCCGATTATTGGAGCGCCAACATGCGCCAGCCGGTGCAGTTCGCGGCGGCCATGCGCCAGATGCTGGCGGACGATTGCACCACCTTCCTCGAACTCAACCCACACCCCGTGCTGGCCCCCTCCATCAGCCAGAGCTTGCGGCAGCATGGACAGGCAGGCGTGGTCCTGACCTCAATGAAGCGGGACCAGGATGAACTGGCGCAGATGCGGCAGGCATTGGCGGCGCTGTACGTGCAGGGTTGGGAAGTGGATTGGGCTGCCGTACAGCCGCAAGACCGACGAATCCCCCTGCCCCGCTACCCGTGGCAGCGTCGGCGCTACTGGCTGCCCACGCCGCCGCCGTGGCGCGATCCCGCCGCACTCCCGGCGACGTCTTCCCCTCTTTCTTTTTCCCCCGATTGGCTATACGAAATGCGGTGGGAGCCGCTCATTGCCCCCGCCGGGCGCAACGGCAGCGGTCTGGCGCATCGCCACTGCCTCATCCTCGGCCCCGCCAACGGCCTCAGCCAGGAACTTACCGACCGTCTGCGGCAAACGGGCAGCTTCCCCCAACTGGTCAGCAACTGCCCCGCCGACTGGTCAGACATTCTGGACGCACAGCCCACTACGCATATTGTCTATCTGTGGAGCATAGACGGCGACCCGGAGTATTCCCCCGACCTGGTCCCGGTGCTACAGTTGGCGCAGGCATTGGCCCGCCGCCATCAGCCACCGCGCCTCTGGCTGGTCACGCGCGGCGCGCAGCCGGCCACCGCCGCGCCGCTGCGCCCGGCGCAGGCGCTGCTGTGGGGCTTTGGGCGCGCCCTGGCGCTGGAACACCCCGACCTGTGGGGGGGACTGGTGGACCTGGACCCCGCGCAACCGGAGGGTGAGGTGGACGCGCTGCTGGCCTATTTGCAGCATCCTGGCCTCGAACGACAGATCGCTTTCCGTGATGGGCAGGCATTGGCTCCGCGCGCGCATCCGGCCCCCCTGGAACCGCTGCCGCCGCCGCACTTCCCCGCCGATGCCACCTATTTAATCACGGGGGGATTGGGCGACCTGGGGCTGGCGCTGGCGCGTTGGCTGGCGCGGCACGGGGCGCGCCGTCTGGCGTTGTTGGGGCGCACGCCGCTGCCGCCGCGCGTGGAGTGGAATGCGGCCGCAGGAAATGGGCATTTCAGCCAGCCGATTGCCACGATCCGCGACCTGGAAGCAGCCGGCGTGACGGTGCTGCTGTTGACGGCGGATGTGGGCGACCGCGCCAGCCTGGAAGCGGCGTTTGCGCGGCTGGCGGCGCTGCAAGGGGAAGGATTGATGCCGCCGCCACGGGGGGTGTTCCATCTGGCGGGCGTGGCCGCGCCGCAACCGCTGACGGCGCTGACGCCCGCCGCTTTGCAGGCGGCGCTGCACGCCAAAGTGGCGGGGACGCTGCATTTGCACGCGCTCACGACGGAGATGGATCTGACGCATTTTGTGATGTTTTCGTCGCTGGCGGGGGCGTTGGGGTCGAAGGACCTGGCGCATTATGGGGCGGCGAATGCGTTTATGGATAGTTTTGCTCATTATCGTCGGCAGCGGGAAATGCCGGCATTGTCCGTCAACTGGGGCGCATGGGCGGACGGCGGCATGAGCGTGAAAACGGGGCAGGAAGCGTACCTGCGCCGCCTGGGGATGCGCCCCATGCCCCCCGCGGCCGCCCTGGACACGCTCGGGCAGATCTTGCGCGGCGGCATGACGCAACGGCTGGTCGTGGATATGGATTGGCGCACCTTCCGCGGCGTGTATGAAATGGGCGCACCCCAACCGATTCTGTCCCACCTGGGGGCGCAGCCGCCCAGCCCGCCGATGCTCCCCGCCAACACACCCATTCGCCGCCAACTGGAGAGTGCCGCACCCGCGGGCTGGCCCACGTTGCTGACGGATTATTTGCGGCAGCGGGTGGGGCATGTTTTGCGAATGCCGGCATCCGACATTAACACCACTCGCGGCATCGTCGAACTCGGCCTCGACTCCATCATGGTCATGGAACTCATCCGCCAGTTCCAAACCGACCTGGGTCTAAGCCTCTTCATGCGCGAGATATTCGACCGCCCCTCCCTCACCGACCTGGCCGCCTACCTCGCCGCGCAGTTGCACGACAAAGCCCCCACGCCCGTGCCCATCGCCGCCGCCCGTATCCTGGCCCCCTCCCATCCCGCGCCGCGGCTAAACGGCAAAACCAACCACGCCGACCATCCCCCCACCGTCAAAAATCCCCCTGCCGTTTTCCTCCTCAGCGGCCCCCGCTCCGGCTCCACCTTGCTGCGCGTCATGCTGGCCGGCCACCCTGACCTGTTTTCCCCGCCGGAGCTGCACCTGCTGCCCTATGCCACGATGCAAGATCGGCAAACCTCGCTGGCGCAAACTTATCTCGACCAAGGTTTGCAGCGAGCCGTGATGTCCCTTTTTGACCTGGATGCTGCCGGCAGCAAAGCAAAACTGGCTGCCTGGCTGCAAGCCAATCGTCCCATCCAAGAAGTCTACGCTGAACTACAGCAAGCCGCGCACCCCCGCCTGCTGCTGGACAAAACACCCTCCTACGCCTTCCAACGCGCCACCCTGGACCGCGCCGAAACCCTTTTCGACGCCCCCCGATACATTCACCTGGTGCGCCACCCCTACGCCGCTATTGACTCCTCCATACGCACCCGCCTGGATCGTCTGCTTGGCGACAACATGGGCGATCCGCTGCATCTGGCGGAAGAAATATGGGTGGCATCCAACCAAAACACGCGCGAATTCTTGCACAACATCCCCCCGGAACGCAAGCTCCTGGTACATTACGAGGAACTGGTGCGACAGCCGGAAGCCACGATGCGCCGTGTCTGCGCCTTTCTCGGCCTCCCCTTCCACCCCGCCATGCTGCGCCCCTATGAAGGGGATCGCATGACGGATGGCATTTACGCCCAATCGTTGCAAATCGGCGATCCCCGTTTTCTGGAACATCGGGGCATTGACGCCAGCCTGGCCGATGCGTGGAAAAACGTGCGCCTGCCCCGCCCACTGGGACCACGCGCGCGCCAGTTAGCCGCACGCTTTCAATACGAACTACCCCGCGAGATTGAACTGACCTCGCTGGTTCCCTTACACCCCCAAGGCAGCAAGCCCCCCCTCTTCCTGGTCCCGCCAAACGGCAGCACCGTCCTCACCTTCACCGAACTGGCGCGCCACCTGGGGCCAGATCAGCCCGTTTACGGTCTGGAGCCATTGGGGCTGGATGGCAGACATGCGCCCCACAACCGAGTGGAAGAGATGGCCGCCCACTATCTGCGCGAACTACGCACCGTGCAGCCACGTGGCCCCTATTTGCTGGGCGGGCGTTGTTTTGGCGGCATCGTGGCCTTCGAGATGGCGCAGCAGTTGCAGCGCCAGGGGGAAAAAGTGGCGATGCTGGCCGTGCTAGATGTGCTGGTTCCCCCGCACACCACGCTGCAAGTATGGCGCAGCGCCGACACGGACGGCGACGGCGTCTCCGCCGTCCGCCATTATCTCTATCGCGGCATGTATTTGCTGCGCCGGGGACCGTTGAAGCAGTTGATGTGGGTGCGGCGGCTGCGACAGATCAGACAGGAAGAAGGCATCCTGCCCAACGTGTTCGGTCCGCAAGCCCGCTACATAAAAGAGACTTCCGACGCGCACTTCCAGGCGCGCCTGAACTATGAGCCGCGCGTGTATGCGGGGCGGATCACGCTGTTCTCCAACAGTGAGGTGACGGGTGGGCGGCTGCTGAACTGGGCGGAACTGACCACGGCGGGGGTGGACATTCACATCATCCCCGGCAACCACCTGACGATGCTGCAACAGCCGCATCTGCAAGAATTGGTAAACAAACTCCGCCATACCCGCGACAAGGCACTGGCGGACAGCACCCAGGCGGAGGCGCGCGGCGGTCAGCCGCGGGTGGCTGCTCGCCCTGCGCCATCGCTGCCGCCAACCTCTGCCCCGGCGGCGCAACAAACGGGCCAACCGTCTCCGCCACACAGCGCTCTGGAGCGCCAGTTGGCGTCCATCTGGCGAAATATCCTGGGGCGCGAAGTGGGCATGACGGAGCGGCTGGAGGAAACGGCGGGGAATCCTTTGCATGCCGCGTATCTGTGCGCGACCATTCAGGAGCAGTTGGGCGTGTATGTGCCGTTGACGGCGTTGGCGCAGGCGGGGACGCTGGCCGGACTGGCGGCGTGGCTGGAGCGGGGCGAGGCGATGACGTGGCACGTTCTGACGCGGCTGTCCGGCGGCGATGAAGTGGCTACGGCACGGCCTCCGTTCTTTTGCGTGCCGGATGATGGGGGAACAGTATTAAGCCTGCTGCCGCTGGCGCGCCATCTGGGGCCGGAATGGCCTGTGTATGGGGTGCAGCCGTTGGGTCTGGAACCGGGGCAATTGCCGCATGAGACGATTGAGGATATGGCGGCTTATTATTTGCAGGCGGTGCGGACAGTGCAGCCGCATGGTCCGTACCGGATTGGCGGCCACGCGCTGGGGGGGATTGTGGCTTTTGAGATGGCGCAGCAGTTGTGGGCGCAGGGGGAGCAGGTGGCGCATCTGGCAGTGATTGATACGCTGATTCCGCCGAACGCGACGCATCATGTGTGGGATCCGCCGCGGTCGTTGGAAAATAAGGGAGCGGAAACGGGGAATCGGTTGGACCGGGTGATTGCGCGGATTGCTTACCTGGTGCAGCGACGACGTTTGCTGCGGGCTGTGCCCCCGCCGCCAGAAGGCACGGCAGGCGAGGGAGCGGCGCGGCGGATGCGGCATTTGCGGGATGTGGCGTTTGCGGCGCGTTTCCGCTACCAGCCACGCGCCTATGGGGGGAAGATCACGTTGTATGCGAATGCGATGCACACGGGGCGGCATCAGGTGAAGTGGGCGGCTTTGACGGATGCCGGCATTGAAATTGAAATCATCCCCGGTAATCACGAGACGCTGTTTTTACCTGAGCATATGGGCGCGTTGGCGGAGCCATTGTGCCGGCATCTGCGCGACAGCATACAATAGGGCAACATCTCAATATACCCGTACCCAACAGGCGTCAAAAGTGGTGTCCGATTTAGAAAATCGGACTACGGAGAATGTTGTCCGATTTGGAAAATCGGACTACGGAAAAAGTTGTCCTATTTGAAAAGTAAGGAACAGGATGTCAGACCTGACATGGCAGGCAGCGCCGGAAACGGCGGTGCTGGAACACAATGAGGTACACCTATGGCGGGTGTGGCTGACGCAGGCGGCAGCGGCGGACCGGTTATGGCCGCTGCTGGCGGCGGATGAAGCGGCACGGGCGCGGGCGTTCGTTTTTGCCCGCCATCGCCAGGCTTTTGTGACGGCGCGGGGTATGTTGCGCCTCATTCTCAGCCGCTACGTGGGCGAACCGGCCGCGGAGTTACGCTTTGATTACGGTGCGCGGGGTAAGCCGCGACTGCACGAGGACCAGGGCGTGCAGTTTAATCTCTCCCATTCGGGCGAGATGGCGCTGGTGGCGGTGACGCGGCTGGGGGCCGTGGGGGTGGATGTAGAGCAGGTGCGCCCGTTGGACGACATGATGGGGATTGCCGGGCAGTTCTTCGCCCCGGGCGAGCGGGCGCGGCTAGCGGAAATGCCCTCTCCGCACCGTCAGCGCGCCTTCTTCGATTGTTGGACACGCAAGGAAGCATATATCAAAGGGATTGGCCTGGGTCTCTCCCGCCCGCTAGACCAGTTCGAGGTCGCCTTTGCTCCCGGCGAACCCGCGCGTCTCCTCTCCGTCGCGCCCGACCCGGACGACGTGGCCCGCTGGTCGCTGTACGGGTTCAATCCCGCGTCCGGTTACGCCGCCGCTCTGGCGGTGCAGGGACACGGATGGCGTCTGCTGACCTATGAAAGTCGTTTGTCGCTATAAAGCATTAGGGGCGCATTTACCGACCCTTTTCAGATTGGTTCATTCCCCAAGAATGAACCAATCTGCACGCACTGCTGATGCGACCGGCAGGCTTTATTCGAGCAAGGCATCTAGCTCAAACAGGTCGAACGGATCGCCAGTACTGCCATCAAACGCCGCCGCCGCCGTCAGCGCCGCCCGCGCCACCTCATAGGCCGTGGCCGACGTCCCGTATAGGACGTGCATGGCTCCCATCGCGTAGTCGCTCCCCGATCCGAAGGCATAAAAACGGCTGTACTGCTGCACCGACCGCAGCGAATAGAGGCCAAAGATGCCGCGCGCATTCGCCAGCAGGCAGTAGAGGCGCGAATCCTCAAAGGAGTCTTCGTTGTCGCGGTGCGCGTTGAGGAAGTACCGCTCCTTCAACTGCTGGTGCAGCGATTGGGCCGTCTCAAAAATGGCCTCCACGCTGTGGAAGGCGGGCGGCTGTTCCCAATCCTGAAAGCAACTTGCCAGCACCAGCGGCCAGGAGGCGTGCCCCACGGAGCCGATATAGGTGTCGCCAACGCGGATTATTTTGGAGGAGTTGAGGATGTAGTCGGCGTGTTCTTTGCTGCCGCCAAACTTGGTCAGCGTATCCGCGCCGATGACGATTTTTCCTTCTTTTTGGACGACGACGATGGTGGACATAGGGAACCTCTTCAGACTGGCAGTTGCAGGGCGTGTAAGTAAGCGCGGTCGAAGGCGGCAATCATGCTTTCTAGTTCCGCGTAGGGGCCAGGCGTGTAGGCGCGGGAGCTAACGCCCTGCTGCGATAGTTCGCATACTTCCCAATCCTGGCGGTTGGTCATGTCCCAAAAGGCCACCGCGCCCTCGGGGTCGAAGTCGGGACGGGCCAGGGCGTCGGGGTGGAAAAGCCACTGGCAAATGACGCGGGTGCGATCCACGGCCAGCGGTTGCAGGCGGTGGATGAGGACGTAATCGGGGTGGAGGCTGAGGAACATGCCGGGGAACAAGGTGTAGTAGTAGACGCGCCCCAGGTCCGCGCCGCGAACGTCGCCCAGGGGCGGGGCGCATCGCTGCCCGCTGAGGGTCATGCTGGTCACGCCATCGGAGAGGGTCATGGGTCCGCCAAGTATCGCGCCTTCTTCCAGGTCGTTGCCGGCATTTCGATAAGGCGTCAAACGGTTCAACACGGGATGCAGCGTCGGGCAGTGATAGCACTCCGAATAATTCTGGAAGATCAGCTTCCAGTTCGCCGCCACCTCATAAACCGTCTCCCGCGCCACCACCAGTTCCGCCAATCGCCAGGCCGCGAACTTATCCCAGATCGGGGCCAGCGCCTGCGTCAGCGGTGGCGCGTCCGTCGCCAGATTGAGGAAAAGGTTCCCCTCCCACTCGGCCACGGCCACGGGAACCAGCGGGTAATCCGCTTTGCGGAAGTCGGCCACTTCGTGCATGTTGGGCGCGCCGATGAGGCTGCCCGCCAGGTCATAGGTCCAGGCGTGGTAGGGGCACTGGATGGTGTGGGAGAATTGGCCGGGGGATTGGGCGCAGAGGCGTGTGCCGCGATGCCGGCATACATTATAAAACCCACGCGCCACCCCTGCCTCATCCCGCGTCAAAATCAAACTCTCCTCCCCCACTTCCACCAGCACATACGCCCCTGGCGCATCCATTTGCGCCGACCGCCCCACATACAGCCAATGCCGCGCAAAAATCCGCTCCCACTCCCGGCGCCACACCTCCGCGGACGTGTAGTAGCCCCCCGCCAATGTTTTTGCCCCTTGTGCCGTGCGTCGTTTGTCCATAGTTGTTAACCGTTTATTGTACATGTACCAAGAAACCTTCCCGGAAGCTCGCAGACCCAAAACGTCCCATTATTCAAGTCGTTCAAACTACAACTGCAAACTTCCCGCCCAGTCCTCAATCTGCCGCAGGTAAGCGTCATCCTCATAGCGGCGCAGATCAAAAGCGGGCGCGTATGCCGGCATCGCCCCCCCCACAACATGCGCCGCCAGCAACTCCGCCGCCGCCAGCGCCGCCATCAGCCCATAGCCGGAAAGCGCCCCCAGAAGATACGCGCCAGACACGGGCAGCGGGCAACTCAACAGCCGATTTTCCCGCGTCTTGGTGTAGTAACCGCCATCCACGTAAGGGCGTGGCATCTGCTCAAAGTAAGCGGCAAGGCCCGGAATCATCGTCGCCATGCCCCGCAGCACCACCTCCGGGAAGGTAGGATCATCGGGCAACGGGAAAACGGGCGCGACCGCTTGCGGGTGATAGGCCCAGAGCATGAGCACGTTCCGGCTATCGCCGCCCCCCTCCGGGCGCGTATGCACGCCGCCGGGGAACGGCTCCAGCAGCCAGCGCGTATCCGTCGCCTCCGCCAGCCAGTCCCGCTCCGCGTCATTCCACGGCAAATACTGCGCGTCCTCCCAGATCAGCAGCGGCGCGTCGCGGGGGATAACGCCCAGTATGTCTTTGAATGACGCCTTAATGTGTCGCTCACTGAAAACGGGCAGGTCCACCCCCAGCAGCGCGGCCACCTCGTTCACCAGGGGACCGGCGGCGTTCACGAAACAATCGGTGCGCACATCCACATGCCCATCCGCCTGCCGCACGGTCACGCCCGCCACGCGCCCCCCCGCCTGCCGCACGGCCATCACCCGTCCGGTCATAAGCTGCGCGCCGTGCCGTTTGGCCTGTTCCAACAACAGCATGCCCAACTGCTGTCCGCTGAACCAGCCACAGCGGCGAGCGTGCAGCACGGCCACCGTCCGCGGCGAGAGATAGGGAAAGTGTTGACGGATGAGGCGGGGATCAAGCAGGAGGTCTACGCCGTCAGGCTGATCGGCGAAACCTTCAGCGACGACGGGCGCGTAGGGCGGATCCGCGGGCTGCCCCATGTGCTGGCGGATCTCGCCCATGTCCGTGGCGGCCACGGCTTCGGCGCGCATGGCCGCCGCGCGCGCGGGGTCGGCGGTGGCGTAGACGTAGCCGCGGCGGTTGAGGAGGAAGCGATTGTCGCTTCCCTGAGCCAGCGTTTCTAGCAAGTCGATGCCGCGGTTCATGAGCTGGCGCATGGCGGCGTCGGGGCCGGGCCACCAGTTGCGGTACGCTTCGGTGGATTTGTCGCTGGTGAGGGTGAGGGGCGGGCGTTCGTCAACCAGCAGCACATGGGGGACGCCCTGGTGAACGGTGAGGTGATAGGCGGCGGCGATGCCGGCAATGCCGGCGCCGCAAATAACAATGTCGGCGGTCAATTGCGTCATGGGGTGTCTTTACGGGACGAACCGCGTCCAGCGTTCCTGTAGAGAATGCAACGCCTGATCCAACTCATATACGCTTATTCCGTTGCCCCCGCCAGGCCAAGCACACGGGGCTTATCCTAAGTTTGTCGGTAACTACTAACGCTCTCTGGAGATTGGACCAATTTTACGCGCTCAATGACTCTTTTCGCCAGAGAAAATTGGTCCAATCTGGCTTAGCAGTTACGTTTGTCGTAGAAAATCACTCCTATTGCCATTGTACACAACATAGCTATTTGGCGAAAATAACATACAATTCTTCTGGGTCAGGTACATTTTTCGTGGATAAAAAAGCTCGGCGAGAGACGCCATTCTTTTAACGTTCCGCCTGTTCATTCAGAACAATGAGCCATACTCATTCCAAAATCGTAACTGCTAACGCTCTCTGGAGATTGGACCAATTTCACGCGCTCAGTGACTCTTTTCGCCAGAGAAAATTGGTCCAATCTGGCTTAGTAGTTACCCAAAATCTTCGTAGACTAAACGACGTTAGCCTGTCCCCCGATTTCACGAACAAGTTAAGCAGCGAGTTTTACAAGCTCTGCACCAGAGAATTTGCGGAGGGCTATTTCGTCAGAATCAAGGAGTTTATCTCATGGCTGACATCCCAAATCACATTCGACGAATAATCGCACAATACCTGACTTCACTCAGAGAGCATGGATTTCAAATTCAGGATGCAATCTTGTTTGGTAGTTATGCCAGCGGGCAGGCGAATCAATGGAGTGACATTGATTTAGCATTGGTTTCGCACGAATTCGAGGGCATTCGTTTCATAGACAAGAACAAAATTCGCAAAATCACGATTGCGGTCAGCACAGATTTGGAGGTCTTGCCTTTCAATCCTAAAGACTTCACGCCGAGCAACCCACTTGTAAAAGAGATATTGGATACGGGCATACGAGTTATTTGATGGGTCGCGCAAGGAAGAAAAAGCCTGACGGTGGCGTTAGACGTCAAAGGAGAATGAATCATGCAGATTCACTATCTGGAAATCGTGACCAGGGAGGTCGACGCGGTGTGCGATGCGTACGCCGCAGCGAACGGGACGCCGTTCGGCGATCCGGATGCCAGGCTCGGTAACGCCCGGACGGCCGCGCTGCCGGGCGGCGGGCTGGTGGGGGTGCGGGCACCCTTGCAGGAGACAGAGGAGCCGGTGGTGCGGCCCTACTGGCTGGTGGACGACATTGAAGCAGCCGTCTCCGCCGCGGTGAAGGCTGGCGGCGAGATCGCCCACCCGCCGTTGGAGATCCCCGGCCACGGTACCTTCGCCATCTACATCCAGGGCGGTATCCACCACGGTCTCTGGCAGCGGTAGGCGCGCCGATCCGTGATGCCGCCTGTGTCAGGGCTTGGGAACGGCTGCGCCACCCAAGAGAGGGCGGGCTTAGGGTCCATCCATTCGCGCGCACGGCGGGCGCCTGACCTCACCTCTGGCGCCTCGGCGGGGCCAAATGGGCGCGTTGTCAGGGGGGCAAAGTTCGTAAAGCAGGTGAGCGCAAGGGGTCAGGCAACATCACGGTCTGGAAGGCGTGGTTATGCTGGGGCAAAATGCCGGCATTCTCCCCCCCACCACAACAATCACCCCGCTACGGCCAATACCAGCTTTCTCGACCCAGATCCAGATCGCGGAATTCGTCTGTGGCAGCTATCTTCTCGGAAATGAACCGAATCAGGCCCGTTTCGCCAAACCATTTATGGGGGATGCTCCAAAAACAGACGCTGTCTTCATCCTCATAGAGAGCAAAAATGTGCGCTGCATCCGCTAACATGCCGGCATACGCTTCTTCCGTCACAAAGAAAGTATGATAATGCACGCCGGCCTTCCTGTCCGCTTCCCTGATTTCTACCTCTCCGGCACGCTCGTTTTGCGGTCGAATCACGTAGATGCTGCGAAAAGTGCTCCCCGCCGGGCATAACCAGACCGGAACGTGATGGTTCAGCACAACCCGGTAGTGACATCCGTGATGGCGCTCCGGCATCAAGCCAAACTCAAAGTAACGCTCTCCAGGTGCATACCCGTCTCGCAAGCGACGCCGCCAGTCTCCAAACACGCCCCCTTTGCGCCACATCTCCCGCAGCGTCTCAATGGGTATCCTCTCCATGCCCGCTACTCCTCGCTTCCCAGGTAGTATGCGCGTTCCCTGGCCTTTGCCGCTTCCAGTTCCCGGACAATGGCCGCTCTATCCTCCACCGAGAGAGAGCCATCCGCGTTGACCAGTTCGATCTCCCGATCATACGCCGCCCGCTCCATTTCCCACATCACTTCGGGATTCTCCAGGTAATGCCGCAGGCCAGGATAGCCGCCCGCCCTGTCGTCCACGAAATGTTTATACTCATGTTCCAGCGTGCGCAGGTCAACGTCACGGTGAACATTCATCTGACCCGGCTCACCCGGGCTTCTACCCGGTTGATAGCTCCCCGTCCACGGGTCGCCCGCATCCCGCACATTGATCTCGATGCCGTTGCGATCCAGTTCGGTAATGATCTCGTCAAAACGCTCTGGATGAAGCCGCCTGGCCGGCCCTTCATAGCTGGCGGCGGTCACCGGGCTGTTCTTGAACTTAAATCTTCCTTCGCCGCGCAGCCGCGCCTGGATCTCGGCGACTTTCAGGCGGATGCGGTTCAGGGCGGCTTCCAACACCTCCGCCGCGCGCGGCCCCAAAAGGGCGCGGACGGCGGCGCCCACGACCCGGCCCGCGCGCGACAGGATCGCCTTGCCAAAACGGGATGCCAGGGAGCCAAGCAATAACAACGCGCCAATAATAGCCAAAACCAGGCCGCTGCTGGCAATATCCTCATAGTCATTGTCGTTCTCCTGGGGGGTTTGCGAGCCAAATATCAGGTCATAGCCAGCTTTCGCCAACACAGCCCCTTCGGCGGCAGCCGTGGCGGCCAGGAGGCCAAGCCCAATGTCCGCCGCGATGCCCGCGCCCACGCCCATGCCGGCAATAATACCCGGAACCACCCCCACTTCCACACCCGCAATCCCCCCGGCAATCCCGTAGCCAATCACCAGCCCCAGGAACACCCATCCATAAAACAAGTTGGCGATATTGACAATCAACTGCTGCACGCGCAGGTATTTGTCCAGCGCCCGATTAAAATCCCCCGCCCAAACAGCGTCAAACGCCTCACCGATAGTATCCCACAGTTCCGGCCCCTCCTTCCAGATAGGACTATCCTCGTCAAACGGCCAGATCATAAACCACGCCGTTTGCTTGATCACCTCCCACCAGTTGGTCGCCAGATAATCCAGCTTCGGCTCCAGGTGTTCCCAAATGCCCTGCCAATGATTGGCGGGTGGGTCACTAAAAGTGATGGCCCCTCGCGCAATCGCCCTGGCCTGCGCCGGAACCTGGGCAATGAGGCCGCCCAGAAATTGCTTGATGGCTTCAATCGCCGGCTCAGGATTTTGAATCAGGTCCCAGATCGCCCGCATCATGGGGCCAATTTGAGCCAGCAGCTCAATCAGCTTTTGCAGCAGCCGTAGTAGCTCAACCAACCCTAACGTCAGGAACTCCAGAATATCCAAAGCCAGGTTGAACGCTGCCTGCAAGACAGAGAGTGCCGTGTCCAGCGCTTCGCCAACCCAGTCCAGAATCGTATCCGCCGCCTCTTTCAAGATTTCCGCGGCAGCATTGACGGCATCGACAGCCGAATTCACGCGCCGGTCAATCCAGTCACGCGCGCGGGCCGCCGCCTCGGGGAAAGCCGCCAGCGCCACCGTCACCAACCCTTTAAGAACAGCGCCAAAGCTCCTGATCAACCCCACGACGACCACGCGCGCCGCTTCAATGATGCCCCGCACCACCACTTTCGCGGCCTCGATAATCTGTTTCACCAGTTTGCGCAGCGCATCGAATATATCGTTGATGGCCCGCTTAATGGCCGCAAATGCATCGGAGACAGCCCCCTTGACCCGATCCCACCAGCTTCGCGGACGATTCTCTGCTTCCCGTCTCTTCGCCGCCGCTTTCGCCTCCGCCGCCACCCGCTCCTGCTCCGCGCGGTTCTCCGCGCGCGTCATCGTGGTGTCCGCCTCGGTCTCCGCCGTCCGCACCCTGTTCTGAATTTGTTGGTCAACTTCTTGCCGTCTTGTCGCCGATTGCGTGGCGTATGTTTGCTGAATTCTGAGGTTCTCTTCCCGCCAGCTTTCACGCTGCGCGGCCACATCCGCGCGCGCCTGCTCCTGCATTCCCTCCTGCTCCCCACGAACGCGCACCGTCTCATCGGCGATCTGGCGCTGGCCGCTGGCGCGAATTTCCGCCGACTGCTGCTCATAAACCATGCGGTTCTGCTGCCGCTGCTGCACCTGGTTCTGTACGTGCTGGCGCAGCCATGGCGCCGCGCCCTGGTCAAAGAGGGCGCGCGCCTGGTCGGAACCACCTCCGACCACCCCACCTCGCCCCATGGACGCCGTCGGCGGCGCAGGCCGGTAGGAAGGACTTAGTGTCTCCGTCGGAACCGTGGGATAGATGTCATTTTCGCCAAAAGGAACCAGGGAGGCGCCGTCCGCCGTCGCTCGCTGATGGGACATTTCCACGTCCGCGGCTTGTTGTTGTCGCTGGTTTTGATTCGGATCGGCCTCTCCGGTCAAATCTACCTGGGGGCGTGTGCCGGCATAAGTGGAAACCCCCGTATCGGAAATGGGAAGCTGGCTGAGAAAAGCACGCACCCGATTCACCAACCAGTCCCACCAACTCCCCTCATTCTCGCCCCCCGGTTCGGCAGCGGCGGTGGAAACCTGCGCGCCAGGAATCGGACCAACGGCAACGTCCCGGCGAGTCTCCGGCGCGGCTCCGGCGCGGCTCCCCGGACTTTCCGGCGCGGGCGCCTCACCCCGTCTCAGCGCAACAGGCGCTGCCGCCAGTCGCCGCGCTTGCCGTGGCAAACCCGTGGGGCGCTCAATTTGCGGGAAACTGGCCTGCAAAGCGCCTTTCTCTTGTTGCTGCACCTGCCCCGATGCGGCCCTTGCCAATGCGACGGCCTCCGGGAAAGCGCTGGGAGCGGCAGCCGCCAGGGATTCCAGCAAACGCTCCGCGCTGCTGGTGTCCACCGCGGGCGATCTGGCCGGCGCGCCCGTGGCAGGGGCCATCCCCCCACCCCCTATCATGCCCCCACCGATTTGGGGAACATCGGCGCCGACGCGGCCTCTCGTTTCCCGTTCTGGCGCGGCAGGCGGGGAACCCCGGCGGCGGGCGGGCGCGGGTTCCGCCGACGTGGGCGATTCCGTCGTGGTCGTGGGTTCCGCGGCGGTAGGGACGTCCGCTACGGCAGCGGACTCTACCACTGCAGGAGAATCCTCCGTGGCGGTTGGCTCCGGGGCTGGCGTTGGCTCTGGGGCTGAAGTTGGCTCTGGGGCTGGCGTTGGCTCTGACGTTATGGCTGATTCTGACGATGACGGGGGTTCGATTACCGCGGGTTCGGCAACCAGGGACACAGGCGTGGTGACGGCGGGTAACAGGTCGCCCCCGGTAGGGCGTTCTTGCGAGAAGAGTTGATTGACGGCTTGATTGCCGGCATCTCGCTGCAACTGCAACCAGGGACGACTCTGCCGCGCCAACCCGCTGCCCACGCGGCGACGATCCGTCCCCATACGGAGTGGCTGCACAACGCGCCGCGCCCCTTCTCGCTCCGGGGGCGCATGGGTCTTCGTCGTTTCCGCCATCAAGCAACCTCCCCGCTATGCCACGGGCGTTTCCTCTTCCGGTGAGACACGCGCAATCAACGCGATCAAGGTGACGGCGCTGGCAATCGCCAGCAGCACCCCCAGAACCTTATGGATCGGCTCCGGCACAGGCGCAACAATGGCAATGATTCCAACGATCAGCAACGCGATCAGCAACAAAATCGCTATGATCAGCGCCACCGTCGCCACAACTTCGCGCACGCCATCCCAATCAATCTCCTTCACCTTCTCCTTTTCCTTCTCCTTCTCCTTCTCCTTTTCTTTCTTCTTCTTCTCCTCTTCCTCCTTCTTCTTGCGCTCCTTCTCTTTCTCTTTTTCCTTCTCGTCATCCTTTTTGGGCTGGCAGCCACAGCCGCGGGCCATCAATTCGCTGAAGCTCGGTTTGCAGATGTAAGCATACAGGCCATCAACGGGCGGCAGCACGATCAGGGATTGCGTCGTACAGCCCGGCTGCGGGGAGAGCGTGGGGAATGGCATGGGGGAAATGACCGGGCGGCGCAATCGCCCTACTTCCACGTTGGGCAGCATTTTCTTCAGAACCTCTTCGTAAAAAAACAACTGCCCAAAACCGGCGGCCACCGCGCCCGTGTTGCCCGGCTTGATTTCGCCGATTTCAATTCTGTTGAAGCCCGTGCGCACCGCCAGGTCCAGCCGCCCACCGTCGGGCGGGGTGTCGTCGCCAGGGGCGCGAATGGTCACTTCCTTTCTGCCAAACGGGTTGAAGGTAAGGAACTGGGCCTGGATCAGGTTATGCGCGGCAATGCCCGCTGCCTTCGGTGTCCCATAACACAATCCACAACCGCCTGCCGGCATTCGCGGCCCCAATCCCCCCCCACTACCGCCACCCGCCGCCAGCACCACGCCCCCGCCCATGCCCGGCAGCGCGGCCATTTCCCCAAATGCCGGCAACCCCCCTCCGCCAGACGGAGAGGCCCCCACAGGAACGGGCAAACTCGCCTGAATCTGACCCACCAGCGCCTCCGGCGAGATCGGCGCGCCCCCCCCCGCCGCCTCCCCGCCAAAACCAAGCGACCCCTTCGTCACCGCCCCCGGCTTCAACCCCAACATCACCGCCAGCCGATCCAGCAGCCGCGCCAGCTTCCGCTCGTACTGGTTCGCCAGGCGGCGTAAGCCCTCCGGCAAGGGCAAATAAGGTTGCAGCATCTCATACAGACGCGCCAACATCTCCATCAATTGCAACTGCACCATCACCGCCGCTTCCATCACATCCAACATCAGGTTCGTCGCCGCCTGCATCGCCGACAACGCCGCATCCAGCCCCGCTGCCACCCCGTCCAGAATCCCGTCCGCTATCTGTTTCAGCGTCTCCGCCGCCTGGTTGACCACCTCCACCGCCCCATCCACCTGCCGGTCAATCCAGTCGCGCGCCTGCGCCGCCGTTTCCGGGAAAGCGGCCAGCGCCACCGTCACCAACCCCTTCAAAAACAGGCCAAACCCCTTGATGTAGCCGATAATCGTGTCGCGGGCCATGTCAATCAGGCCGCGCACCACCTGCTTCGCCGCCTCAATCGTCTTCTTCACAAACGCCCGCAATTCCGTAAAAAGCGTGTTCACCGCCTGGCGCAACGTCGTGAACACCGCCGCCACGCCCCCCTTCACCGATTCCCAAAAACTGCGTGGCTTGTTCTCGTACTCCTTTTTCTTCGTCGCCGCCTTTTCTTCCGTCTTCTGCTGCTCCGTCGCCGCCTCGTTCTCCGCCTGCGACAACTTCTCTTCCACGGCGCGGTCTGTGCCACTCACCTTGTCCGCGATCTGCTCGCCCACCTGGCTTTGCCGCTCCGTCGCCTTGCCCTCAAATTCCGCCTGGATTTGCCGATTCTCCTCCTGCCACTGCTGCCGCCGCGCCGCCACGCCCTGCTGCGCCTGCTGTTGCGCGGCCCCCTGCTGCGCGCGAATTTGTTCCGTTTCCGCCGCCAGTCGCTGCTCCCCTTCCAGGCGCGCCTGCCGCGACTGCTGCGCATACGTCATCTGGTTCTGTTGATAAGCCGCCATTTGCGGCGCGACCTGTGCCCGCGGCCATCCTGCCAGACCCTGATCCAACGCTGCGCCCGCTGCTGCCGGCATAAGTGGCACCACAATACCGCCCCCGCCCCCGCCCGCCGCCCCCGGCTGATAGGCGGATTGCAGCATCTCCGCCGGCACGGTGGGATAGATGTTGTTTTCGCCAAAATCCGCCGCTACGGCGCGGTCCGCCTGCGCCCGCTGTGCCATCACGCCCTGGCCCGCCTGCTGTTGGAACTGGCCCGCCTGCGCGGGATCGGCGGCTCCGCTCAGGTCCACGGGCGGACGTTCCCCCGCCGACGTGTTGACACCCGCGTCGCTGGTGGGAAGCTGTCCCAGAAAGCCGGAAACGCGCCCCACCAGCCAGTCCCACCAACTGCCCTCTTCCGCCTTTGGCTCCGCCGCTGCCGTGGAAACATCACCGCCGGGCACGGCTCCCACGCCCGCCTGATGATCCGTACTGTAGGGGGTTGCCGCGCCGCTGCCGGCAACGTCCAGGTCAGGCGCATCACCCGGAGGAATTTGCGTGGGCGCACCCCCGGCCTTGCCGCCCCTGGGTAAACCTGTCGGTTTTTCAATCACGGGGTAGCTGGCCTGCAAGTCGTTTTTTTGTTGTTGGTGTAGCGCACCGACTGTGCCGCGCGCCTGCACCAACGCTTGCGGATAGGCGCTGGGTGAGGTCGCCGCCAGCGATCCCAGGAAATCCGCGCCACCGTCGGCCACGGCGCCGGCGGGTTGGCCGGCAACGGCGCCACCGGCAACAACGGCGGCAGGGGGGGCGATGGTGGCTTTTTCTTCACGCGGCGGGGAGGGGGGAGATGCCGGCATTTCTCCTCCCCCACGTCCTTCTACCCGCCCCACCTCACCCTGGGTGCGCTGCATCGGCGGCGAAACCGGCATACCCGGCGCGGTGATTGCCTCCACCGCTATGGGCGGAGCCATCTCCGGCGCAGGCGGAGCCATCTCCGGCATAGGCGGAGCCATCTCCGGCATAGGCGGAGCCATCTCCGGCGCAGGCGGAGCCATCTCCGGCGCGGGCGATACGGCGGCGAGGGGCGTCATGAGCTGCCGCACCGCCTGGTTCCCCGCCTGGCGCTGCACCTGGGGCAGGTTGGCCGGCGCGCGCGCGGTGGCCGGCGCTTGCGCGGTCGGCGCGGGGCGCGTGGGCGGCGGGGACCGGCGCGCCACAGGCGGCTTTTGTATCGGTGGCGTTGCCGTCGTCGTCTTTATCAGCGGCGCAACCATAGGTGCTTTCTTACCTGTCGTGTTTTAGCGGCGGCGGGCCAGAGTGTAGTAATCGGCAAAGGCGGCGCGGGTGAGCGGACGGCCCAGTTTGTCCATTTCCCGCACCACGCCCTGGATCAGGTGCACCATGCCAACCGGTTCGCCCATTTCCGCGGCCATGAAGGCGGCAGCCAGGACGCAGTTTTTGATGTTGCCGCCGCTCAGTTCAAACTGGGCGGCCAGGAAGGGAAAGTCAATGTCGTCGGCGCAGGGGGCTTCCGAGGGAAACATGCCGCGCCACAGCCGTTCGCGGTCTTCGATGGTGGGCAGGGGGAAATCAATGACGAACTGCATACGGCGGGTAAAGGCGTCGTCAATGTTCTGGCTGAAGTTGGTCGCCAGGATGGAGACGCCTTCGTACTCTTCCATCTTTTGCAACAGGTAGCTGATTTCGATGTTGGCGTAGCGGTCGTGGGCGTCGCGCACTTCGGAACGCTTGCCAAAAAGGGCGTCGGCTTCGTCGAAGAAGAGGATGACGTTGGCGGTGGTGGCTTCTTCGAAGATGCGGCTGAGGTTTTTCTCCGTTTCGCCGACGTATTTGCTGACGACGCCGGAGAGGTCGATTTTGTACATATCCAGACCGAGGGAGCGCGCGAGAATGCCGGCAGCCATCGTCTTCCCCGTGCCGGATGAACCGGAAAACAACACATTTAGCCCCTTGCCTAACGCCAGCTTGCGCCCGAATCCCCACTGTCCATAGACGACGTGCGCCTGACGTACCTGGCTTTCAATCGCCCGCAGTTGCGCGAGCTGCGCGCGCGGCAGCACCAGGTCGTCCCAGTCGTAGGGGGAGACGATCTTGGTCGCCAGTCGCGCCAGGGCGGGGTTCGATTGCTGCCGCGCTCCCTCGAACCAGTCCTGGCGCGTGGGAGCGGCGTCGGGGCCGTCGCGCAGCCAGGCGCGTTGTACGGCGAGGGTGGCGGCCTGGGCGATCTGGCCTGGGGTGAGGCGGAATCGGGCAGCAAGTTCCGACGGCACTTCCGCCAACAATGCCTCCCCAGTCACTTGCCCGTTCAACCGCGCCGCCCACAACCGCTGTCGCAGCGGCACATCCGGCACGGGAAAATACACCACCACCGGCGTAGGCGCGTAGGAGGGCAGCATCCACGGCTGGTCCGTGGAAATGATCACGCCATTGGGCCAATGTCCCCAAATAATGGGGCGCGCCGCTTCCGGCAGCGACTCCGCTTCCGCCAGGTGCAGCAGCCCGCCATACAGGCGCGCCTCGCGCACCGCGGCCCGCCAGCAGGCGGTAATCCGCTCCTCCGGCAGGTGCGCCAGGCGCGGCGCTTCCACCACCAGCAGCGCGCGTTCGCCTAATGCCAGGGCCACCGCCGCCGCCCCCGCGCGGCGTCCGCTGCCCGCGCGCCCACAGAACAGCGCCGGCGGCGCGCCGGGCGCGCGCCACAGCGCCGCCAGATGTTGCAACGCCTGGCGCGTAGACGCAGGCACGGCCAATTCCGCAATGGCCTCCTCCACCTGCATCCAGTAGGCGCATTCCATCAGTTGGGGGTCAAGCGCGTCCTGCTCCAGCAGAAATTCGGCAATGCGGTCGTCCAGCTTGAGGGAGCGGTCAATCAGGGGGAGCAGCGGCTCCGCTTCACCCGCGCCGATGCGCAGCAGCCGCTCATAGACGAGGGGGGAAGCGGCGGCAAAGAGCGCCCGCCCCGCTGCCTCGTCACCGGGCAGCAGACGCAGCGCCAGCGCGGGGGTGAGCCAGCGGCGGCTGACGTCGTCCTGCAAGTAGGCGTAGACGCGGCCAAAGCGGGGGTCCACTTCCGGGGCCAGCAGCAACAGCGTTAGTTCCAACGCCAGCGGCGACAGGCCAAACTGGCGTGCCAACTGTGCCGGGCGCAGCGACGCCGTGGTCGCCGCCAAACGCGCGGCGATGGCCGACTCGTGGGTCTGTATCGCCGCGTCCAGGTCTACCACCTGGTCGGAGTGGGGCAGCGTGACGCCGTGCAGTGCCGCGAGTATCTGGTCTACCTCCGGTTCGGAGAGGAACAGGCCGAGGAAGGATTCGTTGACCCCCTCGCCGCGCAGCAGCCGCGCCAGCAGTACCTCGCGGTGCAGCCGCAGCGCCAGCAGCCCCAGATAGTCGCGCAAGTAGTCGCGTGTATCGGTGTAAGTCACGGAGAGCAGGTTGTCAGTCATCTTTTGTCACAGATTTCGCAGATTTCGCAGATTTTTTTCAGGTTGGCGAAGGGTGTGTTTCAAATGCGTTGGGAGCGTAACTTTTGTAGGACAATTTGCCGAATTGTCCCTTTATGTATAGGACAATTTCGCAAATTGTCCTACGCCTGCAACTGAAATGAAACGCACCCGTTGGCAAATTGCTCGTATTGCACGGGCGTTGCTCCGAGATTTGGGTTGTCTGTCATCTTTTGTCACGGATTTCGCAGATTGCGCAGATTTTTTGGGTGTTGGCGAATTGCTCGTACCGCACGGGCGTTGCTCCGAAATGCAGGTTGTCAGTCATCTTTCTTCACAGATTTCGCAGATTGCGCAGATTTTTTCCAGGTGTTGGCAAATCGCTCGTATTGCAGGGATGTTGTTCCGAAATTTAGGAGCAAGCCCCGATTCAGGTCGGCGGCTTTGAGATAGTTGAGTATCTACGCTTTTTCTTTACCAGTTATTGCCGGCATGGCTTTCAGTTCCACAATGATGTTGCCGAAACAGACAAAATCTGCTCGATAGGTCTTGCTTAAGCGACGTCTCTTGTAGGAAATAGGCAAGTCCACTTCATGCTGAAAAGGAATTTCTCGATCCGTCCGTTAATTCTAGCGCCAGCGCCTCATGATAGACGTTTTCTAAAAAACCCGGGCCCAATTCCCGATGAACCGCCATGGCGGCTCCAATCACTGCGTAGGTCTGGACATCCCTCTTGTTGTGCATCCTTGACTCTCCAATCTGCGAAATCTGCGCAATCTGTGATGAGAAATCATGGCAGAATGATACGCAGTTCGCGGTTGTCCAGCCAGGGGATGCGTCCCTGGGGGCCGTCGCGGGAGGCCATGCGCAGGATGATGCCCAGGGGGGCCTGGGTGCAGCGGATTTCTATGGCGGTGGGGGTGATCTGTATCTGGCCGGGGAGGTGGATGAATTGACGGATGAGGGTGGCGGGGGAAATGCCGGCATATCCCCGCAAACCCCTCGCAAATCGCCGCAACAAAAACAGGGCCGCGCCGCTACCCGGCCAATCGCCGAAGATGGCCGCCTCATCCGCCGACGCCCGCCAATCCACCGCATCCCCCCACGCCATCACGTCAGGCCAGGTCACCGCCTGCACCCGTGCCTGCGCCGCCAGATGATCGGGCACGCCCGCCAGCCACGCCGCCGCCCCATCTGCCCAGGCCAGCGGCGCATGATCCCGCCCCACCAGCCGCAGCAGCAATTGGTACAGCCCGGCGTGGTCCAACGACTCATACCAGCCCAACTCACGCACAAACGGCAGCAGCAGCCCCAATCCGGCAAATGAAGTCGCCAACGAACGGGCGGACGCCGTTGCCGGCTGCGCGTCTTCCGTTTCCCGCTGCGTGTTCCGCACCAACCGCCCGACGTAAGCGCGCCCCTGCTCGCTGTTCATGACCAGCGTCAGCCAGCGGCGCGGCGCATCCAGATCGCCATCCAATCCATCCAACAACGGTTGCAGAGGAGCCAGACCATCGATTTCCTCTCGCGCCAACGCCTGCCACAACAACGGGGCGGGTCGCGCCGCCCATAATTGATGCAGCCAGGCCAGGTGCGTGCAGGTCGCCGCCGTCCAGCTTTGCCGCGCCAGTTCTGGTTGGGGCAGGGTCGCCGCCAGGAACAGGCGCAGCAGATTGCGCGCCAGGGCGTCCCGCCCCCCTCGCTCCAGAGGTATGGCGCGCAGGCGGGGCAGGAGCGTGTCGAGTCGTTCCGCACTGATGACGGCAGCGGGTTCTTGCCAGTCTAACGCTTTTGCCAGTAAGGCCACGTCCGCGCGCGTCATCTGCCGCAGCAGTGGCTCAAGTTGGTGCGCCCGGTGCAGGTGTTGGGCCACGGGCAGGAGCCATTCGGGGCGCGCGCTCAGGAGGGAGGCGGCACTTTGCCCCATGGCCAGGCCACGCAGGGGCGCGAATTCGGCGTACACCCAACCTCTGTCCACCGACCAGGCGCGCCCGGCCAGTAGGTCGATGAGAAAGGCAGCGAGGTAGTGGGCGGGATCGTCGAAGCGGACGACGTCGGCGGGGCTGCCGGTGAGGAGGGCCTGGGTGACGGTGCGCAGCAGCAGTTGGCTCCAACGGCGGGCGATGTCTGTGTCGCTCATGCCGGCAATATCCACCCACAAATCAATCTCCAGATGGCGAATACGGTAGATGGCGGTCTGGTCGCGGGCGAGGGGGTGCAGGCGTCCGTTTAGTTCGGCGGGCAGGCGCTGCCGCACGAGCGCGTCCAGGCGTTGTTGCGTGCGCGGCGTGTCGGGGGTTTGTGCCGGCAAAAAATAGTTCGCCGTGAGCCTGTCAATCGTCAGCGTCATCCTATTCCCAGATTGGTTCAATCTTCGAGATTGAACCAATCTTGCTAGATTCCTATTCCAAAACGACCGCAGAACCAGTCCATGTCCCGTTGCCGACGGGCCAGCAGACAGGCGCGGCGGCTGAGGGTGTCATCCAGGAAGGCTTGCGCCAGACTGTGGGGAAAATCGGCATACGCCATCATGGGTCGCAGCGCGCGCGCCAGCCGCTCGCGGTCAAAATGAACCAGGAGCAGGCGCAGTTTGTTGTAGAGTACCTGGCTCATGTCTACGGCGTAGGGGTGGCGGGGACGGAAGAGGTGGAAGACGAGGCTGGCGGGTTGGGCCAGGATGCGGTAGCCGCTGAGCCAGAGACGGAGGCAGAGTTCGATGTCTTCGCTGCCCCAACGGGTCATGCCTTCGTCGTAGCCGCCGATTTCGTGGAAGATGGGGGTGGAAATGGCCTGGCAGGCACCGATGTGGAAGGGGACTTCGCTGATGCCGGTACGCGGCGGCAGCCAGGTATTCTCTAAACGGGCGTCTTGCCAGGTAATGCCACAGGCGCGGACGGTGATTTCGTGAATGCCGGCAAAAACCGGTCCCACCATCCCCACATCCTCCGCCTCGAACGCCTCCACCAGCGGCGACAACCAGCCGGGCGGCACATAGCAGTGCGCGTCCAGGAACACCAACACCTGTCCACGCGCCCGCGCCGCGCCCAGATTGCGCGCCCCCGCCACGCCCAATCCCGCGCCGCGCACCAGCCACAGCCGGTCTGTCCCGTGCCGCGCCAGTGCCGCCTCCGCGCTGCCGTCATCCGACCCATCATCCACGACGATCACCTCCATGTCCAGGCCATCGCTGTTTTGCAACACGTACCCGACCGTGTCTACCAGGTTTTCCCCTTCATTGTGGTTGGGCAGAACAACGCTGACCTTCATCAACCGCGCCTCATCATCTCAATCGCATTATGCTTCAACTCCGCCACGCGCACCTCCGAGATGCCCAGAATCCCCGCGGCACGCTCCACCGGCAGCGCGGCGAACTCCAGCACACTGGTGATCCCGTTCTGGCGCAGCTTGCCGCCGCGCACCTCACCCACGCCGATCACGTCCTCCACCGGGCGCGTCGCCCCGCCCACCAGGTCAAACTCATGTGGATCAAAGCCAAACCCCAGCGGCGGCCCGGTCTCGATAATGCCTGTGGGAACGATGCCCGTCGGCAGAATGCCCGTCGGCAGAATACCCGTCGGCAGAATACCCGTCGGCAAGATGCCCGTCGGCAGAATACCCGTCGGCAGAATGCCGGTGGGGACGATGCCCGTGGGGATGATGCCCGTAGGAACGATGCCTGTGGGGATGATGCCCGTGGGGACGATGCCCGTGGGGACGATGCCCGTGGGGACGATGCCCGTGGGGACGATGCCTGTGGGGACGATGCCTGTCGGCGGTGGAGTTGGAGGCAACCACATTCTGCTAAGCGACAGAGTAACATTGAAGTCGGCGCTATTGAGGTCGGGGCGATTGCCGGCAAAGTGAATGACGAAAGGCAAAACAACGCTTTCAGTCAGCGGAAGAATAGTCAGGCGGACAGCAAGTTGGGAGTCGGCGCTGTCCCGTATCAAGGCCGTCACATGGTCACTGTCAAAAACAACGCCGGTAGCCTCGCGCAACCCTTCCCCCTCGATCACGGCTTCTACTTCTAATGGGTCAACCCACAACTCTTCTACAAAGAAAAGCTCACCTGGTGTAATCCGCGTAATTTGTGGCAGCGTCACGGACAGGGAGACGCCAAAGTCAAGGCTATCGAGGGCGGGGCGGCCATCGGCAAAAATAACCAGGAAGGGCAGTTGGATCGGCTGCGGCTGCGGGAAAACGGTGAGCAGCAGCGCGATCTCCGTGGGACTGCTGTTCGTGATGCTCGCGGTCACACCACCGCCGAGGAAGACGACTTCCGTCGCGCCCGCCAGGCCCTGTCCCAAAATGCGCACGTTTTCGTAGGTGATGGGCTGCTGTGGGTTGCCTTCCACCTGCGCCGGTTGGATAGCGTCAATCCGGCCCGGCGGGGGTGGCGTTTGCCCGCAGTGGCAGCGCGCAAATTCTTGCAGCACCCATTGGCTTAACAATCTGCGTCGATCCGTCCGGTCGTCAACCGTCTCAATGCCGTTGTCCCCGACCGTGATGGTTGCTAATACCAACCCGTTATCGTTCGCGTTTAATGCCGGCATACAAGGCACATGCACCTGTCCACAAACAATCGCTTCCAACTGCTCACAGGTGAGAGCGTGTTGGTGCGAGCCGGGCAAACAGCAGGCAACTTCCAGCCGGTAGCCCTCGCGTACACGGATATTGCCATATTGGCTACCCGGAGGCGCGCATTTCTCCGGCACGAGCGGCTGCGGGCACGTTTCCGCTTCTTCAGGATACGCCACCAGGTACACCTGATTCCCCGCTGCCGCCCCTTCCCAGCATATTTTCAGCAGCAACGTCTCATTCTGCGGCGCAGTGATCACCACCTGCGTGATTCCCCCCCCTGCCAGCCGCACCGTTTCCGCCTGGCCGCCCACCCCGCTCGTCTGCGCCGAATCCACCGGCGCCCCTGTCGCGTCATACGCCTCCAGAGATGTCGGTCCCGCACCACACATCAGCGTCAACGTCACGCCGCTCGTCGCTTGCGGCAAGGCCACCGTCGTTTGCAGGAAGCAGTTAAAGCCGATGAATTCCCCCCACCCCTCAATCCGCGTATGCGGGACCAACACGCCACTGCGCCAGGCCGAAAAAACCGCGTCCGCAAACGCAATCGGGTTCGCGCCTTCCGCGCCTGGCTCCATCTGGGAAAAATCCACGCAGGTGACGAGCGGTTGCGCGCCAGGGGTGACTACTCCTTCGGCGCACGGGTCCGGCGCGCCCAGGCAAGCCTCCACGCCCGCCTGAATGTCAAACGGAGGCGCATCGGCGGGAATCACCAATTCATCCCCCCATGGCGTCAGACCATACCCTTCCGCCACCCGAACCTGCCAGGAAGCGCCATCCACGCGGCTGACCGCGGCCCCGCACACCACGCCCCAGCCATGCAGGGCGCGATTGTGCCGCCGCAGCCGCTCGCGCAGATAATTCTGGCCCAGGTTGAGGTCTGTTGCCGTCAACTGCTGCCGCTCAACGTATCTCGGCCTGAGCAGGCCGCTGCCATTATTTGCCATCACCGCCTCCTAATCCAGCGCAGCACAAGCTGCCCGCTTGCTGCCTTCTGAATTCGTAACTGCTAAACCAGATTGGACCAATTTTCTCTGGTGAAATTGGCCATTGAGCACGTGAATTTGGTCCAATCTCCTGAGAGCGTTGGTCGTCACCGAATTCTGCCATTTGTCTTACCCGCCAACCGTCAGCCAGCTTTCAAACGTCGTGCCCTGGCGACCATTGCCCGTAGGCAGCCGCCCACCAATGTGATTACCGTCAATGGCCCGATCTTCTTCGTCCAGAGCGAAATCGGAGCGGAACACAACACGGAAAAACGGGTTTTCCAACTCCATCAAGAAGCCCCAGGGAACCAGGTCATCGTCGGGAACGAAGACCAGCCGCACACCAATGGCAACTTCTTCATTTTGCAGCGGTCGAATCGCCGTGATCAGGCCGTTGCCATCCGTGTCGTACTCCACCGGCTGGTGAAGCGCATTCGGGATCAGGCATTCACACAACAGGCCGCGCTGGTCGCGGTAACGCACGTAAAGCTGGAACACCTCGCTGCGCGTGCGTGTGTCCGGGTCGCCGGGTTTATCCTCGTGGAAGATGGAGCGCATTTGCGCCAGTTTGGGGTCGCCCTCCACCGTACCAAAACCAATGACAAACCCCATGTTGCGGTCCCGCGGATCGTTGGTTTGCCATTCCGGGTCGGTGAAGAATTCGGCAATGAACTGGTCCATGGGCATTGCCAGGCGGCGATCATGCCGCCAACTGAGGGCAACAATGCGCACCAGGTCCTCGTCCCCGCCCTGTCCGGGCAATCCCTGGGGGATACCCAACACTAGCCGTTGGTCCCCTTCCGGGTCGCCAACAATGGGGACCAGTTGCGCCGTCGGTTGCGCGCCCGGAAGCAGGGGGTGCGCCTCGGCCTCCGTGATGCCCGGACCGCGCCCACCCGGTGCGCCGGGCGCACCCGTGGGAATACCCAACACCAGCCGCTGATCCCCTTCCGGGTCGCCGGCAATAGGAACCAGTTGGGCCGTCGGTTGCACGCCCGGAAGCAGGGGCTGTGCCTCGGCCTCCGTGATGCCCGGACCGCGTTCGCCTGGTGCGCCGGGGAGTCCCGATTCGCCGGCGGGGCCGCGCGGTCCCACCAACCCTTCGGCCATGCGCGTCTCCAACATGCAGCGGATGACTTCCACGATGTTGTTGGTGCTGGGAACCAGGGGACGGTGGGTGAAGTTGTCAATAGCGTTGTCCCCCTCTTCGGCATCTTCCGCATCTTTGATCGGCTGGCCGAGATGGTAATGGGGCACATGCGCCAGAATAACGCACTGCTCCGCGGGGTCTTCGGCGCAAGCAGGACACGCCTCTTTGACCACATTCGTGAACAAATCATCGCAAGCGGCTTCTTCCACGTTAAGAATAGCAACGAGGCCACGCGCGGGCTGGTTTTCCGATTCATCGTCGGCGGCGACGTAGAGTCGCCCTCCCTGCACGGCCAGCCGCTCGCTCCGGGCCAGCCCGGAGACGTTTTCGCGCGTGCCCAGAATGTCTTCGGCGAACGAATCGCCAGGGGCGGCGATGGCGTCCACGTCAATGGTTTGCACCTGGGCCTGGCCTTCGGCGGAGGTCTGCAAAACGTAGGCCCAACGCTCGTTGGCAGCCATGGCCAGGTCTTGGGGCGTGGTCAGCCAGGTTCCGCCGCGCCCATCCGGGCGCAGTTGCAGGGAGCCGAGGCTGGTGTCCAGGGCGTAGCGCGTCAGGATGGCGTGGTCGGCGTCAGCCGTGAGCAGGTAGAGATATTGGCTATCGCGGCTGGTGAAGACGGCAACGGGTGCCTGCGCGGTGTTCAGAGGGGTCAGTTCCGTCATCGTAGCGACTTCGACGACGCGCACCTGGTTGTTGGCGGCGTCTACAATAAAGATGTAGCGGCCATCGAGGGTGATGCTGAGGGCGGATGCGCCGCGCAGGGCGGGGCCATCAGGCTGGCTGAACGATGTGTTGAGCGCCAAAGAGCGAAAGTCTGCGGGGCCGGCAAGGGGGGGATCGGGAAGGGCAAGCCAGTCGCGCAGGTCGGCTTCGCTCCAGGTGATCAGTTCGCCGCTGTCAAGTTGGAGGGCGAAAAGGGCGCCGGTGGCGGGGGAGATGACGAGGCGGGCGGGTTCATTGAGGTGGATAACGGCGCTGCTCTGCGCTTCGTACCGTATCCGCGACTCCTTGTAGACGGCTATTCCGGGAGCCAGGGGCAGCGGATCGCCCCCCTCTTCTGGCGGCGGCGCGGGCAAACCGTCCGTAGCCAGGAAGATCAAATCCCCCAGCAGCGTCAAAGCCAGGTCCGTGGGATTCACGCCCCCATCCACCGCTGTGATCAGATCATGCGTGTCCGCGCGGAAAGCGTACAGCCGCGCCCCCAGTTCCCCAGGTTCCCCCGCCTCGCCCTCGTCAGGCGACACGGCCTGCGCCGCCACATACACCTGCTGCAACTGATCATCCGCTGCCAGCGCCCGCGGACTCTGCCGGTCCAGCACAATCGTGTGCAGCCAATCCAGCTTCGCCCGCAGCGGGGGGCGTACCGGCAACCTTTCTCCGGCGGGGCGGCCAAACAGACGCAGTTCGTACCCCTCGCGCACGCGGTTGAACGCCTGGTTCTCCTCCGCGCAGTCGCAGTCGGGCAGAATGACGGGGACCTTTTCTTCCAGTGACTCCTTGTAGCAGAGACTGATAAACAGGTCCTGGTCGCCCTCGGCGTCGAAATCCGCCGGGTCAATCAATTCCAGCACGGGGACGAGCAGCCGCTGCGTAACGATCAACTCTCGCCCGCAGCAGTCCAGCGCCGCGCCGGGTTCAATGTACACAAACTTATCCTGGCATTCCGGGTTGGGGTGGGCCACCACCTTCAGACCGCATACGGTTCCAACGCCATGTAGCAGGCTGTTGTGCAGGCGGTCCTTGCCCACCAGGTACGCCTGTTCATCGCTGAAATCCCGCTCCACCAGCCACTTGCCATTAAAGTACGTATTGCGGCGGAACGTTTGTAAGCCGCAAGGAATGCAGTTAGGGGTCTGGTTGCTCATAAACGACTCCTTGAAGGTGTTGTTAGTTGCCAGCGGACCGTTGCCAGCGACTGGCGTTATTTCTTGTCAGTTTCAGATTGGTTCATTCTGGGAGAATGAACCAATCTTGGGGAAACTGCGTTCTGGATGCCCACTTAGTAACCGTCCGAAAATAACTTCACACTTTTTACGGACGGTTACTGCCAAGCTGTCCGCACATTTCCGCTAAGTGACTATACAGGTCATCTGCCCAGATTGGACCAATTTGCTCTGGTTGAATCTTATTGATGTCTACAAAATTGGTCCAATCTCTCGGAGACGTGAATAGTTACTCCGCTAATTTAATTGCGGACAGCCACTTAGAACTGACGATGAAATAAAGTACGGAATTGCATCGTCAGTTTGAAGGAACGGTAAGGAAACAACTTCGTTGTCATATTTATTTCCGTTCCTTAGTTGCCCATTGTCAGATAGGACGCGCCCAGGCGCGGGCGGGTGGGCGTTTGTGGACCGAGAATGTTGCCCGGAGCCAGCGCCAGCAGGCCTAGCGGACGCGGCGGGGGACTGCCCAGCAGCATATCCACGCCAATGGTTGACTGGCAGCCGATGACAATGCCGGGCGAGACCGGCCGGATTTGATAGCGGGTGTGGGCGGGTTTTTGCGCGTCAATCAACTGCCGCAGCGTTTGCAGCGCCTCGACGTCAGCCGCCGCCTTTTGCGGCAGCACCAGCGTAAAATGATGGGCGATTTCGCCCACGTGTGGGTCAAGTGGCGCGCCGGCCAGGTAATAGGGGCCGGGCGGATCGCTGGCTTCGCGGCGGGCGGCATAGTCGCGCAGGCGGAAATGTTCGATGATGACGGGATGTGGCGCTGGCAGCCCTGTGTGCAGGCGAAGGATGGCTTGCAGCCCGGCCAGCGTACCCCGCTGCTTGTAGAGGGCAATGGCCTGGCGCACAAATGCGCGGCGGGTGGCGTCGGACCATTCGGCGAGGAAGGTGAGGTCGAGCCAGCTTCCCAACCAGGCGAGAAAGTCTCCCGATGGCACGCCATCGGGATCGAGATAGCCGGTAAACACCGCGATCAGGGTTTCGATCTCGTCGAAAATCGTGTCAAAATAGCTGAGGTAGCGGTTCAGGAAGTCGGCGCTGACCGCGTCCTCGCGGAACACGGGCGGCAGGTAGTTCAACGACGACTGGCGCGGCGCATACAGCGTCATACTCCGGATCAGGGGCGTGGCCGTGCCGTTGCCGCGCAGTTCGACGTTGAGCCAGAGACAGGCCCCGGGCGAACTCTGAATCAGCAGTTCGGGCAGGTCGAGTGGGCCAATGGTGATCGGCGCGGACCAACGGGCGGGCGGCAGGTTGGCGATGTGGTCCGCGTCCAGTGGCGTGGGCGCGGTGTAGGTGCGGACGGTGAGCGACGTGGCGTCGGGCACGTCGGCATCCAGCACCAGGCGATGCCAGGCGCAGTTATAGATGCGGCTATCCAACGGTTCGGAGAGGTAGCGACCACTGCGCGGATAGGTGACACCACCGGGGCGAGCCAGGAGCATGAGATTGGAGCCGGCGAGCCGCCCGCTACGGGTGACAGTCAGGCCAGGGAGCGGGAGCGCGGGGCAATTGGGGCGATCTTCTTGCCGCAGCCAGAGGCCGTTGCTATCCAGATGGAGCGGCAAGGGGAAACGGCGCGTGTACAGGGGCGGGTCAATGGCGGGTAACGGGTTGCCCGGAGCGTCCAGCGCGACGACGCGCCGCTGGCTGGTGTCCAGCACGAGAAGGCGGTCCTGGTCGTCTATTGCCAGATGCCGGGGAGCCAGGAATGCGTCCGCGCCGCCAAGATAATCCAGGTCTTCGCGCCAGAGGCGGTCAAATCGGCGCACGCGCCGGTGGAATGCATCGGCCACGTATAAACGCCCGACGCTGTCGTAGGCCACGTCCCACGGTTCCCCGTCTTCCAGGTCAATGATGTGGCGGGCGACCAGCATGGGCCACGCATAGAGGATGAGGCGATGATGCCCGGTATCCGCCACGACGAGGTCGCCATCCCGGCTGATGGCGATGCCGCGCGGCGCGGAGAGGGCGTAGGGATCGGGCGGGACGGCGGCGGCCCCCATCCACAACGGCGTAAAGCGGGCGGCGGGCGGCGTGTAGGTGAGGATACAGTCATTTTGCGGGTCGGCGAGGAAGAGTCGCCCATCAGGACCGATAGCCAGACCGGTGGGGCGGGTGAGTCCGCCAAATGTGCCGCCCGGCTCCGTGGGCAGGATGGCGGTGGCGTTTTCGTCTCCCAGGCGTAGCCCGCCGGCGGCGGCATCGTCGGAGATGGCCTGGCTCTGGGCGGACATGCGCCAGCCGATGCGGTCATCCAGTCGCCAGAATGTGGGCTGCACGGGGCGCGGGGTGGGTTTAGTGGTCGTCATAGCGCACGTCCAGGGTGATTGACGCGGATGGCAGGTAAATCAGCGTGCCATCGGGGACCGTTATCATGTCTTCGCATTCGGGGGTGGGGGTGGTTTGTGCCGGCATTATCTCCAGACAAATCACGCGACGCACACCGGCCACAGCCAGAAACTGGCGATACACATTGCCCAGGTAAATGTCCGCGCCAAACGGCCAGCCCTGCCCATCCTCACCGCCGCGCAGAGGGTGAAAATAATCCAGCAGCACCGTCGTGAGCGCATCCTTGACCGCTTTCAGGTCTTTGTCGCGGCTGACGACCACGGCGGCATCCAGCTTGATTTCCAGGTAGCGCGGGCCGACCACGTACAGTTCAGTCGTGATCAGGCGGCGCTGGTTGAGGTGGGCGCAGACAAGGCGCAGTTGGTCCGCGGTGGGCTGGGGGGTGTCCTCCTTGTTTTCGGGGAGGATGACGACCGTCACCGCGCCGGCGGCGTCCGACTGGAAGGTGGGCGGGGTGGTGTCGGGCAAAACGCGGGTAAGGGGCAGCGCGTAGGCGCGATGGAGGGGGACGCCGCGCGTTTGCCGCGCCAGTTGGGCGAAGTCGTCGGCGGTGACGGCGCGGTCGCGCATACGCAGGTCGTGCGGGGCGCGCAGCATCACTTCGTCCAGCGATTCGGCGTCCCGACCGCCAGCCGCCGCGCGCACGTTGGTCACTTTGTCTACGTTGGGGAGGGCGCTTTTGAGGGCGGTGATGGTTGCGGCGCCGGCGTTGCCCACCGCGCCGCCGCCATAACGATAAGAGCGGGCCACAATTTGCGCCCCAGCCACGGGAATTCGCCCATGCAGACCGTCGCCGAAGGTGATTGTGCCGGCATTGCTGTCTACAAGAAAAACAGCCGCATCCGGTCCCGCGCCATAAAAATCTGGCACAGCCTCCCACGCCTCCGCCCGCCCCAGCTCTTCGATTTCCAACGTCAAGGCGGGCCGCAACGTCTCCACGTCAACCAGCAGCGGGCGGCGGCGAAGCGAGAACTGCTGATTGGGTCGCCCATCGCTGGCCCCCAGGATTTCCTCCACGCGGGTGACGGCGGCGGTGGCGGGGACAGTGTTGAGGAGGAAGTGGCTCACCTGGGGCGGTTCCTGGGGCATTTGCGCCAGACGCGCGCGGAACCAGACGAGTTCGTAAGGGACGGGGGCGGTGGCGTAGCCTGCCTTTTTCCACGCCTTGTCGTCCAGGGCGGTGTAGTCGAGTTCAGTAGCGTTGATCTGGGCGATGAGGGCGGCGATGTTGTCCACTTCGGCGTCGGCCAGCCCCAGCTTGTCCCAATCGAGGTCGGCGGGATCGAGGAAGGCATCCGGTCCGTTAAGATCGTCAATCAGTTCGGCGTCGGTGGTGGGGGGCTTTTTGCGTCCTTCCAGTTCACGCCAGAAGGCGCGGTCGAGGTCGTTGAAGGAGATGGCGGGCAGACCACCGGGCGTTTGCAGGTAGATGTGGCCGCCGCGTGTGAAAAGGGCGGTGTCGTCGTGGGTGCTGAGAGGGGTCCAGTTGGCGGCGTCGTGGGGGAAGTTGGCGTGTTCGGTGCCGATGTATGCTTCCCAGATGATGCCGCTGCTTTGGGCGGCGACCTGCCAGGGGAAGAGGCATTCCAGACTTTCGGGGCCGGTGATGATTGTGCCGGCAGCGTCCTCCTCAAACACCTGTGGAATCAAAGCCGTCACGTCCAGTTCGCCGGCGGGGAAACGGTCCAGGCCATAATCCTCCTTCGGCTTCCGATGCGGGCGCAGCATGACGCCCAGCAAGCAGTATGCCCCCACGACGGGCGTCTCCCCAAAGGGGTAGAAGGGGTGCTGAATTTTCACCTCAACCTTATCGGGATCGTATTCCGTCACCAGTTCCAGCGGATTGTCGCCGCTGGCGGGAACGATAATGGTCGCCAGGACCGCGTTCAGCGCCGTCAGTGTGCGCTCCGTTTCAAAAATCAGCGGCTCGGCCAGGTCGGGGTCATTGACGCCCACTTGCGTATTCTTGGGGATGAGGACGACGAGGGGATCGGTGGGGTTGTTCAGCTTCTTCAGGGTAAAGGTCAGTTCCGCCGTGGCCGCCTCCGCCGGACGTGGCGGTACATTCAGGAGTTCCAGGAATTTGATGTAGTTCAGGTCGGGCAGCCGGTTCAATCGGTAAAGGATCGTTTCCGTCATCCAGGCGTGCAGCTTCACCAGCGTCATACCGGGATCGGCGTCATTGAAATTAGTCCACTCAGGCGTGTAGCGGGGAATACGCGCGCGCGCTTCCGCCACAAGCTGCTCAAAGGTGCGGTCGTCCAGATTGGGGGTTGGAAGTGGCATAGCTGTGTCCTTGCCAGGAGCAGATTGGTTCAATCTTGGAGATTGAACCAATCTAAACTATTCGTTGATGTAGAACGGATAAACCAGGTTATGCAAGGCGTTGTTGGCGCGAATGCGATAGTCCACGTGGATGAAGAGGGTGTTGGGCGATTCGGCGGGGTTTTCGACGCGCACGTCGAGTACGTCGATGCGTGGTTCCCATCGTAGTAATGCGCGGCGGACTTCTTGGGCAATGCCGGCAATCGTGTTCGCGTTATTTGGAGCAAAAACATAATTATGGATGCCGCAGCCAAAACGCGGCTCCATGATGCGACTGTTTGGTGGCGTACTGAGAATGATCCAGATCGCCTCCGCCACGCTGTCCGCGCCGCTGACGTAGGAGAGCCAGCCGCGCCCATTGACGCGAATAGGAAATTTCCAGCCTGTGCCCAGGAAGTCGGCCATTTCAGTTTCCTTTGCCTTTCGTTCAGATTGGTTCATTCTTGGAGAATGAACCAATCTGGGAGAACTTAATCCTTAGTCGCCAACGAGGACGGTGGGAAAGGCGCTCAGCACCGTGCCCGTTGCATTGGCGGTTCCGCCGACGATGTTTTGGTCCGTGGTGTCGCCAAAACGGGCGATTCCTTTCTTGCCAGAGCCATACACCACGCTGCCGCTGCCCTGGGTGATTTTGCACGATCCCATGATGCCGTTGCTCTTCACGCCGCCGACGGAGCCAGCCTCGTCCCCGGAACTGGTGGGTACTTCGGAATCAACCAGCAGTGCCTTGTAGCTGGAAGGACCGATGAGAAGCTGGTCGGCCACGTTCTGCGCCTGGTCGAGTTGGGCGATATTCGGGTAGGGAATGGGCACGGGACCGCCCGGCGTGGGCGTTTTGCATATGTCAGGAAAGGCAAAGGCGATTCCGGTGGCGGGGGCGATGGGTTTGGACATGAGAAATGTTGCCGGTTGGTGGTTGGTGAGCGTCTCCCAGATGGGTTCATCCTCCAAGAATGAACCCATCTGGTTACTTAGTTGGCGGTGACGAGGAGGCGGCGGTAGGCGTCGGGGGGGTGGGCGTCGTAGTCCCAGAGGCCGCGCCAGACGCAGGTGCAGCGGTCGTCGTCCGGTTCGATTACCAGGGTGTCCAACGTCATGGGAATGGGCTGACGATGCCAGCGGTTGGCCGCGTCGGGGCGGTCGCCGGTGTGGGTGTAGAGGGTGGCGTTGATGGTTTCGCCGGGCAGGGTAAAGTCGTAATCCATTGTTCCGTCCCGCTCAATCTGGATGTGGGCGGCGGCAGGCGGGTGGGGCGGAGGCGCGCCCGCATCGCGGCGATAGCCGTTGTAGAAGCGGTTGTTGAACGCGGCGGGCAGGGGATCGCGCGCGGGGTTGGTGATGGGCCATTCGGGCGGCAAATTGTTTGGATCGTCGGTGAATCCGCCCGCTTCCGCCTCGCGCGGGCTGTTTACGCGGGGTTCCCAACCAAACAGGGCTTTCTGGTCGCTGCTGGTGACGTTGCGGGAGAGGCGGGCGGTTCCATCCACGAGCAGGCGGCAAAGGCCGGTGACGGTGGCAAATCCGAGAACGATGAGGTCGGCGGCGGGTTTGTCGGGGGCCAGGTCGTGTTCGTAGCGCAGGGTGCTGTTGTCGTTCCATTCGGTGAGGGCGCTGCCTTCCTGCACCTGGACGCGGTCGTAGTAGGCGATGCGGGTGTTGCCGGGGGTGTCCGGGTCGAAGGCGATGGGGAGGATGACGTCCATTTCCGTGGCGGTGAGGTCGGCGGACCAGGTTCCGGTGGTGTGGCGGCGCACCAGGCTGTCGCTGAGGTCGCGGTTGATGACGCAGAGGCTTTGCCCTTCTGCTTCCAGGCGGGCGTTTTCGATACGTGCCGGCATTGCACCCAGGTCCGTCTTCACATAAAAGCTCAATCGAAACGCCCGCCCGCCCACTGGTTCAGGAAAAGTGATGGTCTGCGCCACCTGGCCCGCGGTATTGCTCCCCGTGAGAGAGAGCGCACGGCTGCCGCTCTGTCCCTGGGCAGCGGCGCGGGCGGCGGTGACGTTCGTAGCCGTCCAGCCGCCAGGGGGATTGGCGTTGTTGGTGGGCTGGAAGTCGGCATCCAGTTCAAAGTCGCTGTTGGTGAGGGTATTTGCCGGCACATCCTGCATAAACACAGGCAAAAAATCAGCCGCCGGCGTGAGAACCCCGCCGCCATCAATGTCGTAGGTCCGCTTCAAAATAACGGTCCCCGTGCGCTGCGTCGCGCCGCCGTTCTTGCGAAAGCCAATCATGAAAAAGCCCTGGAAGCCTGTTTCGGTGGGAAAAATCGTTTCCATTTACTACCTGCTACCTTCCCGGAAGCTTTACCGGAGAAACCGGGTTTTTAGGAAAAACCCGGTTTCCGTTATGGGTTCAAGTGAATCGGGTTGCCTTTGGCCGCCAGTTTGGCCGAGGCCTCAATCGTCACGTTTGTGCCTTTGATGGTGATGTCGCCGGCGGATTCGATGGTGATGCCATCGGCGTTCATCGTGATCTTGTTGCCGCTGGCGTCTTCGACCGTGATCTGTTCCGAACCGCCGGTGTCGTCAAAGACGAGTTTGTGACCGGAGACAGTTTGCAACATGCGGATGTGGGGGTCCGTTTCCGGCGGCTTGTTTTCACCGCTCCAGAGGTAGCCGAGGATGTAGGGACGGCGGATGTCGTCCAGTTCAAAGGCGACGAGCGCTTCGTCGCCGATTTCGGGTTGGAAAAATGCGCCCAGTTGGGGACCGGCGAGGGGGACGGCCACGCGCGCCCAGTCACTTTCGTTGCTGTCGGACATCCAGGGGAAGCTGACCTTGATGCGGCCCAATTCCTCTGGATCATCCACATCGGTGACGAGGCCGATGACGACGCCGCGCATGCGCTGGCTCATGGCAGCACCTCCATGCGGGCGGAGAAGTCGGTGGTGTAGCCGCTGCCGCCGATTTTGTGCGTGGTTTCGGTGATGACGTAGCGACCGCTGTACCGCAATCCTAGACCGGTGATGACGATGGTTTTGCCGGCACGTAAATCCGGCAACCCCACCGTCGAACCACTGCCCGTCACCAGGCTCTTAATCAAATTCTCCAAAACCCCACGCGCCTCCTGGTTCGCCTCCTCCCGTGAGGAAATCGGGTGATCAATATCCGTTTCATACGTCTCCGCCAGCGAAGAATCAATGCTGGAGAGCAACTGCTGATCCGGCATATCCGGCCCCAGGTCGCTCCAGGTCGCCTCGCCCGTGATTGCGCGGTCATTCCCAGAAGCCGTCGGATTCCAACCGCGCACCACCACCTTGCCCACCTGCCCGCGCACCTTCAGCGTCGGCGTAAATTGAATCAACGAACGCCCCCAGGTGAGTTCATACGTCGTCTGACTGGTGGGCGTGCGGCCAAAAAACAGTTCCGGTTCGTCCCCATCTTCGGGAATCGTGACGTAAATGTCGTAACCTAAGCGCCGCGCTCGCCGCATGAGAAAGAGGATGGGCGGCTCATTCTTCATGAGCAAATGCGCGTAGCGCGTCTCCTCGCTGGACTGGCCCGGCGGAATCCGTGGCGTGATGTTCAGTTCATTGGCAATGTCCGTGGCGATCTCGCTGTCCGTCTTGTTCTCGAAAACACGCACGTCCGCCGCCGTTTGCAGGGTATACAGCAGGCTGAGGGCGCGCACCTTCAGCGTGGGCGTGCCGCTGGTGGGAAAACTGGGGGAGAGAGACACCACCTGCCCCGTCATCATCAGACGGGGTTCTTCCGCGCCGTAATACCCCATACGCAGCTCCACTTTGGCCCCCGGCTCGAAGTTGGGGACGGGCGAGCCGTCCTCCAGCGTGAGCAGGTTGCTGTTTTCGTCAAAGGGGCTGCTGTACCTCGGGCGCAAGTTCACGGGGTCCCAGTCGTTCAGGGTGATCTCAAACGAATCCAGCTTATCCAGGCTCTCGCGGTAGCTCACGTCCAGCACATCCCGCACCACGGCGCGGCTCAAGTTCTGCCCGCGCAGCTTGATCTCAAAATGGGGTGCGTAGAAGTTCTGGTCTTCGTAGATAGGTGTTGTCATGGTGAGACTTGAGAAACCGGGTTTTTCCAAAAAACCCGGTTTCTAACCCTCTAGCCCGTCGGCGGCAGTTCCAGCGCCATGCCGGGGGTGAGCCGACGCGGATTGAGAATGTGGTTGTGGTCGGCAATGAGCCGCCAGCGAGCGGGGTTTTCGTAGGCGTCGTAGGCGATCTGGGGCAGGGTTTCGCCCTCGCGCACGACGTGAACGCGGGTGTGGTCGGCGGATTGCAGGTTGAGTTCTTGTAGCTGTTCCTCCAACGTCTTGTACTGGCGCAGCGAGAGGGTGACGGTGGCCCGCAGGGGCACGCCATCGCTGTTGAAGAGCGTGAACTGTCGCTGCACGTTGTCAATGACGCAGTCAAACACATGGCTGGCGCTGGTGTCCCACCCGGAGGCAGTGTTGGGAAATTCGCTACCCCAGGTGAGGCGATAGATGGCGGGGGCGTGCAGGTCTTTGTCAATTTTGATGAAGCGGTAAAACGGGTCGGTGAGGGTGGTGACGGGCGTGGCGGTCGCGCCCGTGCCGTCTTCCGTGGTGTCGAAGAAGAGTTCGAGCGAAATTTTCTCGCTGTCGCCGCGCACGAATTGGATGATGGGGCTGTCCAGGCCGGGAATGCTGATCTCGGCGAACTGGGAGCCTTTGGTGAGGCTGTATTGGGTGGGGTTAAACTGCACTTCAACGGGATCGCCCTGAGGGGATTTATTGAGGTCCAGTTTTTGGAAGGTCATTTTGCTCATGACGGCCTTAATCCGTTTCCGTGGTGGAGGGGCCAATGCGGGTGTCGTGGTCGCGCTCTTTTTGCAGCTTGTTTTCGGCCTCCAACCGGCGCAGCACGGCTTCCACAATCTGGGAAAGCACCTCCGGGGTGAGCATGGCGCGGGCGTCGGTGGCGCGGATGTTGCTGGTTACTTCGTTAATGCGAACGTCCATTTCTTTGATACGACCTTCCCGGAAGCTGTTTTGATGTGAAATGTTCTTGGCCTGAAACCGAGCTTCCGGGAAGGTTTTAGAAGATCGCGTTGATGGCGCTGTCTACCAGTGCGCCGGGCGAGACGATGAGTTCCAGTTTTTCGTGGGCAATTTCCAGGCTCTCGATGCTGATCTCGCTGGCTTTGGCGTTGAAGCGAGGGCCGGTCCATTTGACGGGAATGCCGCGGGAGAAGGCCCAGATTTTGATGGGAATTTGCAGGTCGTTTTGCAAAATGATGAGGCCGTCGCGCCGTTTGCCTTTGCCTTCGACGAAGTCTTGATGCCAGAGCCAGAGGTTTTCGCTGAAGCCGACGCCGCGGGTGAGGGTGATGTTGCTGTAGCTGAAGCGACCGGGGAAGCGATGGACGCGGTCGTTGACGCCGCCTTCGAGGTAGTCCACGGTTTCCAGGGTGGATTCGAGGCCGGTGCATTCGGAGAAGCCACCGAGGACGAGGCCGGCGACGCTGGCGATGGTGCTGAAGGTGCTGCTGGTGTCGAGGAGGGTGATGAGGAAGTTAAATGCCGGCAGCGGGTCCAACCGAGGCAGGGACATATAGATGCTCCTCGTTAAGAACATAAAAGTCTGCGAGACTTTTGTATGCGGCGAACCGGGTCACTCCGTTACCTCTATGGCTTCCACGGTGCGGCCCAGGCGGAAAATGATGAACTCAAACGGGACGGTGGGGGCGACGGCGATCTCCGCGAGGACTTGTCCGGCGTCCACGATGTCGGGCGGGTTGTTGTCGGCGTCGCACTTTACCTGGTAGGCTGCGTCTGGCGTTTTGCCGGCAAGCGCGCCCCGCCGCCACAATAAATTCAAGAAACCGTTCAGGCTGTACGTCAATGATTGGCGCAGCACCTGGTTATTCGGCTCAAACACCGCCCACTGGTGATACGCCTCAATCGCCTCCTCTATCATCAACAGCAGACGGCGCACATTCAGATACCGCCACGCCGGATCACTGCTGAGGGTGCGCGCGCCATAGACGCGCAGACCACGGCCGGGCAGCGCGCGAATGCAGTTGATGCCCAGCGGATTGAGAATGCCCTGTACGGCGTCGTTGACCTCGTGGGTGAGCGCCTTGACGTTGTGCAGCACGTCGTTGGCCGGGGCGCGATGCACCCCTTGCGACAGATCGGTGCGGGCAATCAGGCCGAGTACGTGCCCCGACGGCGGCACATCCCGCACGCTGCCGTTTCCGCCCGGCTCGCTGACCGTGAGCCAGGGGTAATAGAGGGCGGCGAAGGCGGTATCGAAGCGGGTGCGCCAGGTCTGAATTTCTTCCAGGCCCAACGCGGACGCGGGCGGATCGAGGACGGCAACGCGGTAGAGACCCGCCTGCCCTTGCCGGATCATGGCCGATTGCACGTCGTACACGTCGTCGGCGCTGAAGGCGGGGGGCAGGGTGATGGGCGTGAGGAAGAAGCGGGCGGGTTCCTGGGGCAGAATGGTGGTGGCTTGCGCGGTGACTTCGAGATCGTGGTAGCCGGCGCGGGTGAGCAGGAGGGAGACGCGGCCTACGGGTAGTTTTAGGAGTTGAAATTCGCCGTTTGTGTTGGTGAATGCCGGCATCAACGCCTCACCCACCACCACCACCTGCACACCCGCTATCGGCGTATCATCCTCCTCCGTCACCAGGCCGCGCAGGCGACCGGCGGGCGGCGGGGCAATGACCTCGCAGGAAAGCGCGGGGGATTGGGCACGGACATTTAGCGGTGGCTCCCGCGGCGGCAGCACCAGATCGGGCGCGGCCAACAGGCTCACCTCATCCACATCCGCCAGCGCCGCCAGCCCGGTAAGAAAATGCGCCTTGTTCACGCCCGCCAGCCCATCACTGCCCCCACGCAGCGGCATTTGCTCCCCTTCCACAGGCCAGCGGTCCGGGTTGAGCAGGTCGCCGGCCTTCGCGTCCAGCAGCAGGTCCGCGTCAAGGAAGTGGGAATCGGCGCGCACCACGTCCGGCAGGTAGCGCGGGTGCGGCGCGCTCAAGCCAAGATTGGCGTGCTGCTCCACAATCTGGCCGTCGAGGTGAACAAGCAGGGTGAATTCTACGCTTTGTAGCAGAATGTCCGCCGCGCCGGGGCTGAGATCGAAGCCGACGAGGGGCGCGTTCCAAATGAGCTGGCGCAGCAGCGGGTCGCGGGCTGTCACCTGCCGGCAAGCGGCGTGGCCGTTCTGGCTGAGTTGGACCACCGCGCCCACGTCGAAGCCGACGAGGCTGCGCACGAAGCTGCTCCAGCCATCCAAAGGTTGTACGGCGGCGGGATCGGTGCGCGTGCTGCCAATGCCGTCGGTTTGCCAGGAGACGGACAGCCGGTTGCCCCATGCGCCGGGGCTGTCGTAGCGGGCGGGCGCGCCGTCGGCAGCCACGCGCGGGCTTTCAGTGATGGGGTCGGTGAGTTTGCCGTGGCTGGCCCACAGGCGCAGCGCGGGTTTGCCATCCGCGCCGGCGAGGGTGATGGTTGCGGCGCGCGCGGGGCTGTAGGGCGCGGCGGCATCCGGGCTGGCGATGCGCACGACGTAGCAGGCGGCTCCGCCGTTGTCGAAGAAGCCGCGCAGGGTGTCCGGCAGGAAGGCGAAGGGAAGGGGGTCACCAAAGATGGCAGTGAACTGCCGCCAACTGGTGATTTTGACGGGAACCAGGAGAGGACCGCGTTCGGTGTAGCCGAGAATGCCGGCAATATCCGTTCGCAACGGGCCAATCGCCGGACGCCCTCTATCTACCTGCTGAAAGTACACACCCGGTGTCGTGTACATACACTATCCTTGGGAGTTTGCGAGTTTGCGAGTTTGCGAGTTTGCGAGTTTGCGAGTCTGCGAGTTTGCGAGTTTGCGAGTTTGCGGGTATGCGAGTTTGCGAGTCTGCGAGTTTGCGAGTTTGCGAGTCTGCGAGTTTGCGAGTTTGCGAGTTTGCGAGTTTGCGAGTTTGCGAGTTTGCGAGTTTGCGAGTTTGCGAGTTTGCGAGTTTGCGAGTTTGCGAGTTTGCGAGTTTGCGAGTTTGCGAGTTTGCGAGTTTGCGAGTTTGCGAGTTTGCGAGTTTGCGAGTTTGCGAGTTTGCGAGTTTGCGAGTTTGCGAGTTTGCGAGTTTGCGAGTTTGTTTGCGAGTCTGCGAGTTTGCGAGTTTGCGAGTTTGCGAGTTTGCGAGTTTGCGAGTTTGCGAGTTTGCGAGTTTGCGAGTTTGCGAGTTTGCGAGTTTGCGAGTTTGCGAGTTTGCGAGTTTGCGAGTTTGCGAGTTTGCGAGGTTTGCGAGTTTGCGAGTTTGCGAGTTTGCGAGTTTGCGAGTTTGCGAGTTTGCGAGTTTGCGAGTTTGCGAGTTTGCGGGTTGCGAGTTTGCGAGTCTGCGAGTTTTTGCGGGTCTGCGGGTCTGCGAGTCTGCGGGTCTGCGGGTCTGCGGGTCTGCGAGTTTGCGGGTCTGCGAGTGAACTCGCCACTCGCCACTCGCCACTCGCCACTCGCCTCGCCACTCGCCTCCGCCACTCGCGCACTCGCCACTCGCCACTCGCCACGCCGCCGCCCTCGCCACGCCACTCGCCACTCGCCACTCGCCACTCGCCACTCGCCACTCGCCACTCGCCACTCGCCACTCGCCACTCGCCACTCGCCTCTCGCCACTCGCCTCGCCACTCGCCACTCGCCACTCGCCACTCGCCACTCGCCACTCGCCACTCGCCACTCGCCACTCGCCACTCGCCACTCGCCACTCGCCACTCGCCACTCGCCACTCGCCACTCGCCTCTCGCCACTCGCCACTCGCCACTCGCCACTCGCCTCTCGCCCCTACACCAACTCCAGCCCTTCGTGGACGATTTCCAGCGCTTCAATCGCCGTTTCGTTGGCGGTGGCCTTCAGCGCGGGGCCTTCCCACTTGATGATCCAGCCCTCGCGGAAGTTCCAGCGCAGCACCTCGTTGCGTGCCTCGTCCAGCAGCACAATGGAGCCAGAACGTCGCTCCGTGACGCCATCAATGGTCGTCTTGCGCCACTGCCACAGTTCCTTGTCCTGGGTGAAGCCCCGCTTCAGGGTAATGTTGCTGTATTTGCGCAGGCCGGGCAGTTTGCGCACCGTGGCCGTTTCATTGCCTTCGCGGTAGTCAATGGCGTCTTGCTCCGTCGTCAGCCCGCCTATTTCGGTGAAGCCGGCGCGGGTGACGCCATCAATTTCCACGAGAAAGTTGTATTGTGCATAGGGATCAATGCGACCGGTAGCCATTTACACGCTCCTTCGGGAATAGTGAACAGTGGGTAGTGGACAGTGGGTAGTGGACAGTTGACAGTTGGTGGTTGGTAGCACCTGTTTTTGCACCTTCTGATTTCTGCCTTCTGCCTTTTGTCTTTTGCTTTTTGCCTTAGCCAGTCGCCTCGCGGGTTTTTTGGCTGATGCGGAAGATGACGAATTCGGCGGGTTTGACGGGGGCGATGCCCACGAGAATGATCAGGCGGCCATTGTCGATGTCGTCCTGAGTCATGGTGGTGCGGTCCACCTTGACGAAGAATGCTTCTTCCGCTTTTGTGCCTTCCAGCGCGCCGCTGCGCCAGACGGTGGTGAGGAAGTTGGTGAGGCTGCGCTTGATGGTTCCCCAGAGGGGTTCGGCGTTGGGTTCGAAGACGGCGAACTGCGTGCCCCGTTCAATGGATTTTTCCACGAAGAGGAAGAGGCGACGCACGTTGACGTATTTCCATTCGGGATCGCTGCTGAGGGTGCGCGCGCCCCAGACGCGCAGGCCGCGATTCATGTCGCGGAAGTCACGCAGGCAGTTGACGTGCTTGGGGTTGAGGATGTCCTGCTCCCCTTTGGTAAGGCGAACTTGCAGGTCGCGCACGCCCATGATGACTTCGTTGGCGGGCGCTTTATGGACACCTCGTTGCACGTCGCTGCGGGCGTAGATGCCGGCAACACACCCACTCGGCGGCAGGTTCAACACATCCCCATTCCGCCCAAACGGGTCACTGATCACCACCCACGGATAATACAGCGCCGCAAACGTCGTGTCGTACAACTGCCGCTGCGTCTGCACCTGCTTCATCTTTGCATTGGGCGCCGAATCCAGCACCGCGAAGCGATAGCGCATCTCCGTGCAATGCTCCACCAGCTTGTTTTGCACATCCTGGTCCGTTTGGCCGGGAACGGCCACAAGGCTGATGTCGTCAATGCTCTTCATGGCAAAAATGCCCGTGCGCTCGTCCGGGTCATCGGCGTCCGCGCCAATGTAGATCGTCTTATCAATCGTCGCCAGGTCATCGTCGCCGCCGCTGAGCGTGCGGTTGACGCCATCGTAGGGCAGCAGGAGGCGCAGCGCGGGCTGGTCGCCGGCGGGGGCGCTGCTTACCAGGTCTTCCAGGCGGAGCAGTTCCGATTCGCCGGCTTCTTCTGGTTTGTTTGTGCCGGCATTAAACACACCCACAATCTTCGGCGCATACCGATTATGCGCCGGGTCCAGGCCCAGGTTGAGGAAAGCCTCGCTCTCCACCACCTTCCCCTGGCCATCCAACCGCTCCACGATAATGTCGAACTCCAGTGAAGCGGCGGTATCGTTCGCCAGCAAGTTGGCATCCGCCCCCCCTTCCACATCCACCTCGTTCGTGGCCGTGCTCACGCTAATCACGCGCTCGCGGGCGATAGGCGAACCGGCGCGCTGGATGTCCAGCACGCTGCCCGTGCCCAGGCCAAAGGTCGCCGCCAGCTTGATGGGGTTGGCATTTTGGGCCACGTTGGCGCTCACCGTGGTGTCCAGCACACTGCTATGACGGATGGAGAGGCGCAGGTGGTTGCCCCACTGTCCCTGGTAGTGCGCGTAGGCGCGCAGCAGGGGCACTTGCTTGATCACGTCTACGCCGGCGGCGTGGGCGGAGGCGGTTTCGGACGTGACGATGGAGAGGGAGGAGACGACGTTGCGCACGACCTGGAACTCGCCGCCAAGCTGCAAAATGGCATCCGCGGCCAATCCGACGGTGTCGTTCAAGGGGAGCATGAACGCGCCTATGGCCACATCGGCGGTCAGGGTCTTGGGCGCGCCGGCGACCAGGGTGACGCGGGTGACGGTGGTGGTGGCCGCGGGATGGGCGTTTTGCAGGGGAAGGGTGAGGGTGGCGGTGTTTGTGCCGGCATTGACACTGTCCACCGTCACATACTCCGTCAACGCACTATTCCCCGTATCCGCAATCCGTAAAACCTCCGCCGCCGCCAGGTCCAACACATCCACCAGGGCAATCGTCATCGCCGCCGCCGCAAAATCACCATTGGCGACAAACACCTGGTCATCCGTCGGCGTCTGCGGCGTCACATTGTCCCCATTGTTGTGCGCCGCCTGCAACCGCCCATGAATGCGCACGCCCGCCGCCACCGGATCGCTCTGCGCCGTCACATACTCCGAGCGCGTGCCATCCTTGATCAACAGGACATCATCCTGCGCAATGTTGTTGCCGCTATCCAACAGCAGCGTATCCGCGCCCGCCGCCGCCAACTGCGTCAGGGTCGTGCTGGCCGGATTGCTGCGCGGCGAGCCATATAGCTCGGCCTGGGCGTACCGGGCATTGGTCCCCACCACGCGCGTCACATACAACCGCTGCCCACCATTGATGAAGAACCCTTCCGCCGCGTACGGCAGGGCATCACGGTTGTTGGTAAACACGCGATGGTCGAGATAACCGCCGAATTTGCGCACAAAATCCGCGTAACTGGTTGTCAGCGTCGGCTGGTTGACAGGGCCGCGCTGCGTGACCCCCACCATCCCAGCCGTGCTGGTACTGACGCCTTCGATGGGCTTATTACCAGAAGGCACCTCTTCAATATAAACTCCGGGGGCTAGATACTCTGGCATGTGCAATCTCCTTCGCAAAAACCGTTGTAGGACGAGTTTTCGACTCGTCCACGCTTTCCGAAATGGACACGGGTGGACGTCTAAACCCTGAAAATGGGGCATTCTCCCAGAATGAACCAATCAGACGATCATTTGGTTACTCGCTGTTCAGGGCGAAGTTCAATTGGTTCACGGGCTGGCGATAATCCAGGCGAATGGTTTGCGTGATCGTCTCGTACCCCACACGCCGCGCACGCACGGAAATTTCCTGGGCCAGGGGCATGTCCTTCAGCATGTAGAAGCCATCGGCATCGGTAATGGCAGGGCCGCGATTTTCCGGGGTGATGACGCGCACGCGCACATTAGGGATGGGGTTGTGCGGATCGTCCGCTTCCACGACGCACCCGCCGAGGTGGACGGGCTGCGGCAGCAGCGCAATATCCTGCGTACTGACAGGTGCGTTGAGGATGTCCACCAGCACTTGTCGGTCGCCGATGGTGCGCATCACCTTTTGCAAGGCCAGGTCCGCGCTCGTGAGGCTGAATGGGATTTCCTGGGTTTCGTAGCCGGGGGCATTGGCGATGAGGCGCAAGTCGAGCGTGTCACCGGGCGCGAGGCGCGGGAACGCGGCGCGCGGAGATGCGGAGAAGACAAACAGCCCGCCGGGAAAGAGGCGTGGTGTCAGTGGGTAAAGGCGAAGGGGTTCGTCCGCCGGCCCTTGATAGGCGAGGGTGAGCGTGGGCGACGTTAGCAAGGCGTCCCCGGTGAGCGCGTCCGTGATGCGCCCCACAATCAGCGCCTGGGAAGACAATACGGCGTCCATCACCCGCAAATTCATGCCCCTACTCCTTCAGTCCGACGGCCATATGGGCGTCGATGACGCGGTGGGCGGCGCTGACCGCTTGCGCGGTGTCAATAGTGACGACGCGGAGCAGGTAGGAGAGGGAGACGCGATACCCCACGTCCAGGGCGCTCCACACCTGCGAAAGTTGCTCCAGGCTCAGTTTTTCCAGGCTGAGGCGAAGCTGGTTACTGTTTCCGCCAAAGCTGTCGTCCAGCGGCGCGCCATTGAGGCTGTCCAAAAATGGCTCGTCATGGAAAAACTGGATGACGCGCCCCAACATGAGCTGGTTCAGCCGCTCGTCGTCATCCAACGGCGTGATCAGATAATGGACGTGCAGCGCCTCCGGCGGAAACCGCAGCCCTGTATCCCCCGCCGCCAGGCGTGGCTGATTACGCAGGTCGTTGCTGACTTCGACATGGTAGAGATAGAGGGAGAGCAGGGGGCTACCGGGCATATTGGTGCTGGGGGGGGAGAGCGTGATGTCGGATTCGGGGGTGGAGAGGTTAAGATCGGCGTCGGCAGCAGCGGAGAGTGCCGCATGAATGCGGCGGCGGAGTTCCAGGGTGGCGTCGTGAAGGATGGTGTAATTACTCATGCCATAAAGGAGTTCTATCTCAGGTGCGGCGCACCGCCGACAGGCTCTTGTCGGGTCGATGGCGTTGCCGCCAGCGGGCCAGCCACCATTTTATGCGCCATTTCATTTGCAGTTTGACACCCATTTCCACGAGATAAGGCAAAATAAAGAAGATGATTTCGTCGGGTGTTTGTAAGTAGCGGCGTTTTTGGGTGAGCAAATGGGTGATATGGCCGCGCCAGACCGTTTCGCTTTGTTCCTGGGCACTCTCCTCCAGCCAGAGTCGAATGACGAAGGTGTGAGTATGCGGCTCATACGGGTCCATAAATACTCCGGGCTACCAGGCGAACCTGGTTGGCATGTGGTATCAAGGAACGGTCTGCCAGGGAAGGGCGCGACGACGCGCACCGGTGGTGCGTGCACCGGTGGTGCGTGCACCGGTGGTGCGTGCACCGGTGGTGCGCGCCCGGATGGTGCGTGCCGCACAATGCGCGCGCGCGCTGTTTGAGTACACTGGAGGCAGTGTACAGTGGGGGAGTCTGGGGGGCGTCTCTCCGGCGTCTGGAGAGCGTCTATGGGGAATTATTCGTGCAGGGCCTGCCGGCATGCTTCCAGACAGGAATCGACTTGCTGTTGCAAAAGTGTGAGCGTGGCGCGCATTTGTCGCAGGCGGGAAATGGCTTCTGGTAGACCTGTTGGCTCCGGGTTTATGCCGGCATTCAACCCATCTTCATCGTCCGCCAGCACCATGAGTATCGGGTCGTCGGCGGCCAGCGTATCGGCGCGGATTTGCTCATTCAGGACCAGCGTACCGCGGGCGGGGCGCACGCCCAACTCGCGTGACAGCGCCGCTTCGCAGCGGTCAAACTGGCGTAGCGCCTCCGTGCGGTTGCCGGCCTGATAAAAAAGACGTATGAGGCGGCGGTGCGTGCGCTCGCGGGCGAGGTCATAACGCAAGATCATCTGCCCATAGCGGATGCCGTCTTCGTAAGCCCGGCGGGCCTCGCTGTACCCCATGAGTTTGTCCAACATGCCCAGGTACATATGCAAGAAACGCTCGCGTTCATAGAGACACCAGTCGTGATACCACCCTTCGAGGAGGTTGCCCTGGTAGAGTTGGGTCGCCTGCCGCAACTTTTGGGCGTCGTCGGCGCTGAGTTCGCGTCCCGCCGTCCCTTGCGCCAGGAGGAAGGTTTGCTCAAACAAGGCGACATCCAACCAGAAGTCGTCGGTGGTGTTGACCTGTACCCATTCTGGTTCGACATGAATGACCTGGGCGCTGTGGGCCTCATCCAGGGAGGATTGCAACTGCCAGAGCGTCTGGCGCAGGTGTTTTTTGGATTGGGCGGTGGTGGTACTGTCCCAAAAGAGGGAGGCGAGTTTCTCGCGGGCGTGGGGTCGGTCACGGTGCAGCAGGAGATAGGAGAAGAGTTGTTGGACTTTGCCGGCATCTATCCCTGGCACGGGTCTTTCATCGCGGCAAACACGGAATTTACCAAAGAGAGAGATACGTAACAAAACCACGATCGCCATCCTTTGTGAAACGGCAAAAGGGAGCCACGGCATCACAATGTAGGGCGTAAACGCCCATTATCACCAAACGTGGGCTGAAGGAAATAAACGGGCCTGCGCTTAACGGCAATGAGCAACAGGCTCTACCCTGTATCGGGTGGCTTGAGGGCTAAATAACACGTCACGAGTAAGTGTGCGGCACAAGGTCGCACACATATCCGGTTTGCGGAAACGATCTCTTCTTCACCAACGCAAACGGATAACCGCACTATAGGATAGGCGTACTGTGTCAGCAGTATAGCAGTTGTTGCGGGGTGTGTAAACTGCCCTACAGAATAGGAGGGAAGCAGGCGTTGAGGGTCAGTGGCCTTCCTTAATTAGGTAGGCGCGGGCGCGGTGCATGAGGTACAGGCTGGTGGCGGCATAGTAGACGACGTAAAGGAAGGAGGCCCATACAAGCCATGTGGGGTGCTGGGGGTAGGAGAGCAGCAGGGCCACGACCGCGCCGCCCCAGAGGAGCGTGAGGAACATCGTGAGGCGGCGAAAGGCGGCCGTGCGGGAATGGTAGATGTATTTGATGGGCACGAATACGAGCGCGCCGAGGAGGACGACGAGGAGGAAATTGAGCCACGCGGGCAGCGCCATGACAAAGAGGTAAAAGGCGACGACGTTCCAGTAGGAGGGGAATCCTTTGAAGTAGTTGTCGTCGGTTTTGGCGTCGGCCTGGGCGAATTGGTAGGCGGAGGCCAGGGTGATGATGATGACGCCGAGCAGGGCCAGGCGCGGAGGGAAGAGTTGGCCCTGGTAGAGAAAAAGTGCCGGCACAATCACATACGTGAAGTAGTCCACCATATTGTCCAGCAGCGCCCCATCAAATCCCGGCAACACCTCCTTGACGCGAAAGCGGCGGGCCAGCGTACCATCAGAAGCGTCCACCATCGTGGCCGCTCCCATCCAAATCAAGGCGGGAATCCACCGCCCCTGTATGATCGCCAGCAGCGCCAAAACGCCCCAGACGATACCGCTGGCCGTAAAAAGATGCACTCCCCAGGCGGATAGCTGGTTGGCGCGGGTTGCGGAAGGTGCGGGAGTTCTCATAATGGTTCGCTCAAAATCAGGGGCATCGCCCTTCTACCGTATGCGCCCGAATAGGGGGGGGCACCCCACAACCAATTGGCAACAATAAACGGGAACTATCCACGATTCTTCTACCCGGTGGGATTCCCCACGGCGCTGGGGCCACCGCAGCTTGCGCCCAGTTCCGGCGTTTGCGGTCCCTGGATATAGCGGTCCATGAACTGCTGAATGCGTTTGTCTTTGGGTTTTTCCACTTGCAATTGCAATCCCCAGGCCGTGAGGGCGATGGGGGATGTTTGTCCGGGGAAAGGACTCATAATCACGAAGTTTTGTCCGCGCGCGTACTGTTTCAATTCATCCACTTCATCTGCCGGCAAATCTGGCTGATACGTCAACCAGACCGCGCCATGTTCTAGCGAGTGAACCGCGTTTTTGGAGGCCACCGGGGCATCATAAATCCCGCAGTTGAGCCAGTTGTTGGCGTGGATGCCGCCCGCCGGCGGGAGTCCCGTGTCCGCGTAAGTGGCGTTGTCGTCGTGCCCACGTTCCTGCACGCCCAAATTCACGACGCCTTCCAACGCCTTCGGGTCCTGCAAGGAGAAAATCAGCAGGGCCAGCAGACCAATGATGCCCAAACCGACAATACCCCCAATGATGTATACACGACGATTGCCGCTGTCGGCTTCCGGCTGTGAAACCACGCGGCGTGGAGTTGTTTTTTGTGCCATGCAATCACTTCCTCAAGTTTCGTAGGCCGTGATTAAGCGCCAATGCGCCAGAATCGCGGCAAAATTAAATGGATATCGATGGGTACACATTTTGCGCGGAGGGGGGGAGAATGCCGGCAGCAATTATGCGTGACAGAGACGGTTGATCCGCGCAATTTTAGGCAAAGCAGTGCCTGCCATTTTACCCAACAAGGATGTGAATGCCAGCACCAGTTGAGGCGTCGCGCGGAACTGTTTAACCAGGACTCATGCAAACGCGCCACTGCCGCGAGGCAGCATTCCGGCTGCTTCCGCAACAGTGGCGCGCAAGTTCCCACACCTGGTCCGATAAGGATCAGACAAGAAGAAGGAGGCGCGATCTCAGGCGATGTTCACCTGAATCAGGTCGGCGGGCGGATAGTTGATCTCGCGCAGCAGCGCCTCGATCTTCTCCCAGGTAGCCGGTTCCTGCCAGGAAACGGTGACCTGGCGGCTTTGCTGGTCCGCTTTCACGCTCTGGACGCCTTCCAGATCGCCCAATTCCAGTTCGATGGTGTGGGTGCAGTGGCCGCAGTGGATGGCGGGGACAAGAAAAGTCTTATGAGTCATGGGGCATATCCTCTCGTTTTGGACGGCACGAGTGTCTCCGGCGCGGCGTCATTTGCCTTGCGTGACGCTGAAGACGCTGGTCACTTCGGCCAACATGCGCTCCCGCTCATCGGGGTCGTCTCCTTGGATTGCGGTGGTGACGCATGTGCGCAGGTGGTTTTCCAGCAGCAGGGTGCTGACTTTGCTCAAGGCGGCCTGGACCGCCTGAATCTGGCGAATGATGTCAATGCAGTAGGCTTCTTCCGCCACCATGCGTTCGACGCCTTTGAGGTGGCCGGACGTAATGGCCAGGCGGCGGCTGATGGTTTTACGTGTTTCGTCGTTCATATGTCGTCACCTGTGTTAACCTACCCCCCTGGGGGGGATTCGCAGGGTATTGTAGGAAGAATGCCGGCATCTGTCAACACCCAAACCTACACACACGTTCTGGTAAATAGCACGCGGAAAAGAAGCAAGAATTGCGCCACAGTCGGGAATAAACCGATTTGCAGATCGTACGCCTTATCTGTAAAATTCTTCAACTTAAGCGTTTTTTCAACGCTTTTTGGCGTTTCGTGACCGATGAAAGGGAGGAGCTTTTTCTATAATTACCCCAAAATGGGGGAAGCTCGTTCCTAACAGGAAAGAAAACCGAATATCATCTGGTAGTAGGACACCTTTGCGCCCGTCGCACAGAAGAACGTGCTTCGTAACTATTCACGTCTCCGAGAGATTGGACCAATTTTGTAGACATTAACAGGATTTAACCAGAGCAAATGGGTCCAATCTGGGCAGATGACCTGTATAGTCACCGTGCTTCTTCATATCTTATCGTCTTGCCCCGGCCTCTTTTGGCGGGCCACCTGTCTGCGTGAACAAGGTTCTCCACTCCGCCACAATCCGTTTATCGGAACGGGCACTTCTTTGTCGCGGGCACATGCCGCCGACATTGAACCACTTGCTCACCGCTCCCAGACACAACAGCGAGGCCGATCTGCCAGGCGAAAGGATTGCTCCCATGAACGGATCGTTGCCCGCGCGCTTGTTTCGCTTCACCGCTAACCTACTCGTTTTCGCCCTGGTGGTCTTGCTACTGGCAGGCATCATCCAGGGAATCCGTGGCGGAGCCTTTGCCGTGGACGCCACGCCCGAAGGACCCGATGCACCCGCTTCCGGTTTCTTTCTGGAAGAATACGGCAGCGTCGTGATCGAAGCCGAACATTTCACCGGAACGGAGCCAGGCAGCGGAGCCGCCGCGGATCACAACTGGTTTTCAACGACGGCTTTCGTCGGCTATAGCGGGGCGGCAGCGTTACAAGCACTCCCCAACAGCAATGTAGATACGGGGTTGACCACGAACGGGCCAGCCTTGTTATATGACGTGTACTTCCAAAATGCCGGCACATACTACGTCACCATTCGCGGCCAGGCAGACCTCCCCTGGCGCTGGCGCAACGACGCCATCCATGTCGGCCTCAACGGCACCCCCACCACCACCGACAGCGGCGACGGCCTCTCCCCCTTCGCCGCCGACAACTTCAACTGGCTCAACCGCGCCAACGGCGGTCAACTCGCCCTCATCGAAGTCCCCTCTCCGGGCATCCACACCTTCGACATCTGGATGCGTGACGACGGCGTTCTCGTAGACAAAATCTGGCTCAGCCTTGTCCCCAACATCATCGACAACGGTAGCACCGACCTCGGCCCAGACGAAAGCCCCTTCCTCACCGAGCCACCACCACCGCCCCCGACACCCCCCCCCGGCCCCACCTTCCTGGAACAGGGCGGCGACGTGGTCATGGAAGCAGAACACGCCACCGCCATCCTCCCCGGCGCGGGCCTCGCTGCCGGCAACGTGTGGGAACCCTCCACCGCCTACACCAACTACACGGGAGACGCCGCCATGCTCTCCCAACCCAACTGGGGCGCAAACACCGCCCTGGAAACCATCGGCCCCTCCCTCAATTTCAACATCGAGTTTGAAACCACCGGCACCTTCTACATTTACATGCGCGGGCGTGCCGGCTTCGACCCCAGCGAGGAAAACGACTCCGTTCACCTCGGACTTGACGGCCTCCCCTTCACCAACGCCAGTGGCCTGGGCGTAACCGGCTTCACCAGCAGCGACTTCACCTGGCAACGACGCCTCAACTTCCGCCGCCTCGCCGTGCAAATAGACACACCCGGCCTACACACGCTCAATGTCTGGATGCGCGAAGATGGTACGCTAATCGACAAAATCTGGCTGAGTACAGACCGTTTTGCCATTGACAGCGGTAGCACCGCCCCCGGCCCCGACGAAAGCGAAACCCTTCCTCCCACCCCGACACCCACCCCCACACCACCGCCAGGCAACACCCCCACACTCACCCCACTCCCCACCGAAACACCAACGGCCACACCTCTTCCCACCAGCACCGCCACGCCGCCGCCCACAATAACAGCAACGCCCCCCCCCACCGAAACAACCACCAACACGCCCACGCCAACAGCAACCAACACGCCCACGCCAACAGCAACCAACACGCCCACGCCAACACCAACCAATACACCCACGCCGACACCAACCAACACACCCAGTTCCACGCCATCGCCCACGGCCACCGCCACAGCCACAAACACGCCCACGCCAACCCATACGTCTACCCCAACAAATACACCGATGCCTACGCCCACGCCGCTGCCGCAACGCACCTGGCAAGAACTAATAACGACGCATACCCCACAGGCCGGCGGGGAATATGCACTGGCCTATGATGCGGGGCGCGGCGTCCTCGTCCTCTACGGGGGCAATGCCTACGCCTGGCCCTACAGCAATGAAACGTGGGAGTTTGATGGTGTCGATTGGACCCAGGTGACGACAACCGTGTCGCCCGCGGCACGCTATGGCGCGGATATGGTCTACGATGCCACCAGCGGCCAGGTGCTTCTCTTTGGTGGCAGCGACCAGGATGACGCCGCCAATGGGGAAACGTGGATGTATGATGGCGCCAATTGGACGCGGCAGTTCCCGGCAACGTCGCCGCCCGCGCGCAGCGGGCATGTGATGGTGAGCGGGGAAACGGGAGATGTTTATCTCTTTGGCGGAGCCGATGGGGAGGCGGTTTATCAGGATTTGTGGCGGTATGATGGGGTGACGTGGTCTTTGGTCAATGCCGGCATCACTCTCCCCCCCCCACGCACCCACACCACCCTCGCCTTCCTCCCCAACACCAGCCAACTTCTCCTCTACGGCGGGCGTGACAACAGCGGCCAAACCCTCGCCGACACCTGGCTTTTTGACCTCAACACCAACACCTGGACACCCACAGGCGGCCTTAGTCCTGGCCCACGCCAGGCAACCGCCCTCAGCTACGACGCCATCACAGGTAACGCCGTCCTCTTCGGCGGCCTCGCCGACGACGGCGATGATACCCTGGCGGACACCTGGCATTACCAACCAGGCAGCGGCTGGAGTCTCGTCATCTTGCCCACATCACCACCCGCCTCCGCCTTCCAGCGCATAGCTTTCGACAGTGCCAACGGATACCTGATTCTCTGGACCGCCGGACAAACCTGGCGCTACCAGTAAGGGGAGTGCAGCAACATGAATAACCAGACCACGTCCACCGCAAATGAAAGCTCACCCCAACCATCTTCCCACGCCGTGTGGGGCTTGTTGATCGGCCTAATTTTCTTGTTGGCCTACGCCTTATGGTCGTTTGCGCGCGTCCCCGCCGCCGCGGCGCAAAAATTGGCCGCGCCCCTTGCCCCCCTGGCAGCCACCGACGCCCTCGAAGAACCCGCCGCCAATCCCCCCGCCGCTATAAACGAAGTCATCTACAGTCAGGATTTCAGCACCCCTCCCGGCCCAGAATGGTCAAACCCACTCACCGACACCACACCCTTCGGCGACCCCTTCTTGGGGCAGTTCAGCAGCGAAACAACCACCCTTAGCCTCAGCAACCTGCCCACGCACACCGCCGTCACCCTCAACTTCAGTTTCTATGCGCTAAACACCTGGGATGGCATCAATCCCAACTACGGCCCCGACCTCTTTGAAGTTCTCGTACAGGGCGGTCCCACCCTGCTCTACTCCACCTTCAGCATCTGGGACACGCTCGATACGCTATGGTGGCAAACCTATCCCGACACCTATCCCGGCGGCATCTACGCAGGCAACACGGGCGCCAGCCAGATCGGTGGACAAGGTTATTACTACAGTGCCATTTACGATTTCTCCTTCACCTTCTTCCACAACGAAAACAACATCTCCATTGATTTCAGCGCATATGGACTGCAAGAAATCACCGACGAAAGCTGGGGAATCGACAACGTAGCCATAGAAATCAGCAACGAGCCAACAGACATCCCCATCACATCCATCACAGCCATCAACAACAGCCCTACCCCTCTGGGGGAAGCCACCCACCTCTCCGCCATCGCCAACGGATATGCAACGAACTTTGAAGCGGGCCTGGGCGAATGGCAAGCAACCGGCCTATGGAATCTGCTAACGGACAGCAGTCCCTGCGCCGCTGCCGCGCTGCCCGTCCCCAGCGAGACCCATGTCGTCTACTACGGCCAGACAACCACCTGCAATTTCGCTACAGGAGCCACCACCACCGGCACGCTTACACTCCTCAACCCCATAACCCTGCCCGGCGTAGGCACACCCATCCTATCTTTGTGGAGCTACGAACAAACAGAATGCGGCGGCGGTATCAATTGCGGCTATGATCATCGCTACATAGAAATATCCACGGACAACGGCGCTTCCTGGATCACGCTAGGGGAAGGATACCAGGAAAACATCTGGTATCAGCTCACATTCGACCTCTCCCCCTACCTGGGGAATGATATTTTGCTCCGTTTCCGCTTCGACTCCGTTGACGACATTGCCAATGAATATCTTGGCTGGCTCATTGATGACGTCGAAATCAGTCAGGGCGGCGTGGGAAGCGGCATCAGTTACGCCTGGGCGTTCGGCGATGGCGCCACAGGCAACGGCCAGAACCCCAGCCACGTTTACCCCGCCGTTGGGACGTATACCGCCACCGTCACTGCCAGCAACACCATCAACAGCCTGACGGCAACGACCACCGTAGACATATTCGAGACGCATATCAGCGTTTTCCCCACCTCTCTGGAAGCCACCCTGTCCCAGGGGGAAATCCAGTCGCACACCCTGACCATCAGCAACAGCGGCGCTTCTGATCTGGTATGGCAAATTCCCAGCGGCGGCGCGCCCGACGTGCTGCTGCTGCACGCTGACTGGGACAGTGAATATGGCGACAGCCCGCTGCAATCCTACCTCAGCGCCTACGGCGACCTGGGGAGTATTGGCCTGTTTGACGCCCGCGATCCCAGCGGCGGCGGCAGCGCGCTTGCGGGTGGGGATAAGGGAAACGGACAGATTGCCGGCACGCCCTCGCTGTCCACACTTCTCTCCTACGATGTGGTCGTCGTCTGGTCTTACGAATACTTCCAGGACCCCTACGGCCTGGGCGACGTGCTGGCCGACTACGTGGACGCCGGCGGGCGCGTCATCGTCATGATGTACGCCCTGGACTCCTACGCCCAGTTATTTGGTCGTTTCATGGACCAGGATTACACCCCTCTGCGCGGCAGCAGCCCCAATTACAACTTCGCCTGCCTCGGTAGCGCGGATGGCAACCATCCCATTACGACCGGGATCACGGACATATGCGACGACATCCGCCTGGCCGGATCCTACCTGACACCTGGCTCAACAGCGCTGGCCTATTGGGATGATGGCGAGATATTGGCTGCCATCAAGAGCAATTTACCTGTAGTGGGCATAGCCGCCTATCCTGGATATTACTACGATTGGAGCGGCCAACTGCCAGACATCATTCACAACGCCATCCTCTTTCTTAGCGACCGCTGGCTGCAAGTAACACCCGCCAATGGCCTCACCCCACCCGCTGTCAGCACACCCATCACCATCACCCTCAACGCCACTAACCTGCTCAGCGGAACGTACAACACCATCCTGCGCGTTAACAGCAATGACCCCGACCTGCCCCAACTCCCCGTGCCCATCACCATGCACGTCCTGGGATCGCCGACAATCGTCGTCACCCCCACACAATTGACCATTAGCCCGGCTTACGTCGGATACCCCACCGGCGAACCGCTGCTGGTGAGCAACAGTGGCACGGCGGACCTCCTGGTTAGCGCCGTCAGCGCCGCCGATCCCACGGTCACTGTCTCGCCTACCACCTTCATTGTGCCGCCGGATAGCGCGCAATCTGTTCTGGTCACGGCCACTCCCATTGTCAGCGGCGTGCTGACCACGACGCTGACCGTTAGCAGCAACGCCCCCCTCTCTCCCACGCGGATAGTCACTGTGGTGGTCACCGCGGTGGATCCGCCCGTCCTTGTCTATGCGCCTACGGCCATTGAAAAGACGCTGGAATCAGGGCAAACGCAAACGGTCACGGTGACGATCAGCAACACGGGTGCCGCGGACCTGGCGTGGTCGCTCAGCCGGGCCGAAATTCATCCGTCTGAGCCGCCAATGATGTTTGATTTTGCCGGCATTTCCCCATCCCCCGCCCTCGACAATAACCAACTGCCCGTGCGCAAGCGTCGTGCCGGCATTTTCCCACTCGCCCCCGGCGACTTCACCCTCCTGGCAAACAGCCCCGTCCCCCTCACCTGCCTGGCCGTCGATCCCAACACGTCATTCATCTACGCCCAGGGCAATTACGACACAGGCTTCTACCGCTACGATCCCGCTACCGATCTCTGGACCGGCCTGGCCAGCGCGCCGCTCAGCAGCGGCAACAATGGCGGCGCGGCCTACCTGAACGGCAAGATTTACACCGTCTACACCAACAACAGCACGCAAATGGGCGTCTATGACATCGCCGGCAACACCTGGAACGTGATCAGCAATGGCCTGGGGGACGGCACAGGCAACATCACCACCGACGGCAACCGCTATCTCTACCTCGTGTCCGACGTTGTCTTCCGCCGTTACGACACCATCACCGACATCTGGACCGACCTGGCGGCACCGCCAACCTATTTCGAACTGTGGGGCGCGCTTGTCTATCTCGATGGCTTCATCTATGGGCATCAAGGCAACGGAGAAATCGCGTTTGCCCGCTACGATGTGGCCGCCAACAGTTGGACGGCGCTGCCCTCCCTGCCGGATGGGGCCGTCCTGGGCGGGGCCATCGACCCGGTGGACAACGTCTACTACACCTATGGCAATTACGGCGGCAATAATTGGTACGCATTCGATCTCACCACGGAAACCTGGAGCGTGACGACCGTTCCCTTCATAAATGTAGATGACGGGGGACTCGTGCATGTGGGGGCAAGCGGCATCAGCGGCATCTACATCATCGAAGGCGAAAACGGCACGGGTTTTGCCCGCCTGGAGACGAGCCCCTATTTTGGCTGGTTGGCCCTCGATCCACTGGCGGGCGTGCTGTCGCCACAAGCAGCGACGCAAGTCACCGTCACACTAGACGCCACGGCGCTGTTCAGCAACACGTACTATGCGAACATCCTCATTGACGGCAACGCACCGGCCACGCCGCGGGCCACATTGCCCGTGACCATGCACGTGACGGCGGACGCATTGCCCGTGGCTGTGCCGGCACAATTGGACTTCGGCGGCATGTTTGTCGGATACACGTCCACCCTGCCTCTCCTGATTGAGAATCAAGGGCTGGCCGATCTGGTGGTCACGGACGTGACCGCCAGCGATCCCGCCATTTCCACCACGCCCGTCAGCTTCGCCACGCCGCCATTGGCGAGTCAATCGGTAATGGTCACATTCAGCCCCATAGTCAGCGGCACGCTACTGGGCACGCTCACGTTGACCACGAACAGCGCCCTAACGCCGCTGCTGACCGTCGGCTTGAGCGGCGAGGCGTTAGGGCTGCCCGTGGCGCACCTGTCCCCGGCCGTGATCAGCGAAACCCTCATCAGCGGTAACAGCCGCCAGGTTCCGCTGCTCGTGTCGAATACGGGCGAAAGCGACCTGGCCTGGGATTTGACGGCGGTGAGTACGGTAAGCGGCACTGCCGGCATGGACTACGTCCTCAGCAGCAGCAACGAGGCGGGCGGACCGGCGTTCAACTGGATGGATATTGCCGGCACGGGCACGCCCATCTTCGGCCTCAGTGACGACAACTACGTCGGCCCCTTCCCCATCGGCTTTGACTTCACCTACTTCGGCGAAACCTACACCGAATTCTACGTCGGTTCCAACGGATTCATCGGTTTTGGACCGCCGACCTATTACGACGACCTGGGCAACACACCCCTTCCCGATAGCGGCGACCCGAACAACATCATTGCCTGGTTGTGGGATGATCTGCACCCACGTGCCGGCACAATCCACTACCAAAACGTCGCCGGCCAGCTCGTCATCCAGTTCACCAACTACTCCTGGTTCTGCTGCGGCGGCGACGCCATCACCGCCGAAATCATCCTCCGCCCCACCGGCAACATCCTCATCCAATACCTCACCTTCACCCCCTCCGCCCCCCTCACCACCAACACCATCGGCATCGAAAACCAGGACGGCAGCCTCGGCCTCCAGGCCGCCTACAACCAGGCCCTCGTCCAACCCAACCTGGCCCTCTCCTTCTCCCCACGTCCCAACTGGCTCGACCTCAACCCCGCCAACGGCAACACCGCCATGGACAGCGCCACGCCCATCACCGTCACACTAAACGCGACCAACCTCCTCAGCGGCACCTATGACGCGCACATCCAGCTACTCAGCAACGACCCCGTCACGCCCCTGTTAACCACGCCCCTCACACTGACCGTCATCGGCCAGCCCCATGCCGTAATCACGCCGACGCTGCTGGACTTCGGCGCAGGTTTCACCGGTTACACACGCACGCTGACCTTCACGGTGACGAATACGGGGTCGGAAGACCTGCGCGTATTTGACATAACCGCCGACTCGGCGGAACTGGCGGCGTCGCCGACGAGCTTCGTGCTTCCACTCTGGGGCGGCAGCCAGGTCGTGACAGTTGTGTATGGGGCGGAAAATGCCGGCATTCTCACCGCCACCCTCACCCTCACCACCAACAACCCCATCACCCCCATCCTCACCCTCCCCGTCAACGGCTCCGCCATTGATCCCCCTATTATCGCCGTTACCCCCGCCGCCGTCAGCGCCACCCTGCCCATCCACACCAGCCGCCAGATCACCCTCACCCTCGCCAACAACGGCGGCAGCAACCTCAACTGGGTCATCAACAACGGCCAGGCGCTCCAGTTCGACGGCAACGACTATGTCGCCACCGGCCTGAACATTGACCAGGGCAGCGGTTCTCCCGGCCTCACCCTGGAAGCGTGGGCCTATCCCACCTCCACCAGCAGCGGACGCCACCACATCATCAGCTCCGACAACGGCGGCCATGACTGGTCCATCCTGCACGAAGGCGGCGTCTGGTACGTCTTCACCGGCGAAAACGCCCGCTCCACCGGCTTCACCGTGGACCTGAATACCTGGCAGCACGTCGCCGCCGTCTTCCAACCCGGCATCGGCGTCACCTTCTACAAAAATGACCAGTCCGTCCTCATCCCCTACTTCTCCACGGACACCGCCGACAACAACATCCGCATCGGCGGCAATCCCGGCTTTGGCGAATACTTCACAGGCCAGATTGACGAGGCCCGCGTCTGGTCTGGCGTGCGCACCCCGGCGCAAATCATCAACAACCTCTACATCCCCCTCAATGGCGACGAACCCGGATTGCTCGGCTACTGGCCTTGCAACGAAGGCTTTGGCCCCACCACCGCCGACGCCAGCGGCCACGGCTACACGGGCAACATCGTCGGCGCGACCTGGGTGGCGACGGACATTCCCGGTTGGGTCATCGTCGAACCGCTCAACGGCCTACTGGCCCCACTCGCCAGCACCCCCCTCACCCTCACCCTCGACGCCCAATACCTGATCAGCGGCACATACCCCACCGCGTTGCACATCCTCAGCAACGACCCCGCTGTGCCGCGGTTCACCCTGCCCATCACCCTCACCGTCATCGAAGCAGGCCCCGTGGACCTGCTCGCCTCCACCATCGTCGTCACCCCCACCATGGCCATTGCCGACGGCGTAGACACGATCGCCATCAGCGGTACATTGCGGGACGGCGCGGGTCTGCCCGTATCCGAACGCTCCATCGGCTTGCAAGTAGGCGGCAGCGGCAACCTGATCGCCCCCGCTCCCCTCATTTCCAGCACCCTCGAGGGCGGAATCTCCTTTACGCTGGCCGCAACCGGCGCAGGACCACGCTCGCTGGCCCTTTATGACGCAGCCTACGGCGCAGCCCTCACCCTCACCAACGTCACCTTCATCACCCCCGCGCAGCCCAGCCTCGCCGCCGCCCCCACGACACTGCTGGCCGACGGCCTGCAAACGGCCCTCATCACAGTCACGCTGCGCAACACCGCGGGCGACCCCCTACCCGGAGAAATCGTCTCCCTTCGCTTCCTCAGCGGCACATACAGCTTGCTCAACGGCGTAGTTGTCACCGGCGCCAACTGGATTGACATCGGCGCGGCAGACGTGGGCGGGGTAGCCACGGCCACACTGGCCTCCACGCGCGCCGAAGTAAAGCATCTGGCCGCGCGCGGCGAAACCGTATCCGCCCCGGAGACAGTGACAGTCACATTCCTGGCAGACACCGCGATGCAAGCGCAGTTGCTCCTACCAGGAGAAACAGCCACGCCCGGCATCCTCCCTGGACAGGCAGGCACGCCTGCCGCCGTCACCGCGGGCGCCCCCTTCACCTTCACCCTGCAAGCAGTAGACGCCTACTGGAATCCCGTTCCTATCACGGGAACCCTGCAACTCACCGTGAGCGATCCGCTCGCCGACATGCCCGCCACAGTTGATCTGGTAGCTGGCACGGCAATGGTTTCCGCCACGCTACGACTGGCCGGCAGCCACGTCATCACGGCCACGCCCACGAATCAACCGTGGCCTGTAGCGATGAGCCAGCCGCTGCCCGTGCAGGCGGCCCCGGCGACCTCGCTGACGCTGGACATCCTCAGCAGCACGCAGTTGCTCGACCCCGTGGACGCCGCCGTCACGCTGTACGACCCGTTCGGCAACGTTGCCGGCAGCTACACCGGCCAGGTCCTCTTCAGCAGCAGCGACGCGCAGGCCACCCTGCCCACTCCCTACACCTTTGCACCCACGGATGGCGGCGCGCACACCTTCAGCGGCGGCATCCGCTTCCGCACACCCGGTCCACAAACAATCACCGTCACGGACAGCGTGCAACCATCCCTACTGGCGACGGCCACGCTCACCGTCTCCGACCAGGTCGTTATCAGCAACGACACCACCTGGAACGAAAGCGCCGTCGCGCTGGACAGCCTCACGGTACTCAACAACGCCATCCTCACGCTGCAAGGCGCGACGACGATCACGGCCAACAACGTGATCATCGACACCGGCGCGGCCATCTCCGCCAATGGGCAGGGGTATGGCGCGGCGGCTGGCCCTGGCGCGGGTGAAAACGGCGGTGGTCCCTGGAACCAGGCGGGCGGCGCGGGGCATGGCGGCTGGGGCGGCGCGGCAGAACATCCCGGCGGCGCGCCCTACGACAAGGTGTACCAACCGCGGGAATCGGGCAGCGGCGGCGGCAGCAGCGGCGGCAATGCGGGCGGCGCAGGCGGCGGGGCCATTCACCTGGTGGTGGCGGACACCCTCACCATCAGCGGCACGCTCTCCAGCAATGGCCTCTCCGCGGGCTACGGCGGCTTTGACGCCGGCGGCGGCGGCGCGGGCGGCGCTATCTGGCTAGACGCGAACACGCTCACGGGGGGCGGCAGTATCCAGGCCTCCGGCGGCGATGGCGGCACAACAAGTTTGGGCAATGCGTATGGGCGCGGCGGGGGCGGCGCGGGGGGTCGTGTGGCCGTGTATGCCGGCATTGACGACTACACCGGCGCCTTCCAACTTCACGGCGGCGGCGGCTCCCAATACGGCGGCCCGGGCACGCTTTATCGCCAGAACCAGGACCTGCTGCGCGTGGATAATGCCGGCCACAACGGCCAGAGCGCGGGCCTGCTGACAGGCGCGTACCATTTTACGGCAATCCAACTCACCGGCTACGGCCATTTGCACCTCCCTGACCCCGGCTCCATTCTCACCCTTACCAACGGCACAGCCGGCGGTGATGGCACGGCCCGCCTCAGCAGCAGCGGCCTGGTCATCGGGGACGCGGACATGCTCATCAGCGGCGTCACCCTGGCGATCCAGGGCGATCTACTAGGCGCGAACAGCATCACCACGCAGAGCAGCGGCGGCCTGGAACTAAGCGCCAGCACCCCTTGGCGCAGCGGCGTGTACACCTTCACAACCGTTACCATCGGCGGCGGCACAACCCTCAAGGCCGTCAACTACAACAACGGCAACACCGACTACAACGACGATTACGGCCTGACGCTGGTGGCTTCCGAGCTGACCATTGCGGAGGGTGCCGCCTTCACCGCCGATGGGCAGGGATATGGTTCTACGTCCGGGCCGGGCGCGGGCGCACCCGGCGGCGGCCCCTGGGATCAAGCAGGCGGCGGCGGCCATGGCGGCTGGGGACACAACGCCGAACATCCGGGCGGCGCACCCTATGGCGACCTGTACCAGCCGCTAGACCTGGGCAGCGGCGGCGGCTACAGCGGCGGACGCGCCGGCGGCGCGGGCGGCGGCGCGGTACACCTGATCGTCGCCAATACGTTAGCGATCAGTGGCACGCTCAGCAGCAACGGTATTTCCGGCGGCTTCGGCGGCTTTGATGGCGCAGGCGGCGGTTCCGGCGGTTCCCTCTGGATTGAGGCGGGCGTGCTGCAAGGCGGCGGCAGCATCCGCGCCAACGGCGGCGATGGCGGCACCACCACTTTGGGCAACGCTTATGGACGCGGCGGCGGCGGCGGCGGCGGGCGCATTGCCGTGTACGCCGCGGTGGACACATTCACGGGCAGCTACAGCGTCAACGCAGGCGATGCCGGCACATGCCCGGCTGTCTGCCTGGGCACCCTCTACTTCAACGGCATTGACCCCCTCAATTCCAGCCTCATCCTGGCCCCCGACGCACTGGTGGCGGACGGCGTGAGCGCGGCCACCATTACGGTGACGCTGCGCGCCCGCGACGGCGCGCCGCTGGCGGGCGAAGGCGTGGAACTGCGGGCTACGCCGGGCAATAACGCCCACATCAACGGGCAGCCCGCCGTCGGCTACGTCTACGTCGGGGACAGCGATAGCAATGGCGTCGTCACGGCGGTGATCACGTCCACCAAGGTAGGCTTGCACGTCCTGGACGCGCGCGGGCTGCGCGGGGAACTGTTGCAGCAAACGGCCACCGTGACGTTCACCGTTGGCCCCGTGGACGCGGACGCCTCCCAGTTGACGACCAACAAGAGCAACGTCATTGCCGATGGCCTGGACGCAGCCACGCTAACCGTGACCCTGACAGACGCGCAGGCGAACCCGCTGGCAGGGGAGGAAGTGCATTTACAGGCCACGGGCGTGGACATTACGGTGACGCAGCCGGTGACGCTGACGGATGCGGCGGGGCAGTTGCAGGCCACTGTGCGCTCAACGACCGCGCAGTCATCCCAGGTGACGGCCCTGGTGGTCGGCGAGGGGATCACCCTCACGGACGTGGTGAATCTCTCCTTCACGCCCGCGCCGGCGAACGCGGCCAATTCCACCATCATCATTACGCCCACGCAGGCGGCGGCCAATGGCAGCAGCGTGATCACGATTACGGCCACGCTGCGGGACATACTCAACCGTCCGCTGGCGAATCGGGCCATCCAGATTCAGGTCACGGGGAACAACAACGTTATTCACCCCTCCACCACCCAGAACACGGATGCGACCGGGCAGGTCGCATTCACGCTGGCCTCTTCAACGGCGCAGGCGAAGCAGATTTCGCTGCGCGACCTGGTGGGAAACGTGACGCTCGTAGGCGGTACGGTAACGTTCCTGCCCACGCCGCTGGACCCCAACCGCTCGGATATTAATATTCTGGGGGCGCGCACGGCGGCGGCGGATGGGCAGCATGCCCTGACGCTGATAGCCACGGCCCGCGACGCGAACGGGAACGCCATCCCCGACTTACCCGTGGTGTTTACGACGAATGCGCCCGTGAATCTGGCGCAGCCTAATTATCCCACAGACCCCAGCGGACGAGCGTTGGGCAGCGTCAGCAGCAGCGAGATCGGCGCGTTCACAATTGGGGTAACAATTGACGGCCTGGCGTTGAACAAAACGGTGACGGTTTCGTTTATTGGTCCGGACTTGCACGTGACACAAAGCGGACCGGCGCAGGCGACGGTGGGGTATCCGCTGGCGTATGACGTGACGGTGAAGAATGAGGGGTTGATGCCGGCATCTACCACCCTCATCAGCGACACCCTCCCCAACTACACCACCTTCGTCACCCAGACCAGCCCCTACCCCTTCACCTACTACACCACTACCCGCACCATCGTCTGGCAGGTCGGCCCCCTCCCTGTCGGCCAGAGCGCCAACCTGCACCTGGAAACCCTCGTAGACAACAACGCCCCCCTCAACAGCACCGTCTACAACACCGTCGTCGCCCAGGCTGCCGAACCGGAACTGGATACAGCGGACAACACCGCCTCCAGCCCCACCGTCCTCAAAGCGCCGCAGCCCAACATGGTCATCTCCTCCCTCTACCCCAGCCTCGTCGTCCCCGAAGGTTTGACGCGCACCCTGGTCCTGACCATCAGCAACGAAGGCACGGCCAACCTGATCAGCGCCACCATCCTGCCGCCGCCGCACCTGCCCTGGGTGACCGTCACGCCACAGCAGTTAGGCAACCTGGCGCCGGGCGACGTCGTCACTGCCACTATCATCGCGGACGCCAGCCAGGTCGGCGTGAACGGTCATTACCGTGACCGCCTGCAAGTAACGACGGCCAATGCAGGAACGCAAAACGTCTTCCTCACGGCGCAAGTCCAGGCCCCGCTGCGCAATTTGCACCTGCAATTGAGCAACGACCTGGAGCAAAACGTGATCAACGCCCACGTCATTCTCGTGGAAACGATCTACGTAGAAACAGAAGGCGTGCCCGGCTCCAGCAGCTACTACTACGAAAACGACACCGATGCGACCGGGCAAATTACCTTCAATTCCCTGGAAACAGGCCAAGCCTACGAATACACCATCACGGCGGCCAGCCATGACGCAGCCAATGGCTACGTCTACGTGGAAACGGGCGCGAACGCACAGGAATGGTCCCTGGTCCTGCAAGGGCAGCCCGGACTACGCCTGGAACCGGCGGCCATCACCTTCAACATGTATCGCGGCGAACTGGCGCAGCAAATCCTGACCATTCGCAACACCGGCGCGGCCCCGCTGAGCGACATCAGCCTGGCGATGCAGAATATCCCCTTCATCTACCTGGGCGAACCGGCGGTGGGCACGGTACTCAATCCAGGGCAGGCGGTGGAGGTGACGGTGAATGCCGCGCCGCCGATTACGGAAACGATTGACATCTACCAGGGGACGCTAACGGTAGATGCGTCCGGCGGACAGTCGCAGAGCATTCCCGTGACGGTAAATATCCGCGACCAACTGGCGCGCACGTTGTGCGCGCGCGTGGAAACCGACTCGGGCGCGCCTTTGACTCAGGCGACACTGCGGTTGACGGATCTTGCCGGCAAAATCATCGCCACAGGCCCCATCACCGACACCATCCAGCAAGCCTACGTGCAAAGCAGCGACCAGGACGGCCCCGGCTACAGTTGCTTTGCCGACCTCACCCCCGGCCCTTACTACCTGGAAGTGGGACGCGGCGATATTCTCCTCGGCGACAAAAACATCGCCGTCGTCCCCGGCGACGGCATCCAGGAAGAACTCATCATCGTAGACGAACCCGCCGTTATCGCCAAGTGGTCCGTCACCCCCACAGAGATTGAAGACGTCTACACCACCGTCTTCACACTTACCTTTATCCCCCACCAGGTGCCGCGGTTGTCCTTCTCGCCCGACCGCATCAACCTTTGCGGCGACGACGACGGCGTGGTAACGCAAGAGATCACCGTCCACAACTTCTACCCCATCACCCTCACCAACGCCGTCCTCACCTGGCAGACGCAGGGCAACGTTTCCGCCAGCGTCAGCGGCCCCAATGGCCCCACGGGCGGCGGCTCCATCGGCATTGGCGAACTGCCCCCCAACTCCCATACTCCCTTCCTCCTCACCGTCAGCACGGATATGCAGACCTGCTCTGGAGATGAAGGGCTGGTGCTGATCAACGTCGAAGCGGAATACCAACACTTCATCCCCGAAACGTGGTATCGCATTGATGCCACACCGGGGCTGGTGCAACCCGGTCAGCAGGCGCACATCCCCTTGAAATTGGTGAACACGGGGTATCCCGAAGAGAGCAACCTCAACGGCATCCCCCCCACGATGGAAGACATCACCATCGTGCCGCCGCAAAACCTGAACTGGATTACGGTCAGCACCACCCTGATTGACTCCCTGGAAGTGGGCGAAGAGATCGGCTTTGACCTGATTGTCGAGCCACCACAATGGCTGGCCGAAGGCTTCTATTACGATTACATCCAGATTTACGCCACCAATGGCATCACCACCCTGATCGGCATCGAGGCGGAGATGACGCCCGGCGGCCTGCGCGTGGAAACGCAGTTCGTTACGCCGCTGACGGCGGGCGAAGGGGGCGCGCCGCCACCGCCGCCGCCAGGAGAACCACCGCCACAGTACGGACAGGAAACGCCCCCCTGGGATGACATCGTTACCCAGTGGAACCCGGACATCTTTGGCCCCAACGAAGTGATCGTGGGCAACTGGCAAATCCTCGTCGGCTGCTACTGCGCGCAACCGGTAGGCGAATGGTATCCCGTGGGCAATGCGCTCGTCCACGTGGTCACGGGTGCGCCCGGACCCGGCTTCGCCTTTTCGCCCGACTTCAAGGAAAACGTCGTCATTTTGCAACTGGAGCAGCGCTTCTCGCTGGACCGCCAGGCCTTCACCGCCGACCTCGATCTGGGCAATGGTCTGGCCTCCGAGTTGACGGACGTGGAAGTGAGTATTGTCTTCCAGAACGGTCAGGGAGAGATTGTGCCCGTGCGCCTGCCGGAAGATCCCATCACGCCCACGGGAGACTTCACGCCCACGCTGCCGCTGACTTCGATTGTGCCGGCAGAAAACCTCCTGGACGGCACACCAGGCAGATGGCAAAAGATTTACCCGGCCAACTTCATCATCGTCCCGGAGACGCCCACCGCCCTGCCCAACCTGCCCAGCGGGCAAAACTACTTCGCCAGTTGGACTATCATCCCTGACGCCCCCGGGCTCACGGAACTGGGCTACTTTGACGTGTACGCCATCATCCGCTACAAGGTCAACGGCGTGCAAAAGGAGTTAATCACCTCGCCCGCGCCCATTACGGTGGAGCCGCAGCCGCGCATTGTGCTTGACTACTACCTGCCCAACTACGTTCTGGGCAGCCAGACCTTCGACTGGCTGGTGGTGGCGACAAACATCGGCTACGGCACGGCGCGCAACTTCCGTGTAGAAACGCCGCAGCCAAAGATCATCAAACAAAGCGAGGTCTACCCCACCAATTTCACCTTGATCGGCCCCTCCGTACTGAACTGGGGCGACGTGGCTCCCGGCCAGCAGGTGAGCGGCGTCTGGCGGCTACTGCCCAGCGAGCCGGGTTCATTCGTTGACTGGGAGGCAGAATGCAAGCACGACGACTACAAGGGCGTGGAACTGCCCGAACTCGTCTACTGCACGCCGCGCGTCCACTTCTACGACACCTCCTACCTGGCGGAATCGCAGCAGTGGGGCAAGGGAGATTCCTGTCTCTCTGGCCTCTTCCAGGGCTTCGACAGCGACCCCGTAAACACCTTCTCCGGCAACTTCACGTACAGCACCTCCGACGTGAACATTCCCTCTTGGGGGCCAGCATTGGAACTGGTACGCAGCTACAACTCGCGGGATACGGAGGACGGCCCCTTCGGACCCGGCTGGACGCACAACTTCAACCTGGACCTGACCTACGAGAGCTTTATTGGCCTGGATCAAGATGGCATCATCGGGCAGCAGACCTACTTTGCCGCCCGCTTGCCGCACGGCTCCATCATCTACTTCAACGTCAGCCCCGACGGGAACACCATCACCCCCTTCCCCGGCGTGAAGGCCACACTGACGCGGGAGTTGACGACATACACACTGACCCAGGCGTGCGACCAGACGGTTTACACGTACAATGCGGAACAAAAGTTGACGTCCGTGGAAGACCCGAATGGCAATCGCCTGACGATGTCATATGACCAAAACGGCAACCTGACGGCGGTGACGGATGACACGGGCCGCCCGTTGACGTTTACGTACGACGCCAACGGGCACGTGACGCAAATGACGGACCCACTGGGGCGCAGCTACACCTACTCTTATTCGCTGGGGTATCTGGCGCAGGTGGAGGATTTCCGCGGCCAGGTGACCCACTACACCTACTCGCTGCCTACGCCGCGGCAGCCAGGCCAGCTGGTGTCTCGCATTGACCCAAACGGCCACCAGGAGTTCGTCAACCATTACGACGAGAATTATCGCCTGGATTGGCAGGATGACGCCCTGGGGAATCGCACCCTGTTCGGGTACAACTACGACGCGAACAACGATACGCGCACAACGCTGGTTACGGACCCATTAGGGAACACGTCCACGGACCGATACGACAGCGAGGGCCGCCTCATCAGCCGTCATGACGCGCTGGGGAACGCGGAGACGTATGGGTACGACAATGCGTACAATGTGAACCGGGTGACAGACGCCAACGGGCATACGACGTTGTACGATTGGGACGACTGTAACTGCAATATCACGCAGTTGGTGGACCCGATGGGGAACACGACAACGATGACGGTGAACGGGCAGAAGCTGGTGACGAGCGTGACCAACGAGCGCGGCTACACCACTTCTATGGCCTACGACAGCCACACAAACCGCCTTGCGGTCACGGACCCGTTGGGGGGAACAAAATCGTACACGTATGGGCCGCATGGGGAGACATTGTCGGAGACGGACGAGAACGGCCACACGGCGTGGTTTGGCTATGATGCGTTTGGAAACACGACGGTGATCACGGACGCGTTGGGGCAGACGACGCGCATGGCGTATGACGTGGCGGGCCGTCTGCTACAAATGACGGATGCGTTGGGGCGGACGACGACGTATGTGTATGACGCGGGCGATAATGTGCTGCAAACGACGAATGGGATCAGCGCCACGACGGTATTTGCCTACGACAATGCCGGCAATCTCCTCTCCATCACCGATCCCCTGGGCCGCAACGTCAGCTACGAATACGACCCGCGCAACGACCTCATTCGCACCACCAACCCCCTCGGCGGGGTCCAGACCTACGCCTACGATGCCAACGGCAACCTCATCACCCAGGCAAACGCCAACGGGCGCGCTACCACCCACACTTACGACCCGCTCAACCGCCGCATCCAGACCACCAACCCGCTCTCCGGGACCGTGAGCAGCGTCTACGACCCCGTGGGCAACCTGCTGGCGGAGACAGACGCCAACGGCAACGTCACCCAATACGTCTACGACGCCAATGACCGCGTGGTGCGCACCATCTTCCCCGATGGCAGCGAAATGACCTCCCTCTACGACCAGGCGGACAACCTCTTGCAGTTGACCAACGGCGCGGGGGGCAGCGTCAGCTTCACCTACGACGCCCTGGGACGCACGCTCACGAAGACGGACCCGGAGTTGGGCGTCGCCAGTTACGTTTACGATCCTGCCGGCAATCAAATCCACATGACGGACGCCGAAGGACGACAAACCAGCTACACCTACGACGCCCTCAACCGCCTCGTCAGCGTCACCGACCCCGCCGGTTACATCACCAGTTTCGGCTACGATGCCGTGGGCAACCAGACCGGCGCCACGGACGGCAACGGGCACACGATGACAATTGTCTACGATGATGCCAACCGCATCGTACAGCGCATTGACCCGCGCGGCGGCATCACTCGTTACAGTTACGACCTCGTGGGCAATCGCACGCGCGTCGTTAATCCCTTAGGAAGCGCCACGCGCACCAGCTATGATGCCCTCAACCGCCCCCTGACCGTGACGAACGCCCTCAGCGGTACGGTCAGCTACCTCTACGACGGCGTGGGCAACATCCTGCAAGTGACGGACGAGGAAGGAAACACGCGGCAGTACGCCTACGATGCGCTGGACCGCAAGGTAAGCATGACGGATGCCCTGGGCGGAGTGACAACGATGGCGTATGACGCTAACGGCAATCTGCTGACGCAAACGGACCCACTGGGGCGGACGACGCAGTTTGCGTATGATGTCTTCAATCAGGTGCTTACGCGCACGAATCCGCTCGGCGGAACGACGGTTTATGTCTACGACGCGGTGGGTAACGTGCTGCAAGCGACGAATCCAAACGGGCAAGCGACACAGTTCAGTTACGACGGGTTGGATCGGATGATTGCCGCGATTGACGCGAATGCCGGCATCACCCTCTACGCCTACGATAAAGTGGGCAACCTCACCCAGCAAACCGACCCGGAAGGCAACGCCGTCGCCACCGCCTACGACCTCCTCAATCGCCCCGTCGCCGTCACCGACGCCCTCGGCCACGCCAGCAGCTACGCATACGACGCCGTGGGCAACCTCATTCGCATGACGGACGCGGAAGGGCGACAAACCACCTACGCCTACGACGAACTGAACCGCCTGGTGCAGTTGACCGACCCACTGGGACAGGTGACGCAGTACGCCTACGACGCCATCGGCAACCAGGTCAGCCTCGTGGACGCCCTGGGGCGCGAATCCACCTTTGCTTTTGACAAACTGAACCGGCTGGTGCGCGCCACCAACTCCATCAGCGGCACGACGGTTTACACGTACACCGCTGCCGGCAATCTCCACGCCGCCGCCGACGCCAACGGACAACAAACCACCTACATCTACGACACCCTCTACCGCCCCATCCACACCATTGACCCCCTGGGCCAGGTCCTCACCACCACCTACGACGCCGTGGGCAACCCCCTCGCCATCACTGACGTCGCCGGGCGCACCACGCAATTCACCTACGACGGCCTCAACCGTCTCGTGCAAGCCGTCAACCCGCTCGGCGGCGTGCAAACGATGGCCTACGACCCCATCGGCAACCGCATCCAGTCCAGCGACGAAAACGGGCACGCCATCCATTACAGCTACGATGCGCTTAACCGCCTCGTCGCCATCACCGATCCCCTCGCCCATCTCACCACCTTCACTTACGACCGCGTCGGCAACCAGCTCACCCTCACCGATCCCCTCTCCCGCACCACCGGCTACGCCTACGATGCCGCCTACCGCCTGCTGACCATCACCGACCCTCTGGGGCAGCAAAGCAGCTATAGCTATGATGCCGTAGGCAACATCCTCGCCAGCGCCGACGCCGCCGGACGCACCACGCAGTTCACGTACGACGGCCTCAACCGCGTCATCCAAATGACCAACCCCCTGAGCGGGACAATGCAATTCACTTACGACGCCGTAGGCAACCAGACCAGCGTCACCGACGCCGCCGGGCACGTGATCGCCTACGCCTACGACGGCATGGACCGCCTCACGCGGATCACCAACCCGCTCAACCAGGTCACCAGCTACGCCTACGACCCGCTGGGCAACCTGCTGGCGCAAACGGACGCCCTCAACCGCACCACGCGCTACGACTACGACGCCCTCAACCGGATGGTAATGGTCACGGACCCCCTCAGCGCCACCATGCAGTTCGAGTACGACCCCGTGGGCAACATGGTGCGCCAGGTAGATCGCCTCCAGAACCCCACGCAGTACACTGTGGATGCCCTCAACCGCGTCGTCGCCATGACGGATGCGTTAAACCAAACCACCAGTTTCGCCTACGACCCCGTGGGCAACCTGCTGCAAGTAACCAATGCCAACGGAGCGACCTCGCAGATGGCTTACGATGCCCTCAACCGCCTCGTCAGCCAGACCAACCCGCTGGGTCACACGACGCAATACAGCTATGACGCTATCGGCAACAACACCGCCGTCATTGACCCGCTGGGGCATCAGACCTCGTTTGTCTACGACCCGCTGGACCGCATGATCGGCGTCACGGACGCGCTCAATCGCACCACCGGCTACCTCTACGACCCTGTGGGCAACCAGGTGGGCATGACGGACGCCGAAGGCGTGGAGACGCGCTACCAGTATGACGCCCTCAACCGGCTCACCCAGGTGACGGAGAATTACGTCAGCGGCGGGCCGCAAGACGCGGAAACCAACGTGGTCAATCAGTTCAGCTACGACCCCGTGGGCAACCTGATTGCCGCCACCAACCCGCTGGGCAACAGCTTCACCTACAGCTACGACGCCCTCAACCGCATGGTGCAAGCTGCCGACCCGCTGGGCTATGTGACGCAGTACAACTACGACCCCGTGGGCAATCTGGCGGGCGTGATGGACCCGAATCAGACGCAGACCAGCTACGTCTACGACGACCTGAACCGCCTGACGACGATCACGCGCCCCGACGAAACTGTCAGCTTCACTTACGACGCCATGGGCAACCGGCTCACGATGAGCGACCTCACGGGGCTGACCAGTTACAGCTACGACGCCATTTACCGCCTTACCGTAGTCACGGATCCGCTGCTGCAAACGGTACAGTACGGCTACGACAGTGCCGGCAACCGCACCAGCCTCACCTACCCCGATGACGAGCAGGTGACGTATGGCTACGACGGAGCCAACCGCCTGCTGACGGTGACGGATTGGGATGGCGGCGAAACAAGTTACACCTACGACGAGGCCGCCCGCCTGGTCGAGGTGGTCCTGCCCAACGGCATCACAGGCACGTTCGGCTACGACGACGCCAACCAGCTTACCCTCATCCAATACAACAGCCTGACGCAAACGCTGGGCAGCTACGTGTACGCCTATGACCAGGCCGGCAACCGTATCCAGGTGGTGGAACTGCAAGTGGCGGCGGAAAACGTGCCCACAGCGGTATTCACGGCCACGGAGCGCGTGGGCGTGGCCCCGCTGACGGTGACATTCTACAACGGGTCCATCTATGCGGACACCTTTGTGTGGGAATTCGGCGACGGGCAAACGCTAACCACGACTTCCATGCTGCCGCTGACGCACACCTACGACCAACCCGGTCTGTACACGGTGCGCCTGACGGCGGCAAACGCGGATTACAGCCACACGCTGGAGCAGTCGGATTACGTGCTGGCGCTGGCGGCGGATGTGTTCCAGGAAAGCGGCGGTCAGGTGGTGATGGAAGCGGAACACGCGCACGCGATAATCGTCCGCGGCGGGCAGACGTGGATCACGCGCACGGCGCTGGCGGGCTATGTGGGCGAGAGTTACTTGCAGGTGCTGCCGGATCGAGGGGCGTTATATGCGACGGATTATCTGACGCGCAGCCCGGAGTTGCAGTACCAGGTGTACTTCAGCACGCCAGGCGATTATGTAGTGTGGGGCGCGGGGGCGGCGGTAAATGCCGGCAGCGACTCCCTCCACATCGGTATCAATGGCACGCCCGCCCTCAGCCTCACCGGCTTCCCCTGGCAGCAATGGGGTTGGACCAACCAGACCACCACCGGCCTTACCGCCACCCTGAACATTCCCGCTCCGGGTCTCTACACCATCACCCTCTGGGCGCGCGAAGACGGCCTGCGCTTCGATCGGCTGCTGCTCACACAAGACACAGACTACGTCCCCACAGGCAGCGGTCCCGGCGAAAGCCCGCGCGTGGGCGACGTGCCCCTGGCCCAGTTGACGCCGCCGCCTTCCCGCGTCGCCACCTGGTTCACCGCCAACAGCCGCCATGTGGCCGCCGCGGCGCAACAACAGCGCAACTGGCTCCAGATTGCCGCCACCATCTTGGGCAACCCGGGCCTGTTGTTCCTCGGGCCGCTGGGGTTGCTGGCCCCACTGGCTTATAGCCGCCGCAAGCGCCGCCGCCTCATTCGCGCCCTCACCGGCGCAACCATCGCCCTGGCGCTGATCGGCTTCGGCTGGGCGCTGACCACGGGCGCGGGCATGAATCTGGCGGAAGCGGTCGATCTGCCGCGCAGCTATCTCAACCCGCTCACACCCGCGAGTTTGACCGGCGACCAGGCCACCACGCACCAATCCCTGCGCGGCCTGGCGCAAACCAGCGCTACCACCATCCAGTACGAATACGACCCGCTCTATCGCCTCACTGCCGCAACCTACAGTTCTGGAGAGAGTTACGGATATAGCTACGATGCCGGCAGTAATCGTCTCCTGGAAGCGCGCAACGGCCAACCTATCGCCAGCTACACCTACGACATCGCCAACCGCCTCGTCCAGCTTGACGGCCAAACGCTCACCTACGACGCCAACGGCAACCTGCTCACCGACGGCCAGTTCAACTACGTCTACGACACGGCCAACCGCCTCACCCAAATCAGCAGCGGCGTCTCCACGGCGCAGTACGTCTACAACGGGGACGGCCACCGCGTGGCCCAAATTCTTGACGGCGTGCGCACCGATTACGTCCAGGACGTGGCCCGCGCGCTGCCCCAGGTACTCACCGCGCGCCAGGGCGGCACAACCTCCCGTTATCTGCGCGGCCTCGGTCTGATTGGGGAGCAGCACGGCGGAACGGGTCCCTTCGCTGATCCACCCACCTGGCAGTACACCCTGGCCGACGCCCTCGGCTCCATCCGCCAGGTGACGAACGGGCAAGGAAAAGTCACCCTCAGCCAGGACTTTGACCCGTTTGGCGCGGTGATGTCCAGCAACGGCGTCGCTGCCAGCGCCTACGGCTTCACCGGCGAAGAGCAGGACCCGCTCACGGGCCTCATCTATCTGCGCGCCCGCACCTACAACCCGGCCACGGGCCGCTTCTTGCAGCAGGACAGCGTCTTTGGCGATCCTACCCATCCGCGCACGCTGCACCGCTACGCCTACGGCTTCAACAATCCCGTCAACTACACCGACCCGTCGGGCAACATGCCCGACGGCGGGCGCAGCGCCGGTTCACAGGCGCTCCCCGGCGCGCGGCATGGCACGCCTGACGGGCAGCAACATGGTTCGAACGTGAGAACACCCGGCGGCCGGGGCGGCGGTTCGGGCGGTCAGAGTGAGCGGCGGCATGGCTCCGGGCTGTGCGGCTTCCTCGCTGACGTAGTCACCACCGTGGCAGACATCGCCACAGAACTGATTGACCTGGGCGGTAATGTCGTGGACGCCGCCGAAAGTCTGTGGGACTTTGTGCAGACGGGCGATCCCGAATCCCTCTTTGACGCCTACGACAGCATCAAGGCCGCGGGCGACAATGCCGTGAACATTTACAACCAGGCCGCGGACTTCGTAGAACGAAACGAAGCCGTGTTCACCGCGCTGCTGCAAGTCGCCATTGGCTTCATCCCCTATGTGGGAACCCTGTACGACATCGCTTCGCTGGCACTGGGGTACGACTTACTTACGGGCGAGCCACTGACCGACTTTGAGAAGGGGCTGATGATCGCGGGCCTCTTCCTCGGTGGCCTTGACGAATTAGGCGGGCTGTTCAAGGGCGGCTTGAAGTATGGCGATGAGCTGGTGGACGGCTTCCGCAGCGCTGACGAGTTGGGCGACCTGCACAACCTGGATGAACTGGGCGACCTGCGTCATGCGGACGAGTTAGGCGGTCTGCGCGGGGTGGATTCCGTAGCGGATGATTTCCGCTATGTGGATGATCTGCAAGATTTCCGCCACGCGGATGAGTTCGACAGCGCCGCGCGTCCGGTGACGTATGGCGGGTCGCCATCGAAGAGCGTGCCCATTGCCAGCGATTTCGTGGATGATGGGCGGCGCATCGGGCGCAGCGAACTGGCTCCGGACTTCTATTCGGTACCGAACAACGGCGGCGGGCGCGTCTGGGTGTCGGACAAGGTGATCGGCCAGGCGGATTTCGCCGATCTGGTGAATACAAAGAACGCCGGCGGTGAGGTCCACATCCTCACAGGCACACATGGCGACAAATTGGGCAACCTGATCCCCGAAAAGGCTTTCTACCGGCAAGACCTGGAGGAGTGGGGGAGTACGCCTGATGTGACGGTGTCAGACATCACGAAGATGACGCCGGAGGAGATTGAGAAGGCAGTGAACGGGCCAGGGCGCGTGGTTTGCGCCTGGTGCTACAGCGAACGCTCCCAGGATGTGCTGCAAGGATTGGGTCATACCTCGTGCGCGAACTCGTTTGCTGCCGGCACGTTCGTCTCCACTGACTCAGGCATGCAGGCCATCGAAACCATTAACGTGGGCGACCGCGTGCTGGCGCAAACCCCGCAAACGGAACAGCAGGCGTATGAAGCCGTTACGGTCCTCACTAACCACCCCACCAACAACCTGGTTAAACTGCCGCTACAATACACGGATGCCGCCGCGCGGGACGACCAGCGCCTGGATAATCGCTCTGGCAAGTTGTTTGGTCCCGACGGACAGGCGACCCAGGACGTGATCCTGGTGACGCCGGATCATCCCATCTACATTGAGGGCGCGGGCTGGATGCTGGCGGAGAACCTGGCGCTGGGCGACCGCCTGCGCCGCGCCGATGGCGGCTGGACCAAAGTGCTGGCTATCGAGCGACTCAAACAGGGACCGTTGCAACATGGCTACGACTTCGTGGAGGGACCGTTCGTGGTCAACCACAAAGTGGCGCGCAATCCCAATCTGAATCACCGGTCATTGATACCCAGAGGGCATCAAATCTCCATCCACACGCAGAAAGCGGTAGGTGCGTTCAACCGCTACATCGTGCGACCATAGAAGGAGTGGTTTGAACGTTATGTTTGCGGATGCGGATGGAGCGGAAATCCGGCAACTACTGCGGGAAACATATGACTTGCTGGTGTTATCGTTGATGGAATTTGGCTCCATGGACAAAGAAACCGCCGTGCGGATGATCGCGGATTCCGGTCTGTTTGCTTTTGCCACGGAGATGGAAGCGTACCTATTGCTGCATGAGGAGGCCTATTGTTGGGCAATGGTGCTGCTGCATGGGCGCGAAAACACGCAGTGGCACCAGGACCCGACCTTGTGGCCGATTCCTGAGCGTTACAATGCCCTGGCGGAGGCGTATTACCGCTCCCTGGAAGCGTAGCGTTCCTGTTTTCCGAGACAAGAAAAGACGGAATGGCTTTACGCCATTCCGTCTTTTTTCTATCTACCTGTGGCCTGAGTCTGTCGCAGGCAACCCCCGCCGCAACAGATAGGGGATTAGTCCTTCAGGCGACCTCAGCCGTCCCTGGTCAAGTGCCGGTTACTTCTTCAGCATGACCGTGAAGGAAGCGTTGTCGGATTGGCCGCGGAAGAAGACGATACGCAGTTTGTAGAGCGTGTCCTGGGTGATGGTCAGGTCGAGGCGGGAGTCGTGCCCCTGGACGGGTGTTTCCGCGCCGCCGCCGATGGAGAGGTAGATGGCCTGGGCGCATTCCACGTCCCAGAAGATGCTGAATTTCTCCCCGGCCTTGACGCTGTAGGTGGTTGGCTCGAATCGCTGCACGTAGGGGTCGCCGCAGGCGCTTCCGGTGACGTTGATGGTGAATGTGTGCGTTTCCTGGCTGTTGTCTTGCTTGACGACGAGGGCTTCGTAGGTGGTGGTGACGCTGGGGCAGACGGTGGCGGAGCCGATGCCGGCAACGCCCCGCTTGTCGAAGCCGTAAGCAAAGGAGACGTAAAGGGCCTTGATGTTGGTGAAGTTCCAGTGCAGGGTGGTGCAACTGCCGGCATTCAACGACGTCGTGTCCGCATAAAACAGGTTGGCTACCGTCGCCGACTCCGTGTTGCTGTAGGGGCCGAAGCCGTAGCTGTTGTTGCCACGGACGCGGTAGTAGAAAGTGCCGGCATTTTTCCCCGGCGACGGCACGGACCACGACGTTCCCGCGCCTGTGTACACCACCGTCGGGCTGGAGAAAGCCGCATTATCATCCTCCTCCAGACTGTACGTCTGCGCCAGCCCCGCCGCCTGCCACGACACCGTATAGTACCCATCTTGTTCCGCATTGCTGATCGGGTTCAACACAGGCGCATACGGCACGGGCGGATACCAATTAAACAGGATGGGAAAATAAAAGCGCGTCTCCACGGTAACAATATCAACCGCCGCGCCCACGATGGCCGGATTGCTCAACGAAACCGCCGTCAGCGTCAATTCATCTCGCGCGCCGACCGCATCAGAGGGAACCGTCAACTGTACCTCAACAGCGGCTGTCTCCTGCGCGTCCAGCATCAGCGTCAACTGCATCGTATTGGTCAGCGGCGCGCCCGCCAGCAGTACCGGCCAGCCCATTTGCGACTCCACCTGCACCAGGAAGGTGTCGCCGCCAGTCTGTGTATTCTTCACCGTATGCGCCAGGGTGAGCATCTGGCCGGGTTCGGCGGACACGTCATAATCCGGCTCCACATCCACCCCCGGAATTTGCGGGGCCGTGGGAATGGGCGTCTGCGCCCGCGCGGCGGATGACCAAGTGCCGAGAAAAACAAAAACGAAAACGCCGACGAGGGCGCTGAACATTCCGAAACTTACTTGCCGGCTCTGCCGGTTGTGTGGAAATAGCATGGTGTTCTCCTTCTCAAATACCTTATAGGGTCAATGAACCTTAAAGATCTTCCAGACCTTTAGGGTTTGGCAACTTTTCACGTAACGACTAACGCTCTCTGGAGATTGGACCAATTTCACGCGCTCAACGGCCATTTTCACCAAAGAAATGGGTCCAATCTGGCTTAGCAGTTACTTTTCACGCGCATAAAAGAAACGCCAGTAGAGATAGATGGCAATGATGTAGGTGGTGATTGTGCCCAGAAAAACGGGCGCGAATCCGTAATGCACTTGCAGCCAACCACTGATGGTGGGGCTGAACGACCAGCCAACGTTCCAACTCATGCTCACCAGACTGGCAACGGTGGCCCGCGCCTCCTGACGTACTTCCTCCATAACAAACGTCTGGTAGACGGGATTGCTCATGTTCATCAAGGCCAGGCGCACCAGGTAGGCGGTGGCGCTGAGCCAGAACCAGGGCGCGAATCCAAGCAAGATGAGGAAGGGAATGGACAGGGCTTGGGTGAGGACGACGACCGCGATCTTGCCGTATTTGTCGGCCAGGGGCGGGGCCACGAGCAGGCCAATACCCATAGCCAGGGAGCCGGCGGCAAAGAGGGTGCCGATGGCGGCGTCGCTGCTCTGGTAGGTGCGGCGGAAGAAGACGTTCATGAAGGGCATGAGCAGGCCCGCGCCCAGTGAGGTGACGAGCAGAGGGGAGATGAGTTTGCCCAGCAGGCGGGGGTTTTGGCGGGCATATTGGAATGGGGAGAGATTACGTCCTTCGTCTTCCTGGGCGCCGGGATGGGAGCGCAGGAGGGAGAGGGGGATGAGGGCCAGGGCGGCAATGCCGGCAACAATCACCAACGACCACCTGTAAGCGACGGCACTGGTTGCGCTCACGGCGGCGATATGGCCTATCCATGCCGGCATTCCCCCGCCAATCCAGTTCCCCACAAAACTCGCCAGCATATTCAAGCCAAAACTGATCGAAAAAAGATACGTCCGCTCCGCCTCGCCACTGTTCTCCATCAAAAACGGCCCCAACGTGACCCCACTCAGGCTTTGCGCCAACCCCAATACAAGGCTCATGGCAAAGAAGCCCGTCACGCTGCGCCACGTGACCAGCCCCACCACGGCAGCGGTCGTCATCAGGCTGGACAGAAACAAAGCCCGCTTCCGCCCGACGCGGTCGCTGACATAGCCGGCAGGCAAGGCACTGAGCAAAGCCACCAGGCTAGACGTGGTCAGCAGTTGCCCCAGCAGGGCTTCGTTGTAACCCAGGCTGAGGACGTAGAAGTTGAACAGTAGGCCGTAGATGCCGTAGGCGACGCCACTGACGATCAGGCTTGCCAGGTAGAGGCGTGCGTTGGGCCGGAACAAGCGCACTTTGTCCAGGTAGAGGCGCACGCCTGCCAGAATTCCGGTGCGCTCGCTACCGGATACGGTCAGTGGTGGCGGTATTTCCGTCACGATGGCTTTTCCCCCTCTTCCCGGCTGCGGGCGCAGGCGCGCACGGCGTCCAGGACGTTTTCAGGAGGGTCTCCTTTGCTGACGAAGCTGTCTACGCGGTGGGCACGGGCTTCGGCGCGGGCTTCGGGGCGACCGCTCAGAGCGAGGATGCGCATGAGGGGTTGGCGGGAGCGGATGAGGGGGAGGAGAGAAGATGCCGGCATTCCCGGCAGCTCCCAATCCAACAACAACAGATCAGCCACCTGGGACTGCAAGGCCAGAAACAGGCCGGTTGCATCCGCCGCCTCCGCCACAATCATATTGCCCGGCTCCTGTTCCAACAAGAGCCGCAGCGCCGCGCGCACCCGTGGCCGATCATCCGCGAGAATAATCCGCATTCTCTCCCTCATTGACGTGATGGCAGCGCCGCGTATATGCGCTGGTAATGTCAATATACCCCCAAAACCCCACCCCGGCATCAGGCAGGTGGCGAGAATTGTGTCTGGACGGATGGACAGATTCACGACTGGTCAACTGGCCAGTAAACGCGCATAGGAAGAACCCCCATGACTCATGACGAAAATCGGAAAAAAACCGGACGTTTGCCACTGGCGGTGACGGATGCCCTACTTCTATAGTAAAAGATTACAAAAGTCTTAGCCAGGCGTATTGATGTCAGCATGTAAGCGCTAAGCGAGATTGGACCAATTATCTTTGTAGTCTGTTAAAGGGGCCAGTGGGAGCAGCCCTCCATCACGAACATGTAACAAACAGGACACGAGCGTTTAAAGAATATCTACCCTTACTTGCCAGGGAGGCGCATGATGAACCGTAAATCGATCTTTCCTTTGATTGTGGTCGCCGCATTTTTGTTGGCGCTGGTTGCGCTGCCGGGCGCGCCGCGCCTGACACAGGCGGATGAATCCGCGGCGGATGAATCCGCGCCGCCGCGCCCAGAGCAGCCCACCGCGCCAGAGGCCCGCAGTGGGTACATTCCCATCCAGGGACGGCTGACGGACGCTGACGGCAGCCCACTGGACGGTGACTATTCCCTCACCTTTCGTCTCTACGATGTGTCCACGGGAGGGACGGCTCTGTGTACGGACACGCGCAGCGTCACCGTGGAAGATGGGCTGTTCAGCAAATACATGTATGCCGGCAACTGTCCCATCAGCGGACAGCAACTCTATTTGAGCATAGAAGTGGAAGGTGACGGGGAAATGACGCCGCGCCAGTATCTGGACAACGTCCCCTACGCCTGGAGCTTGCGGCCAGGAGCCGTGATTAAATACAACCTGAGCGGCGACAACGCCATTTTGCACGTCGAAAACAGCGGCAGCGGCGTGGGGGTGTATGCCGCCAGCGCGTCCGGCGTGGCCCTGCGGGCGGGCGGCAGCGGCGTTGTGCAAAGCACGGCCCCCTCGTATCTCTGGATCAGCGGCAGCGGCGCGCGCCCCTATCACCAATCCGACAGCACGATCATTGACATGGACACGGTGGGCGGCGCGAAAATCTATCGTGGGGCGACGGCGGGCAACAAGAATGTGATGCTGCCGATCACGGTTCCGGGCACACTTTATGGGCAGAACGTGCGTTTGACGGGCATGGAGATTCATTGGGCGGGGCAGACGGAGTTTGATGGGCTGGCGGCGGTGCTGCTGCGCCGGCAGACGGGCGTGTGCGGCACGTCCTCCTGCTACCTCACGATTCTGTTCGACACCACCGATCACGTCTGTGACGTAGGCAATAACCCCACCGGCTGCGTGCAATCCTACAACTTGAGCAACAACAATGTCCTTTCGCCGGACTCCGGCGTGCTGTACCTGACGTTGGAATTGGGATTCAGCGGCGCTTCCACCTGGGTGGAGATTGGCGGCGTGCGCCTGACGCTGGCGTATGACGATTGAAAAGGAGGCACAGGATGCAGCGCATACGAATCGGGTTGATCCTGGCGCTGATCGCCTGCCTGATCATTGCCCTCAGCACGCAGGCCATGTCATCGCCGAATTATGCCGTGGATTGGATGGTGCCGCTGTCGGGTGGCGGCGGGGCGGCCAGTTCCACCGATTACGCTATCAACATGACGGTAGGGCAGACGGCCATCGGGAAGGCTTCTAGCCCGTCATACGCGGCGCAAATGGGTTATTGGTATGGCATTGCCCGCGAGCAGCTCGTTTTTTTGCCAATGGTCCAAAAGTAGTGGGCGGACGGCGTGGAGAAAAAGTCGCTTGTTTCCGGTCCGATTTAGAAAATCGGACAACCCTCTTGTAGTCCGATTTTCCAAATCGGACACAGCCCGCCCGCAATCCGATCCAGGAATGGCTATTGGTTTGCCAGCTTGATCACGTCTATCTTCCAGAACCCGCCCTCCTGCAACAGCCGGATACGCAGCTCTTGACCGGCATCGCCAAAATCAAGGCGCAGGAGAACGACACCACCCGTGTTTTCGGCGGGCGTGGCGGCAAAGCCTTGCGGGGTCCTGGTGGTCAATAAAAATGGGTCGTCGCCACTTGCCCCGGCGGAGACCTGGGCATCTACCTGTTCCATCAGGGCGGCGGAGAGAAAGCCACTGGCGCGGTAGTCACCGTTGGTGAGGGCGGCTGGTCCCTGGTCGGCAAGGCGGCTAAGATACCAGAGGTAGAAGCTGTTGACGACGCCTTCGGGTGTGCCGGCACAAGCAATGTCGCTGATTTGCCAAAGATTGCCCGTTTGCTGCGTGTACACGACAAAAGCGTGTTGGGGCAAATTGGTACGCATAAGGAGCATGGGGACGCCGTTGTTGCTGAATTGTCCATCGAGGTAGAAGTTGTCGGGGGGGGTGATGCCGGCACACCACAAAGGATCCAGCCCCACAAAACCCTGCTCATCAAACTTCAGCACCAGCTCGTTGACGCGGTGCATCAACATGGGCGTCAGATAACCGCTCCGGGCGACCTCCCCATTCGCCAGCGGATTATCACGGTCGCCCGTCAGCGCCGCTTTGATCGCGTCCAGATACCAGCCGTAGAAATTTTGCACCGTATTCGCCGGGGTGTCGGCTTTGTCCGCGGGCGGCAGGTAAATTTCCTCCGTGGGCGTGGCAATGCCGGCATTCTCCCCGGCGGATTGGCTCGTCGTATCATGGGAGGCGGCGGGTTTGTCGGCGCGGCAGGCGGCAAGCAGCAGAGTCGCGGCCATAGCGCAGAGGAGCAGGCACATCTTCGAAGGCTTCATAGGGACACATTTCCTTATCACAATTTGCCCCCCGGCCAGGGGCGACATCAGAATATCCCCATTTTATTCCGTCTGCGCCTGATGCCAACCCAAACGATACCGTTTCTCTAAATTCGGTAAAGGACAAAGGACGCGGATGCGCGCAAAAGGATGCCGGCATAATATGCCGGCATCCACTCACATTCATCCACGTCCTGTTGTGGCAAGAGAAGCTTATTCGTTACCCGGACCAGACGATCATGTCTTCAATCGGGTAGCTGTACAGCAGATACCGCTGGTTAACCCAACCCGTTTGCCCTTCGGGGGTGATAATTTGCACCCAGGTAGCCGCGCCGTTGCGGTAGCCGGTGAGGGTAACTTGCTGCCCGTTGAGCAGACGGGTAAAAGTGGTGTAGGAGACATCCGGGCCGGTGCGGACGTTCAGGTAGAAAGCGATGACAATAGCCGTGCCGGCATTGACCGTCCCCGCCGATCCCGACCACACAGGCAAACTCAGAAGCGGATAACTGCTCAACACAAACGGCGCATACACCCACCCCTGCACATTATCCGCCGTAATCACCTGCACCCAAGTCGCGCTCAGGTTACGATAACCCGCCAACCGTACCACCTGATTGCGCGTCAGCACCCGGATGATATTGTAGCTCGGAGACGGCCCCGTGCGCAGATTCAGCAGATCAGAGATGACGGTCGCCGTGGCCCCGGTGGGCAGCGGCGGCGGCGTGGGCGTGGGTTTAGGCGTCGGCTGCGGCGT